>JBPCVQ010000107.1:0-11124 GCA_051010395.1 Geminicoccaceae bacterium | reverse complement strand
GCGATGCATGTCAGCAATTCGGTCGACATCCGCGGCAAGAGTTCGTGGTTCAGGATGTTGTCGATGGCTCGCGCGCCACTGGCCATTTCCGTGCAGCGTGCTGCGATCGCGTCGATGAGCTCGGGCGCATAGGTGAAGCCGGCGCGATAGTTCTCCAGCATGCGCAGCCTTACGCTGTCGAGCTTCAACACGATGATACGCCTCATGACATCGGCGCTAAGCGGAAGATAGGGCAGCACGGTCAGCCGGCCGAGAAAGGCCGGTTTGAAGCTTCGAAGCAGCTCCGGACGCAGAGCGTCTGCCAGATCCTCGGCATCGGGAACGGCTTCGGGATCCGCGCAGAGGCGAGCAATTGTCTCCGTGCCGGCATTCGAGGTCATGATGATGACCGTGTTCCTGAAATCGACATCACGGCCCTGGCTGTCGCGCAGGACGCCCCGATCAAACACCTGATAAAAGACGTCCTGGACGCCTGGATGGGCCTTTTCCATCTCGTCGAGCAGGATCACCCCATACGGCCGGCGCCGCACGGCTTCCGTGAGGACGCCGCCCTCGCCATAACCGACATAGCCCGGAGGTGCTCCCATCAGGGTCGCGACCTTATGCTCCTCCTTGAACTCGGACATGTTGATCACCGTCAGACTCTGTCGTCCGCCATAAAGGAGCTCGGCCAGCGACACCGCCGTTTCCGTCTTCCCGACACCGCTGGTCCCGACCATCAAGAAAACGCCGATCGGCCGGTTCGGGTCGGTCAGCTTGGCACGCGAGACACGGATGCTCTGTGCGATCGAGGCCATGCCATGGGGCTGCCCGACGATGCGCTTCTCCAGATGCCCCTTGAGGTTGACGATCAGGTTCATCTCATCGGTTACCATGCGGCCTACCGGGATGCCGGTCCAATGACCAACCACCTCGGCGATGGCCTGCTCGTCGACCTTGATGTGCACGAGCGGTGTTTCACCGCGAACGCCATCAAGCTCCTCCTCAAGCCGCTCGAGTTCGAGACGGAGGGCGGCCGGTGCCTCTTCGTCGGTAAGATCTGCGGCCGTCAGCGCGCTGGGCAACCGATCTTCGACCGCGCAGATCCGACGCACCAGATCCTGCTCCTGCCGCCAGCGCCCTTCCAGGGCAGCGACAGCATCCTCGGCCGTGTTCAAGGACGAACGCAGCTCCTCCAGCCTCTCCTCCTGGCCCCCGCCGAGCAGATTTTCGCGCGTCACAACCTCAATTTCCAAGACGAGCTGCTCGACCTCGAGACGTGCATCTTCGATAGCAGGCGGCGTGGTGCTCTGACTAAGGCCGACCCGGGCGCAGGCGGTATCCAGAAGGCTGACCGACTTGTCCGGCAATTGTCGCCCCGCGATGTAGCGGTGGGCGAGTTTGACGGACGCTGTAACGGCCTCGTCCAGGATCCTGACGTTGTGATGGCCCTCCAGGCCTCGCACGAGACCGCGCATCATTTGAATGGCCGCAGCTTCGGACGGTTCCTCGACCTTGACGACCTGGAAACGCCGAGTGAGCGCTGCATCCGACTCCACATATTTCTTGTATTCCGCCCAAGTCGTGGCCGCGATCAACCGGAGCTCACCTCTGGCAAGATCGGGTTTGAGAAGATTGGCGGCATCACCCTGACCGGCTTGGCCGCCGGCGCCGATCAAGGTGTGCGCTTCATCCACGAACAAGATGATCGGCCGGGCGAAAGACTTGACCTCCTTGATCACATCCTTCAGGCGATTTTCAAATTCGCCCTTCATCCCGGCACCCGCCTGCAAAAGGCCGAGATCGAGAACCTTCAGAGACAAGTTAGCGAGTGGCTCCGGTACGTCACCAGCCGCGATGCGCAAGGCAAAGCCCTCGACGACCGCCGTCTTTCCGACACCAGCCTCGCCGGTCAGAATCGGATTGTTCTGGCGGCGTCGCGTCAGGATGTCGATGAGCTGACGGATTTCCGGGTCCCGGCCGAGGACAGGGTCGATATCACCCGCACGCGCCCGCTCGGTGAGATCGATGGTGAAGCGATCCAGCGCCGGTGTCCCGGATGTCCCGCTCGTGGTCGCCCCGGCTCGAGCGTCCGCCGGCTCGTCAGCTGTCCCTGAAGACGCTTCGCTGGAACCGCGCACAATGTCCTCCAGCGACTCCTTGAGCTGCTTGGGAACGATCAGCCTGAACTGCTTCGACATGTCCCAGGCAAACCTCGACAGATGCTCATCCGAAAGCAGAGCGAGCAGAAGATAGCCAGAGCGGGTGATATTGGCGCCATGGTCGATCGAGCCGACGAGCCAGGCCATTTTGGCGAGCTGGATGATGTCGGGTGAAAGAGACGGAGCGCGCGCATTACCGGTCTTGAATTTGTCCAGCCTGCTGGTCAGGTGAGCTGCAAGCTGACCCTTGTCGACGTCGAAGTGATGAAGGATGCAATCGATATCGTTGCCGTCGTCCTCCATCAGTTTCAAGAGCCAATGTTCGATCTCGACATTGTAGTGCGTGTGCGACAGGGTGAGGCCGGCTGCGGCTTCGAGCGACTGTCGGCAGGTTGGATTGAGCCTGGCGATCAGCGCCTTGAGATTGATATCGGTCATCATGTGTTTTTTTTCATCCTTCCAAAATGCTCGCCGATGGCTGGAGCTGTCAGCTTGCTGATATCTCGTAGATCGCGTCGCCAATCTCGGCTCGTGATCGGAGGTCGCCAATCCAGGCGTTCTGACCGAGCCGAAGGGCACGGTCTTCATCCATCGTCAACGCCGAAGGCGGTATATCCTCACCGCGAAGCAGGACTTGGATGTCGAAATCATGCTCCGGGCCGACGGCCAGCCGAATAAGCTGCACCAGCCGTTTCAGGGCCGGATGCGCGGGCGAAAGATCCGTAAACTGTCGATAAGAAACCGGCCCGATCTGCACGCGAAATCCCGCTTGAACATCGAGCACGGCTTCACCGAGCATGGCCCCGGAACCAAGCGCGCAATGCTGACCTTGCGGCTGGAATGCGCTGGGCAGCCTGCTTCGATCCTCCGTTTCCAGGGGCTGCCAGCGACCGACGAATTGCCGGATGGCCACAGGCATGTCGAGATAGCTGTGAAGAAACCCTTCGAGCATGTGCGCAGAGCGCGAGGGACGGGCAAAGAAACCCGCGTAGCGCATAAACAGTTCGTCAGCGATGTCAGTCCGGTGTTGCGGAGACGCCATGCCCATTCCGGCGAGGGCCATGAGGGCCCGGGCGAAGGGATCCTCCGCATCTGGCGCGCGCTGACTGCGCTCCCAGGAGAATGGAACGCGATACTTCTCCCAGGCACGATAGAAGAAGGAGATGAGCCGATGGTTGAACAGATCGAGAAATGTGCCAAGGGTTCGATCTCTCAAACGCCTTCGCGAGATCAACATCTCCGTATAGTGATCCGGCAGAACGCCGCTCGGTCCGGTGAGCCCCATAAAGGTGACCGTCGCCTCGGCTGGCTCCTCGGTCTTGTTCCGCCATCGTAACTTCTGAATCAACGTCGCCGGGAACCGAAGCGTCGCCGATGCGGCAAAGCGCACAAATTCGTTTGCGGGATGACGGTCGTAGCCAATCGGCTGGCGGACGTTCTTGCCGCTCTCGTCATGGCCAAGCTCCGCCAATTGCTCCAGGAGCCGGACGGCTTGGAAGAAGTCGAACCGTCCGGGACGCTCGAGCAGTTCGGCCTCTACAGAAGCGCCTTGTCGCCAGCTCTCGGAGCCCATTTCTGCCAGATCCCTTCCTTGCCGCTTAGACGCGCCGCTAGCTGTGTGAATGAGTTGATGGTGCAGTACTGAGCAAGGAACCGCTCCAAGACCGAGGCCAGCAGATAGGCGCTGCTTCCGGCGAACTTGCTGCGGTCAAACTCGATTTCGACTTCCATGCCTCTGCAGGTTGTCGAAAGCGGACCCATCGCCAGTCGTCTGGTTACCGGCTTTGCGCCTATGAGGCGGACACCGCCGACCATCGCGCCCGAATCCGCAGATCCCTTGAAGTCATAGAGCCGAAGCATTTCTTGAAGCGCGTTCTCACCAGCACCGCCGTCATCGGCCAGGCTCAGATGATTGAGATTCAGATGAGAGATCAGACGCCAATAAGCACCTTTTTGCCGTTTCGGACGACGCGGCGGCGTTGGTGGTGTGAGGCAGGTGATGCCTTGAAGCGGCGTGTTGCCGGCCTCGAGGTAAAAACGCGGTTCGCCGCTGCCGGAGGGCAGTCGGCTTGGCAAGTCGCCATTGAAGCAGGTCGCCTCAACGGTCAGGGTCCAACCCGCCGGCGCGCGCGGATCAAAGTCCAGATCAAGTAATCTGATCATGAATTCCGCACTGTTCCGGCCATCCACGACCGGCCGTCGCATGGCTTGCCAAAACGCACGCTTGTTATCCCGATCGGTTGCATGCCTGATCGAATGGAATGGGTGGACATCGACCTCATCTCCATTCGGTGAGAGCGCGGAGACCTGATCGACAGAGTAGACTTCGAGCCCGCCCGTCCGGCGGGCGTCCGGCACCACGCGATACTCGCTTTGCCGGTGTGTGACCTGGATCGGCTCCGCGATCTGGTCGAAGAGATTGACGATCGGCGTGCAGCCAAGAGTAAACATCCCAGCGTTGACACTCTCTTCGAGCGCTGCCTGATGATTTTCCAGGTAGATGAAGATTTCGAGATGAGACGATTTTTGCTGCGCTACGCGCTCAGCAAGCCCCGTAATCTCGAAGAAAAGATACTTTTCCGGAAAGGTGAAGAACTCGGTGAGAAGGCCATAGCCCGGCAATGCGTGAGCGGGGTAATCCAACATGCCTTCGTCACGCTCGAAGCCCACCGGCAGGATCGCCTGCTGAGGCAGAATGGTCGGCGCCGGATCATTCGGCGAGTCGGCCAGCGCCACACCTATGCTATCGCTCAAAATGAGTTCGTGCAGCGGATAGGCTTCTTGCGGCAGCCCTGCCAGAAAGAAACGCAGCCGGTCTATGGGCAGCGCTGATAAGGGAACGTCGGGAGTCATCGATCGCAGACGCAGGCGAAGAACCGACTGCGCCCTTGCGAGCTGGGGGTGATGCGGCGCCTCGATCGGCCGTGCGGCGAGACGAGCGGACTCGATTTCGATCGGCCAGAGGGTTACCGGATAGCAAGTGCGAAATCGACAGGGCTCGCCGGCGATCGCCTCGGTTCGCAGCGAGGTATGGCGCGGCAAGGTGTGAGGCTCGGTCGAGTCCGGCTGCGGCGCGAACTTGGCGATCGCCATCGAAGGAATTGGCGCCAGATAGTGTGGGTAGAGAACGTCCAGCATCCCATCGATCAACTCCGGAAAGTCATCGTCGAGTTTTCGGTGAATGCGGGCGCTGAGAAACGCAAAGGCTTCGATCAGTCGCGAAACGTGGGGATCATCGACCGACTCGGGTCCGATCCGCAGCCGACCGGCAATTTTCGGATGGGCTTTGGCGAAGACCGCCCCCTGCCGGCGAATATAGCTCAACTCACGTTCGTAGTAGCCGAGCAGGTCGTCAAACATCATCGGCCTCCCGCACCTTGAAGCCGGCGTTTACCGGCTCCACGACCGAATCGAAGCAGACCAGCTCGGGCGCAGGCTCGACGTTCAAGACGGCTTCTATGCGGAAGCGTTGCGACCGATCCAGCGGGTCGGCATTGTCGCACGACGTCACCTTGATCGAGCTCAGGCGCGGCTCGAACTGCATCAGCGCATTGGCAAGCATGCGGCCAAGATCCGTCCCGATCATTTCTGACCTGGAGCGCGAATTGGTGACGTCGATCAGGCCGTAATTGAGCAGCGAGCCCTGCACCTCTTCGAGGTCGCGTGGCACGGAATGCGAGCGACGACGCGTGTTGAGCAATGCTTCCAGGTCACGCTTCAACGCCATGCGCATGGCCTTTACGCTGTAGACTCGCAGGGGATCGGCATCGCTCGGGCCGTCTGGATTATCATCCATGAGACGGTCGATGAGCGTGGGAACAAGCGCCTGGTCTGCCCGGAGATCATCACTCATGGCATCCGCCTAAGGCGCCACGGTGGCACATCGAGATGGAGCGCTTTGCCGGTCATGCGTTTGATGTCTGCATGAGTTCGGTCACGAGATTGACCGAAGAGACGACATGATCGAATTGAAATTGCGGCTCGAGGTGAATCCTGCACACGAAGTTGCCGGGCCGACCTGGCTGCTCCTTCACCTGAACGCCGGCATTCCTTAGAGGGTAGCGAGCACTGAGTTCCGGGCCGATATTCTCCGACGCATTGCAATAGCCTAGGATCCAGCTGTTCAGCATGTAGCCCAGCTCATCGGCCGTCAGAAACCCGCCGATTCGATCACGCGCCAGAACCTTGATGTAGTGCGCGAATCGAGATGCGCAGAGAATATGCTGAAGACTGGCCGACAGGCGCGCATTGCTGGTCGCGATCTTTCGATCATAGATTTTGGCCGTCTGGATGGTCGAGCTGCCGTAAAACGCGGCATCGCCGGTCTCCTTGGAGGCGCTGAGCGTGAGGAAGCCCAAGTCGGTCAGTTCCCTGTCGATCGCATCGCCGATCCGAACTTCCGTAACCGGCTTCAGCATCAAACCCGGGCGGTCGGTCGCTATGTCAATCAACGGCAGTCCGGTCACAAGGCCGGAGCTTATGACGTCGGGAACCACGCCGCGCACATCAGCCAGCCACCCGGTTTCGCGAAAGGCGCGCATGGCAACGCTGGCAAATGCAAAGGCAGGGTTGGCCCAGAGATAGTTGCCGGCATCATCAGCATCGAGATCTTCCGCAAAACGAAAACCGTCGGCGCGATGCCCGCGATCGTCATAAGGCTGGCGCATCAAAACACGCGGCAGGGCCACGGCGATGAAGCGCGCGTCTTCCCGCTTCTGGAACGAACGCCAGCGGTGATACTCCGGCTGGGAGAAAATCGCGTCGTAATCCAAGGGCTGCTCGATGTCGGCAATATGATCCAGTCCGAAAAGCGCCGGACTGGCTGCGACGATCACTGGAGCGAAGGCTGCGGCGGCCGCATGCCCCAATCCTTCGAGCGTCACGAGGTCGTCATGCCGATAGTCGGGCATGGGCCGATGGCGAATCTCATAGTCACCGACAAGCAGACCGATCGGTTCACCGCCCGGCATGCCGAATTCGTCACTGTAAATCTTCTTGAACATCTGGCTTTGGTCGAAAGCTGCCACACGACTGACATCCCGACTGATCTCGCGCCAGGACACATCCAGAATCTTGATCTTGACGCCGTCACCATGGCCATCTTGATCGGTAAGATAACGCAAGCCGCGCCACGCTGATTCCAGCTTCTGGAATGCGGGATGATGGAGGATCATCTGGAGCTGCTCGGCCATCAGCGCGTCGATCACCGAAATATCCTGGTTGAGGCGCCCGACAAATCCGAGCCGGTTCGACAAGCCGTCTCGAACCTGCGCCTTGCCGTACCAGCGATACAGCGCCAACGCGAAATCCTCTTCGCCGAGAAATGCCGCGAAGGCGTCGATACCCTTCGACCCGCCGTCATGATCGGGGACGGACTGGGCAGCGCCCACCTCGTCATCGATCGTCATCTGCGTGAGATGATTGGACATCGTCTGGTGACCAGCGTGGTGAAAGGTATCGACGGTTGGCGGTCCTATCGCGGTTCCGCCTATCGGCCTCAGCTCTTTTCGGGGATTCTGGCGACCATGCGCAGCGAGGTCGTGAGCTCTTCCATCTGAAGCCAGGGACGAAGCCAGGCGACAGCATTGTAAGAGCCGGGCTTCCCGGGAATTTCGCGCACCTCGACCTTGGCTTCACGGAGCGGAAATTTGGACTTCAGCTCCTCGCCAGCCTGCTCATTGCCGTTGACGTAATTATTGATCCAGCGATTGAGCCAGGCTTCGCAGTCAGACGCTTCCATGAAAGACCCGACCTTGTCGCGCCCCATGATCTTGATGTAATGGGCGAAACGCGCCGATGCCATGATGTAGGGCAGTCTTGCAGATATCGCGGCGTTGGCTGTCGCCTCCGGACGATCATATTTCTTCGCCCGCTGGCTCGTCTGGGCACCGAAGAAGACGGCGTAATCGGTGTTCTTGTAGTGGCTCAGCGGCAGGAACCCAAGCTTGCTGAGCTCGGCTTCACGCCGATCGGTGATGCCAATCTCCGTTGGGCATTGGGAGTCTAGATCACCATCATCACTCTCGAACAAGTGAGTTGGCAGATCGCCTACCCTGCCGCCGCTTTCGGCCCCGCGAATCCGGGTGCACCACCCATATTTCGCAAAGGCATCGGTCATGAGAGCGCCCATCACGTAGGACGCATTCATCCAGCAGTAGTCGTCATGACCCTGCTGCTTGGCTGCGCCATCTCCGCCGGCCGGCGCCTCCTCGAACGCAAACTCGTCGATCGGCTTGGTGTTTGCGCCATAAGGCAGGCGGCTCAACACCCGAGGCATCACGAGGGAAACGAACCGCGAGTCGTCAGAGTCCCGAAAGCTTCGCCACTTCATGTATTCAGCCGAATCGAAAACCTTCTCCAGATCCCGAGGCTTGGAAAGATCACGCCAGCTTTCGAAACCGAACATTCCCGGCGCCGTTCCCGAGATGAAAGGACAGAACGAAGCTGCGGCAACGTTCGACATATGACCGAGCAGATCGATGTCTTCGGGGTGATTGGTAAACTCGTAGTCGCCAATCATGATTCCATAAGGCTCGCCGCCTGGCGTGCCGAACTCATGCTCATAGAGTCTCTTGAAGGTCTGGCTCTGGTCGAATTCGATCGCCTTATCCAGGTCCTTGAACAATTCGCGCTTTTCGACGTTGAAGACCTTGATCTTCAGGGATGACGATGTCTCCGTGTTCATGGTGAGATAATGCAGACCGCGCCAAGTCCCCTCGAGCTTGGAGAACTCGGGATTGTGCAGGACCTTCGCCAACTGTGCGGAAAGCAGCTGATCAATGCCTTCGATCGCCTTACTGATCGTCTTCGAGAGGTTCCGGTCCCAGACGACAGTCCCTTGCAGTGCAGCTTGAGTAAGCGCACGGATCAGCTCCTGCGCACGATCCGGCTCCGTTTGTTTGGTTGCAGCTACCGCCTGATCGAGCAGACTGGCCTCCTCGGCGACCTGCTCCGCCTCGGGGCTTTCAACCTTCGCTTCTGCCTTAGCCATCAGTCCGATTTCTCCGTCTTACCATCGTCGGCACCATCGCCACCGGCTGTATCTTCGATCCCGAGTTCGCTCTTCAACGTCTCCAGATCTTCTGTGCTTTGCAGCACCCGCTCGAGAACGGCCTCGAGATCCTCCGATCGGTCGACCTTGGTCAGGAGGTCACGCAGCTTGTTTCTGGTCTCCAAGAGTTTGCGCAGCGGCTCCACCTGTTCCACGATCCGGCCGGGCTCGAAGTCCTCCATCGAATTGAACGTCAAATCGACGGCTAGCTCGCTGCCGTCCTCCTCGAGAACGTTATCAACCTTGAAACTCAGGCCAGGCGTCATTCGCGCCAGAATCTCGTCGAAATTGTCACGATCGATCTGAACGAATCGGCGATCCTTCAGCGCTTTCTTCGGTTCAGCGGGATTGTTGCCCGAAAGGTCGCTCATCACACCGACGACGAACGGCAACTCCTTCTCGACAACGGCCCCTTCGGTCTCGACCTCGTACTTGATGTGCACCCGCGGTTTGCGGACACGTTCCAACTTCTTCTGCACGCTTTCCATGCGTTCCTCCTTTCGCCGGCGGTATGATTCGAGCCGGCTCTGTCCAAGAAAACTCCGGCAGCTACCGGAAACCACCCGTCCTAGTCAGGTCGAATTCCCGTGAGCGAGAACAGCCGGCCGCGGCTATCTTCATCAATGACCAGTTCTTCCATGAGTTCAGGGAGCCCCATCCGCCCCCAACGCACGGCTTGTTCGAGTGCATAGGGGACCGGCGAGTGGGGCTCCGTCCGGCGAAAGTAGGCGGCGATATCGAGCAGCTTCCGAAAGGCGTCCTCACGTGATCCGAGCGCGTCAGCATTTGCCGCAACAACCGGTGTCGAAGCCGCTTCTGCAAACCTCTCATCCGTTGTCTCGTCTTGCTCGATCGCCTGCACGCACTGCTCGCTCGGCGTCGAGGTCGAGACCAGGGGCCCGGCAATCTGCCGCGCCGCGTCATGACACCTCTCGAGCACATTGCGAATCGCTGAAGAAGGCATCGCCCCCTCGCCGCATTTTTCGGCGATCACCTGGTCCAACCTGCCGAGCGCACCCATTGCTGCTTCGATGTCATCGAGCAAATCTTGATAGAAGGATCCACCGTTCGCAGCGCCAGCAGCAGCCAATTGATCGAAGGACAACACCCCATCTACCCTACGTTGCTCCTGAACTTTGGGATCGGTCGTCGTGACGAGGTTCATCGCCTGGTCGTAATCGTAGAGCGAGAAAGTGGGGTCGCCTCCTGTCAAAGGCGTAAGACGGAGCGGCGCGATCAACACCCCTTCGACTCCCTCGCCGTTCAGACCTGCCAGAGGCGAGATCTTGTCGACAACGCCTTCATCTTCTTCGACTGGAAAAAGGTCGGACCAAAACCGTTCGATCAGCCCATGGGCAAGATGAAAGCCGTCGCGCAAACCTGCAAAGCCATGCCGTCGAACCGACGCCTCCAACAGCCATGCAACAATCTGAAGATCCTTGGAATGCGCGCTCAGAATCTCCAAACCGAGATCCTCGACGAGCCGCCAGTCGGGAGCATCGCCGTTCTCATCGCCGATCTCGGCCTGACGCTCCGCACGGCGCGCTTCATGACGCGCGTCCTTGATCTTGTGATAGGCGGAAGTCGGCGACATGTCATGGCGCAGATCATGCCCGCATGGCCGATCATCACTGATCGACTGCAAGAGCGCTGCTACATCGAAGACTTCTGGTGATACCACAGTATTACCTGCCCTACTGCTTATTTGCCAAAGTCGAACATGGCCTGGTCGCTAAAAATCACTGTGAACGACTTAACGCTGCATTGATCGAGCAGCAAGCGCACAAGATTGAATAGCCGGGTGAGAAATTTGAATAGGCTCGGAATGGAGGCTCCCCGCAGCCATTTCTTCGCCACGCTGGACGTCATTTTCCGGATCACGCGACCTCTCGAGAAAGAGAAGCCCTTCATTCGGTGTGGGGTGATCGACGC
>JBPCVQ010000106.1:0-3167 GCA_051010395.1 Geminicoccaceae bacterium | reverse complement strand
CCGGCGTTGGTCTGGACCTTCACGTCATCGAGCTCGCAGCCGAGGCGGGTGGCAAACTCCTGCCAGGCGTCCTCTTGTTCGCGCCGTTCCTTGAGATTGGCCATCAATCCTTGCCTTCATTGAGCATCAACGGATAATGTACACTGGCATGAGTGATGGTCAAGGGGTTTTTGATGCTCAAGAGCGCGGACACGCCCTATAAGGATTGGGATCGACGCTATAGAAGGGGCAAGAAACGGGTCGTCACGTATGTGGCCCCGGCGGTCAAGTCAGCGATGGAGATGCGAGCGGATGAACAATCCGTGTCGATGGCTGAATGGATTCGCCAAGTGATTGCGCGGGAGCTCATGTGGACAGAGAAATGAAAAAAGCCCGGACGAACCGGGCTAATCTTGGGAGGAAACGAGGTCCGAAATCACAGAGCCGACCTCGGTAGGAAGTAACGTCAAACATCGTCGTCAGCGCATGCAGCGAGTGGCCCACATAGCCGGTCGCTAGACCTCCAACGACACCCCAACGCTAACAGATTGGACGGCGGCGTCAACCTATGGGCAAAGAAAAGCCCCGGCCAATGTCGAGGCCGGGGCTAGCGACCCTGCAGCGCGAGCGCCTAGCTGTCTGCAGAGGAGGAAACGCCTATACGGGAGTGTATAGCCTTCCTTGGCCCTGGGTCAACGAACGGTGCCGTGACGCTCCCAACCAGGCGAGATCACAGCATCCCACTCCAGCGCCTGCGTCTCAGCCTCCTTCGCTTTCATGAGGTCGATCACCTCGGATGTGCGATCGTAGGACAGGCCGAACTCGACCATGATCTGCTTGCGGCTCTTGCGCTGGACGTAGCGTCGATAGATCGCGGCTCGGGTGACTGGGTGTATGTCGTCGATCATCGCGAGCTAACCCCGTGCCCCGCAAGGAACTCACACCCGAACTTCGGATTGACGTCGCCAGCGAGGATCACGAACCGCCATTTCTGGCCATCGACCAGAACTTTCACCTTCTGTCCGTAGCGGTCGCTGCCGGTGAAGACAACCGTCTCGTCCGGTTTCTCGCGCAGCATCTCCAGCCACTCGCCGCACACGGGCTTGCCGTCGACCACGACGAGCGGGGTGATGGTTTCCTGAGCTTTGCTCGGCAAAACCCAGAATAAGGCGCAGCAGAGCCCGATAAATGCCTTCATGAAGCCTGTTCCCGGCGAAGCTTCTTGAGGTCCTCCGGCATCGGCTGGTATTTTGCCAAATGAAGCCCGCGTTTGTCCTCCCGGATGGTTCCTCGCGCCAGATCCCCAATCGTCATCGGCTTGATGCTGTCGTAGTCCCTGTTGTGGTGGCGCATCGTCAACAGCATGCAGTCAGGATAACCCATCTTCTGCAAGACCCGTGCGCCATCGAACAACGGCTGTCTTGACGTGGTAATTTTCTCCGTCCCAAGGTACGCATCGAACAAATCGGTTTTACGGTGCCCTGCATTGGTAAAGGACGGCCGCAAGATTAATCGTAGGGGTTCGTTGCTCATGACTGCTCCTCGGCTGCTGGTGATGCCACGTGCGATCGGGAAACGGCATCCTGTGGCGGCGGGTCGATCGTGCGGAACATGGCGCCAACGTCGACGCACCCACTATGGGTTAAAGCCCTGTCGGCCTGCGCTATCTCGGTGATCCGTGCTGTATTCATGCGGCCAAGGCTGTGTTCCCAGCGGGCACGGTCGAGCATTTGGCACACGGCCTTGGCGTCCCGTCCCATGGCCCGCCCGATCTCTCGAAGTGACAGGCCCTGCCCGTGCATCCACCAAGCCGCCCACCGCCTGGCCCGGCTTTCCTCGGTCTTGCGTGATGGTCCACAGGCCTGATCCCATGGCACGCCGAAGAACTGGTCGGTCATGGTTGCGGCTGCGCTGGTGATCTCGTGGAGATATTCACCCCGCATCGGGCTTTTGCGTTTTGGGATCGTCGGTGTCATGGTGTGGGCTCCTTCGTTGGTCGCGTGGGAATCACGGGCGGCTTCGGTCGCCCGTTTTCTATGGTTACTCGGTTCTGACACGAACCCGTCGAATGCATCCTAGCCGCGCTGCTTTCTCGATCAGGCTTTCCGCCAATTTGGTTGCCTGCTCTGGCGTCATGCCAAACCAGGCAACCGGCGTGTTGAACTCGAGAACGACCTTGCCGTCCTTGGCGCCAATCGCAAACTGTATTCCGCCCTCATCGCTCGGTGCTAGCTCTCCTTCTGGAAACTCCCCTGTCGCTCCAATCTTGCTGCGCCTGAATAATTCTCCGGGGTCAGCTGTCTCTGGCATCTTCCGAAAAACCTCCTGCATCGCCTTCGAAATATCGTCGTCATGGTCTCTGCTGTGATGAGCCATCATCGTCCCTTTCATGCGTACCGGGTCAGATGCAGGCACTTCTGCGCCGACCAGGTGGGGTGGGGATGGACGCCGAAGCTACCGGCGCCGTTCTTGAACGCCATGTCCATCGCCTGGGATTGAAGGACCATCCGATTTTTCAGGCTCAGACCCTCTCCCGCCTCGGCCAACCCTCGGTTCTCCTCCTCGTACAATTTGACCAATTGCGAGCTCCACTCCCTCGGAGACCCGGCACGGATCTTGGCCCACGGGTCGTTGTGGTTCTCCAGCTGCGGAGTCACACGGTCTTGGGCTGCTTTCAGTTCGTCCTCGAAGTCCTTCACCGCAGACGGGAACCAACGGCTCTCCGAGATCCATCTGTCCACCGTTTGCAACAGCGCCGTGTATGGGTACTTCTCTGCCATCTGGAAGAACTGCGACAGCAGAAGATCCTGATTTCTGAGCTGGTCCTGGTTTTTCTGCGTGCTGGTCCATAGACGGGCGATCTCTGCGAGCACGCGCCTCTGCGCTGCGTTGTAGGTATCGTCTGCCAATTTCCAAAACTCCTTCGTTTTGAGGTTTGGCTCTGGGTGGGTCCAGAACCAGATCGTCATCCCAGGCCCCGGCGTTGAGCCAGGTTGCCGGGTGTTTGATCTTGGATGGCGGAAGTTCGCTTTGCAGACACCAGGCCATGTAGGCCGTGACCGCCTGGCAAAGCCTGTCCGGTGATATTTCGCCACGGCGGACGATGGTCGTGTACTTCGCCTTCGCAGTGCCCTTGCCGCGCTTGGTTCCTGGTATCGTCCAGCAATCCCAGAACCGCTCGAAACCAC
>JBPCVQ010000105.1:0-9335 GCA_051010395.1 Geminicoccaceae bacterium | reverse complement strand
GTTTCCATGGTTTCCTCCAGGGGTTTACCTGTTCAACATTTGGTCACGAACGGCAGGCCGGAAAACTCGCGTGCCTGTCCACTGCCTCGACAAGAAGTCAACGTCGAAATCGCGTCGATCATGAACAAAGGGGCCAATTTAACCGGCTTGCTCGTGTGGAAAGAATGGCGACGCCGCCGGATTATGACCATCACCCGGTCGGGTGAGAAGCTCACCCAAATACTTCGCGCTTTGAAGTTGGGTTTTTGACGATCTGCGTGCCAAGGCTTCTCTATATTGTCGCCTTGATGTGCTGAGTTGACCGTTTCAAAGGATGGGCATGCCGATATCACCTGTTGACGCCCACAAAAGCTACCGTTTTCCGCGTGAAATCATCAGCCATCATTGAAGCGGTCAACAATTTCTTTGCGGGGATCGATGGCATGTCACACGACATTCAGGATGTATGGCAAGCCGGCAACACCGTTACTGCACGCTTGAGCGTGACCTATAAATTGGAGTTGATCGATGCGGCCTTTATGCCCAGGCCGTTCGGCAAGGCCCATTGACCTGGTAGCGGCCTAAAAACGACAAATGTTAGCACAAACCAAGAACATTCAGTTTGACGGGCTTGCGGCTTCGCTTTTTAGGGCTGCCAGCGCAGGTTGCGGAGAAGACGGGGGTTGCGATCTTCAGCGTCAAGGCGAGCGCCATCTCGTGGAAGAGGGCACATCAAGTCGCCCCTCATCCAGCCGTGCCAGCACCTCGACCCTGTTCAATTCCCTCTTGCTCATCAGCACCGCTGCCATGCGCCAAGCAGCCTCCAGCCAAAATTCTAAGGAGGCCGGAAACTGACATTTCTACTTTGCTCACGCCTGACATTTTAACTTTGCTGCTACACCTCAAAGTTCGCAAATCTCCATTATGACAAGTTTTTTGGAGTGGAATCATAGTGTTGGGAAGTGTTCAGGCGCTCGATCATCCCGCCACCAATCAACGCTCAATAAACACCACCCGATTTTCCCGTGCTGCGTGAGATCCGTTACTTGCGCTGTCGCTCCAGGCCCTTCAGCCAGCGGTCACCGAGAGTGAAGCCTTCTGCTTCTTCTTCGGCTTGCGCCGAATGACGATCTCGATATCGCGATCGAGGGCCACGAGGAAGCCCATCAGACGCTCAACCGAGAACCCGTCCAGTTTGAAATTCATCAGCGCTGACACCTTCGGCTGATTGATGCCGAGAAGGCCGGCGATATCGGTCTGTTTCAGACGGAGATCCTTGAGGATTCGATTGATCTCGTGAGCGAGCTTCACCTTGGTCTGACGCTCGTCGGCGTCCGGCAGACCAAGGTCGGCAAAGACATTGTTGCTGCCGCGTGTGATCTCTTCGGTCACTTGATCCTCCGTTTCCCGTAGTCTCGCTCATAGTCCTCTTGCGCCAGGCGCAGCCGCTGCGCGACCAGATCCACGTCTCTCTGATCGGTCCTGATCCCTTTGGGCGATTTCTTCTGGAAGGCATGCAGGACATAGATCGCCGCTTCAAATCGCACCGTATAGACGGCCCGATAAGCATCGCCCTCATGGCGTTCCACCAGTTCGAAAACGCCACTCCCCTGCCCTTTCCAGGGCTTGGCTTCAGGAGGCTTGCCGCCGAGCTGCACCAGACCCAGGGCATACCCCATGTCGCTGATCACCTGCTTCGGAAAGCTGAGCAGATCCCTTTTCGACGATCCGACCCAATGGATGGGCTTTTCGGGCGGCTTGGTCGAGCGATCTGGCATACCCGTTTATCCCATTATTGGAATATATTGTCAATGATTCTCGACCACCGGGCAATATCCCCAAAAGGGGATTTCTGGGATAGGGATGGGGGTGCCGATAGGGGCCTCAAACGACCGGGCTGCGTGCTCCGAGATGACTCCTTCGTGGCTGTCGCTGCCGTCAACGTAGCCAAATTGAAAAGCGGACAAGATGGTGGACGAATAGCTCCTGAAATTCAGCATCCAAATAACCGTCCCGATCAGGAGTTTCTAATCGTCATGTTTCCTCGATATTTCATCAAGTTATGCGATACGCTATGGGACCGCGCGTACCTTTATGCCGATGGACCCGATGAAGGGCCCCTTCGGTTTCGACCGCTGCCGCACGTTCGGCTTCGCACGCAACGACCCCACCTCCAGCTGTTCGCCGGCGCCTACAATCTCAAGACAGCCTTGGGCCTGATCTGATGAGCGACTTCAGGCCCGAAATCTGTCCGGATCACCAAAATCGGAGGAAAATCGATCTGATGTAGCGTGCGATCGACTATGACGGCATCAAAAATGGTCAAAAGAGGGCCGAGGCTCGGCGACAACACCGCAATGCAAAGGGCTCACAGTATTTTTCACAACATGGACCAACTCTAATTGGAAGCCATGCCTCCAAGAGCTGTCTCGATCGATTTGATCTGTTGCCTCAAATATCCTTCACGCTGGATTTGGCCGGCTTCCTCAAGGTAGACGTCTGATGCATTCTTCATAGCAATAAGCGCTCCTTTCAGATGAACTTCGCTGTCAGTCTGCTTGCCTAGAGCTGCCAGCGCCTCTCCGAGGTTCATCTGTGTCATCGCCCAGTCAAGCGGCACGCGGCCACGCGTCCTTTCCTCGAGAGCTTCCTGATGGGCCTCGATCGCTTGCTTTAGCTTTTCTGGTTTGTTCTCGCGTTCTCCCAGGATTCGGAGTGCCGCGCCGAGATTGTTCGTAGTCTTGCTCCAATCGAGAGGAACACGTTGGCGCGTCCTCTCTTTCAGGGCGTTTTGATAAGCTTTTATGGCGAGCTCAAGTCTTTTCGATCCTTGCTCCCGAGCACCAAGAGACCTGAGCGTATTGCCGAGTTTGTTTTGGGCCTTGGCCCATTTGAGAGGCACCCGCCTCCGGGTATATTCTTGAAGTGCGGCGTGATAGGCGGCAACGGCGTCTTCGAGGCGTTGCACACTGTTCTCTCGCTCTCCCAAAATTCGGAGTACAGTGCCGATATTCATTTGCGTCATCGCCCAGTCGAGCGGGACGTTTTCGCGCGTCGTTTCTTTCAATACAGCTCGGAAAGCTTCGAGAGCCTGCTCCAACCTTTTGGTGCCGCCTTCCCGTTCGCCAAGGTTGCGAAGGGCGTTGCCAAGATTATTCTGGGTTTTCGCCCATTTGAGAGGAACACGTTCACGCGTCCTTTCCTGAAGGGCTGCTTGGAAAGCTTTGACAGCTTGTTCCAATCTTGCCGTGTCGCTCTCTCGTTCACCTAGGCTCAGCAGTGTTCGGCCGAGATTATGCTGGGTTAGAGCCCAATCGAGGGGGACGCGTTCGCGTCTCCTCTCCTTGAGGGCGGCCTTGAAGGCCATAGCAGCAAGCTTGAGTTTGTCTGTCCTACTTTCCCGCTCACCGATGGTGGCGAATGCATTGCCAAGGTTGTTTTGGGTTCTTGCCCATTCAAGTGGCACGTGTTCACGTGTCCTTTCCTGAACGGCCGCCTGGAAAGCTTTGACAGCTTGCTCCAATCTTGCGGTATCACTCTCTCGTTCGCCAAGAGACCAGAGCGTGTTTCCAATGTTGTGTTGAGCTCGAGCCCAGTCGTGAGGAGCTTCCTTGCGCGTCCATACAGTGAGGGCAGCATGATAGCAGCTAAGGGCCTGTTCGAATTTCTCGATATCGCTCGATCGCTCACCAAGATTTCTGAGCGCATTGCCGAGATTCATCTGTATTCTTGCCCAGTCGCGGGGAGCCTGCTCTCGCATCGTCCCCTCTAATGTGACATCCAGGGTCCGGACAGCCTCTTCTAATCTCCCGGTATCGCTTTCTCGCTCGCCAAGGAGCCTCAGCGCATAGCCAAGATCTGTTTGTATCCGGGCCCAATTGGTCGAGGCGCACTTGCGGGGATAGCCATCAAGAATTGCTCGATAGGCAGAGATAGCTTCTCCAAGAGCCAGGTTGTCACCGAAATCCCGGCCTTGATCTCTAAGCGTTGAAGCTTGTAGGAGAAGGTATGTGAAGCGGAGTTCATGCTCGCTGGGCGGCACCAAGCTTGCAGCATCTGCGAAATGCTCGGCGGCCTTTCGGTAACTAAGGCGGGCCCGTTCCAGCTCGCCACGTTCGCTCAGGATTTTTGCTCCATCGAGTTGTAGTCGGTCGAGTTCGTCTCGTCGTTCAAGGATTGTTTGCCAATTTATCGTACTGGCCTGCTTAAGCAGGTCATCGGCCCGGTCGTAGTCTGCATCCTCGATGGCCTTGGCGGCCTGCTCGCGTAGCTTGGTGATGTTCGGATTGTCGTGGGAAAGGGGGAGTGCTCTGAGGTGATCCGTCAGCTCTTCACGACGTTCAACAAGTGCCTGGAGCGCAGGGATGATCTGCTCGCGGTTGATGTCTTGTCTTACAAGAATTTGGAGAAATTCAAGGACCGCCTTTTCTGTGACGTGTAGTGCCTCGCTGAGGTCAGTGATCTTGTCCTCTTGCTGTTCGAGGAGAAGTTGAAGACGCCCTTCGGTGCGTTGCGCTTCTTTAAGATCATGCAGAAGGGCTTCGGCGGTGACGCCAATGTTGATATTGCCTTTGATATCGCGTCCGGCGGCAACGCTGCGATCTTTGGCATTTATGCCTTTGGAAAGCATTGGATTATGCTTTGTCAGACGGTGCGCCGATCGTGATGCTGCCCTTGATGTCGCGTCCGGCGGCAACGCTCTGCTTCTTGGCGGCAACCTTGTCGCTTTCGCCATTGCTGCGACGTGAGACAAGGTAGACGAAGACGGACCAGATCAGGGCTAGCGTCGCAATAATGGTGCCGATGAACGTCGCCTTCGCGGCGTAATCAGCCGCTTGCCACCATTGGAGGAAATCCAAGATCAAGTCTCCTTAGTTTTTGGTTGGGTCCAACCCTATGTGATTCGAAATTGTGTGACAAAAGCGTTTTCGTGCCTGATCCGACCTCGTCCTCGGCAAAGCCAGGACGGATTGATCCGTCCTGGTATGATCAGCCCCTAGCAGGAGAGGAGCGGATGTCACCCGCAGGGCCGGAGCGCAGCGGCGGACGGCGTAGCCGTTGACTTCCGCGGATCGGATGCTCTCTGTTGCTGTCATTTGGCTTTTCGTTCGCGATCAGGGTGTCGAATTGCAGCGCAGAACCGCAGTTGGTGAGGATTTTCGACTCGTCGCTTAAAATAATCGCAGTGCACGGCCACCCAATGATCCTCGAGGACGACGGCATGCTGCGGTCGATCGCTTGTCCCGAAGCTGTCCCTTTCATATTGCCATTGGAGGAGCTGACCGGCGGCGCAAGAGCCGCAGATGGTCATGTTTTCGTACCACTCCCGTGCCTCGTCGGCCGGATGGAAGACCGGATAATGCATCCTTGTCCCAAACGTGCTGCCCAACTCAGAGCCAGGTTCAAACGCATCTTCTCGCGTAAGACCGGCCTCGTTACCCTCGACCGTCTTCTTGCTAGGCTTTTGGCCAGAAAGGATGAGCTGCTGCGCGTCCTCGACCGGCCCGAAATACCGCTGCACACAAATGGATCCGAGAACGACATCCGCTGCCACGTCACCAAACGCAAGATCTCCTACGGCACCTGGTCCGAGACCGGACGCGACGCCCGCGATGCGTTCCTCGCCTTGATGAAAACCTGCCAGAAACTCGACGTTTCCTTCTTCCAGTTTCTCGGCAGCCGTCTCAAGGTCCCAGGCACTCCCAACATCGCGCCTCTGCCAGACCTCGTCATCGAGGCTCCAGCCTGACTGCCACCGATCTTGCCCCGATTACATACGGAGTTTGCAACTCATTGAAAAACAATCAAAAAGTTCCCGTTCCGAATATCTTAAGTTTCGGAACACAGCCCGATTTTCAAAGGATGTCCGTTTTGACAGCTTCGAGGGAACTGGGCCGGCTTGTCAGCTGCCGAAGTCGATTTTTCGGCGCAATTGCTCCCCAAGCCGACGGACAGTCCGTCCGGCAGCACGGGCTGGGCTTGGGTCCGCGGCAATTTGCGAGGCCTCGTGCCTGGCCTTCCTGGCCATGTCGACGGCCTTTGTGCGTGCTTCGGGGTTCGCCGCGACCTTACGGGCCATATGAAGAGCGAGCCGGCGCCAGGGGATGAGCATCTCGACACTATAGACCGATGCGCTCCCAACGTCTTCCGAACAATGCCTTCAGCTGAGGTGGGAGCCACCTGGCACTCGCCTCAGTCTTTCTTGGTGGTCGGTTTTCTGACCGCTCGCTTTCGCGGTGCTTTCACCAGCTTGGCGACAGGCTCCGGCTTTCTTCCAAGGCCGATCTTTTTGGCCAGGTCGCTGCGCTTTGCCGCATAGCTCGGCGCCACCATAGGGTAGTCGTCCTTTAGGCCCCAACGGCGGCGATATTCATCGGGCGTCATGTCGTAGTGGGTTTTCAGATGACGCTTTAGCATCTTCAGCTTCTTGCCGTCCTCGAGGCAGATGATGTGATCCGGTGTCACCGAGCGCCTGATCGGCACCGCGGGCGTCGGCTTTTCCTCTTCCGGCTCGGCCGGCGCCTGGCCGAGGCCGGCAAGTTCCTTGCCGACCGTGGTGATTAGATCCGGCAGATCATTTGATGCCACCGTGTGGTGGCCGACATAGGCGCCGACGATTTCGGCGGTCAGCGCGGTGATCTCGGGGAGGTCAACCGGGTTTTGTTCGAGCTCGGTCATCGTTTCCTGGATCCATGAAAAGTCTGGTGAGACCGTCGGTTAGCACATCGGTCACGGATCAACCAAGGCAATGGTTGTGAACGGCCAAAGTTCGACAAGGCCATTTGGACAAATGGATCGGGCTGCCCCCCTGCCCTCGTCCGCTCCTCACATGGCCTTATCGCGCAAGCTATGGAGCGCTGAGCCCCCCTTTCCATCTACGGTCAGATCATCCAGCCGTCTCTGTGATCCAATTTCGCTCCGTTATTCTCACACCCCGCTTCTCACAGATTTTGGTGCTCTCCATCTTGCCCCGGTTACGTGAGCAGTAGAATAGTACGCCGATATCAAGCGGTTTTCCTAAAGACCACCACGAAGAAATTGATCTTTAATCTGTGAAAGTGGATAATCGAGCTATGAGCCCAGACAGACCAGAAGAGACAACCCTTGCCGACGTGCTTGCAGCGATCCAAGCTGTTGACACGAAGTTTGACGGGTTGCGCCAAGAGGTTAGTGAACTGAAGACTGGCCAGGAGCAGCTTAAAGGTGAGCTTCGGGCCACAAAGAAGGATCTTGGTCAGGATATCGACAGCATGAACGCTTCGATGACCGCATTGCAGGCTTCAATGAACGGCTTAGGTCAATCCTTCAATGGTCTTAGCCAATCGTTCCTCGGATTGAAGGCAACTTCTGATGCTCACACAGCGAGACTCCGCGATGTGGATGTGAGAATCACTGAGGTTCGCGATGAGTTGCAAGGTTTGAACACTAGGCTAGATCGCGCGAAGATCCCGGCGACTGTCTGACACACGCTGGCCTGGTAGTTCTGTCGCAAAGTTTGGGGTCGGTTGCGAGAGGGGGCGAAAAACCACGCTAAGGAACTTTCAAGGCCGGAATCGCTGTCCCATTTGAACCTCTTTGAAATTTTTATCACTAACTCTTTGATTTTATTGAGGTCCAAATTGCCCCAAACAGCCTTCTGATCAACTGGGGCAAAACCATAGATCTTGGATAAACAAAGCAACCAGCACCGATAAGGCCTTGTGATAAAACAATTCCCGAATCCTTAGCGTGGTTTTTCGCCCCCTCTCGCAACCGATCCCAACAGGTCAGATTTCGCAAGACTCAGTATGACAAAGCCTGAAATCGTTGCGAATTCAGCACAGAATACGGCGAATGTTATCCTCAGGACATTACTAGCGCTCAGTACTTTTTCACAGGATTCCACTAGCTTTCATTCTTGGACTTTACTGGCGATTTTATGGACTGTTCTAGCGACAATCATATTATACAGAGGATTTTACTAGCACATACTAATATATATCTAAACAAAACGTTATTTGGCGGCACCCTGTCAGCCGATCGCAGACCAGCGAGGTCATTCGCCGAAATCGGCATGTTTCCGAAGCCTGGGCAAAACGACTGCAAGTATGCTTAGCACGGAGTAGGAGCTAGCAACGTCCCTTTTGACATCCCTGAGTGATTGTGTGCAATTACTAGCGCTGGTGCTATTTTCTTCCAAGGGACACAACCTGTGGACATGAATGTCGGGCAACTGGTATTGGATCTCGGGCGAGAAGAAGCAAAAAGGCATGTGGCGCCCGAAGACCGAACACTGGTTGATATGTCAGCGAACGTTCTCGGTGATGAGAGCTTCGGCATGGGATTTTGCTATAGTGGTTTCGCCATCGTGCATCTTCCTCATCGACAGGTCGCTGATGAAACCGTGTGGGAACGTGCGAACGGTCGCGCACTGATCACGCTGGAGCCTGGGTTGGTGCCGGTTGATGGCAAAAATGTCAAATTCGGTGTTCCCTACGGCGCGCATGCGCGCATGATAATGATCTATCTGCAGACGCAGGCCGTCAAAATGCGCACGCGTGAAATCCGCCTCGGCAAGAGTTTGAACGGCTGGATGCGCAACATGGGGATTTCCCTCGGCGGCAACAGCGCCAAGCGAGTCCGTGATCAGGCCATGCGCATCTCGGCATGCCGGCTCACCTTTTCTTGGATTGACGAACAGGGAGGCCAGGGTTTCGAGCGGGCCAATATCGTTAGTGCGTTCGCCACACCGGGGGCATCGCAAGCCTGGGACGAATTCGCCGTTCTGTCGACAGACTTTTATGACGCCTTGATCGAGAGACCCATTCCCTGTCGTGAGGTGGCGCTGCAGCAATTGAGCGGGAGCTCGGCTGCGATCGATTGCTATGTGTGGCTGGCCTACCGTCTGCATGCCCTTCGTCGGCCGACGCTGATCCCCTGGTCCGCCTTGGCCGCACAATTCGGCAGCGCCTACAATCGGATGCGAAACTTCCGTCCGAATTTCGAAAAGGCACTTGCACGCGCCGTCGCCTGCTATCCAGAAGCCAAGCTCGATGTCGAACAGAACGGGCTCCGGCTGCACCCCTCCCCCGCCCCTGTCGACAAACGGATCTACGCTGTTTCCAGCCGCTGATTTTTTCAAACGACGCGCATCCATGGTTCCATCGGTGTGCATCGATAAACCAGCAGTCCGCATTCCGTTGAACCGACCATTCTCATCGAAATCCGCTATGGCTAGTGACGTCCCTGATTTTCAGCGCCGTTGCTAGTAAAGTCCCTCATTGACGACAGCATAGGCGAATGAATTGGCCATGTTGGATGTCAAACGGTAAGCCCTTACCCCCTGCCGGCCTGGGGTTGATGGCTGCTTTGCTGCA
>JBPCVQ010000104.1:0-2668 GCA_051010395.1 Geminicoccaceae bacterium | reverse complement strand
GGCCGCCCGAAAATCCCGCCAAGATAGGCCGCTATCGGCGCCGTCATCTCACGAAACTGGGTAAAGACCAGCATCTTCTCCTGACGAGCGGCGATGACCTCGGCGATCTCACGCAGGCGGCCCCACTTGCCACTATCACCCTCGGCCCACTCATTGTCGTTCAGCCACTGCGAAGGGTGATTGCAAATCTGCTTCAGGCGCATCATCGTCGCCAGCACAATACCCTTGCGCCGGATACCGTCGGCATCCTCCAATGCTTCGGCCAGGTCCGCCACCGCCTGGCTATAGAGTGCGGCCTGCTTGCGGCTCAAAGAGCAGAACGACCTGACCTCCGTCTTGTCCGGCAGGTCAGCAATGACGGTCTTGTCGGTTTTCATTCTCCTTAGGATGTAGGGACGAACAAGATCGCGTAGCGGGCCGTAGGGATTGTGTGGCCGCTCGGTCAGGGCCTTGGTGTAGCGGCCAAACTCCTTCGTATCTCCGAGCAGGCCAGGATTGATGAAATCGAAGATCGACCATAGGTCGCCCAGATGATTTTCCACCGGCGTTCCGGTTAGGGCGATGCGTGCCTCGGCCTTCAAAGCCTTGGCCGACCGGGTCTGCTTGGCACGATGGTTCTTGATCGCCTGTGCTTCATCCAGCACCACGAGGCGCCATGAAGTTTCGCCTAGCACCGACATGCGCAGCAATGAGCCATAGCTTGCGATCACCAGATCCAGATCGGACAGCCCGTCCGCCGTCAGATGGTTGCGCTCTTCCGTCGTCATCGCCGAGGAATGAACGATCTTCGCATTAAGCGTAGGCGCAAAGCGCTCGATCTCCGCGGTCCAGTTGGCAAGCAGGGACGCCGGAGCCACCAATAGGCTGGGCTTGGCACCATCGCCTTTCCCCTTCTGGATGAGCAACAGCGACAAGATCTGGATGGTCTTCCCAAGACCCATGTCATCGGCAAGGCAAGCGCCAAGCCCAAGACCGGACAAGAGATTGAGCCATTCAAGACCTGCCTTTTGGTAGGGGCGCAAGGTTCCCTTCAAGGCAGAACCTGGATCGACAGTCCCGCCTACTGGATGGCGCAGCACCTTCAGTGTTTCAGCCAGCCACGGGCCGGCCATGACTTGCGACCAATCAGCGATGGGCGCTTGTCCATCATCCCCGGTAACCGCAGCACCAGCCAACAGACGCATCGCCTCCGCGAAGGTCAATCCTTCCCGTGCAGCAAGACCCGCCGCCTCCTTGAAACGGCGCATCGCCTGTTCCAGACGCGGGCGATCGATCTCCACCCATTGCCCCCGAAGCAGCACCAGCGCCTCGGTACCGGCGAGCAGGCCCATCATTTCCTCTTCGGTGAGCGGCTCTCCGTCCAGCGTCACATCCATCTGGAAGTCAAGCAGTGCTTCGAGACCGCTTCCGGACGGCCGACGGGTGCCGACCGCGGCCGTGACTTGCGGACGTGGCGGACGGCCCGCCTTCCAATTAGCAGGCATGCGAACGACCACGCCGGCGCTTTCAAGGTCGGGCACACTGTTTAAGAACCGTGCAGCTTCGGTCGGACTCCAGCGCAACGGGTGGAAGATCTGACCAGTATCAACCATCGTCTTGAGCCAGCCGTGACCATCCGCGGCACGTTGCACTGGTATCAACAGCGACAGCAGCTTGTCGCGATCAGCAGCGCCTGCATAGTCGCGCAGGGCTTGGCCAAGCGGCACGTGTTGGGCTTTGGCCTGGGCCGACAGCCGTGTCGTGTAGGTCGCCATGAAGGCAAAGGGCAGTTCAGCATCCCGGCGATTCTCGGCTAGATTGAAATGAACCCGCCCGACGAGATTCCAGGCCGGGTTCAGCGCCTTGAGAAAAGCTTGCAGATCACCGCCGGAGGATGCCAGCAACGCTGCGAATGCAGCATCAAGATTATCCCACAGTCCGCGCAAAATATCCGCATTTAGATATTCCGCTCCCGGCATTATCGGCGCCGTAAGCGTCAGTGTGCCGAACTCGCTCTCGGTCGGTCGTGAAACCGCGGGAAGGGTTGGCGCATCGGAAGTGTTGCCTGTCGTATGAAGGCAGATCGCCCCCACATAGCGAGTTGCGAAATCACGCCACCAGACGAAGGTCGGCGGCAAAGGCTGGCCAATCTCGCCTGCCCCCAGCTGCAGCAGCCCGTATCCAGCGCCTTGTTCAAAGGCTTCGACCAAACGTGCCGCCACCTTCTCCTCTAGGATGGGCGCTTCGTCGCTCTCCTCCAGGGAGAGATGTCCATGCGGTGTGAGGCGCAATTGGATACGAGGCGTGGGTGCCGAGCTATCCCCAAAAAGCTCGGCATCTGTGATGTCCGCTCCGGAGGAGCGTCGAGATGCGAACACCACGCTCATTGCAACAGCTCGCCGGTCCATCGGTCGCGATGACGCCAAAATGGACACTGAAGACAAATCGGACCTTCATAGTCGATGCCTTCCTCATGGGGGCAACCGATGATCCGATCAGGCATGACAACGCTCAACACGCCATGCTCAGCAAGAAATGCTGTTATCTGGGTCAAAATATCGAGGTCGTGACGAACATCACTATCCGCAGCAAACCACTTATGCATCGCCGTCGGCTCTGCACCCTCACTCTCTACGATCGATGCAACCAACTTGGAGGCCCTTTGATCATCCGGACCATAGACGGCAAG
>JBPCVQ010000103.1:0-12217 GCA_051010395.1 Geminicoccaceae bacterium | reverse complement strand
GCAGCAATCGCCGAAGAAATGTACCACACCGCCCATCAGGACCCGTCCACCTGGTCCTTCCTCGTCGAACTCCGCCCCTTCCACGAACCCTGGTAGTGCCGCGGGCACGGCGTTGACTTGCAGGAGTCCTCTATGACACGTCAGAAGAACCGCCGATTCGTTCTTGCTAATCGGCCCGTCGGGCTACCGAAGGGGGAGGACTTTCGGCTGGAGGAGGGTGACGTTCCTCAGCCCGAAGACGGCGAGATCGTCGCGAAAACCCTCTATCTTTCGCTCGATCCCTATATGCGCGGCCGTATGAACGACGCGCCCTCCTATTCTCCGCCGGTGGCGATCGGTGGGGTGATGGACGGCGGCACGGTCGGCGAAGTGATCGCCTCGCGCTCACTCGACTTTGCTGAAGGTGATATCGTCGTCGGCTATGGCGGCTGGCAGGAGTTTTTCAAACTCAAGGGAAGCGATGCCCGCAAAGTCGATCCCTCGATCGCCCCGATCTCGACGGCTCTCGGCGTACTCGGCATGCCCGGCCATACAGCCTATGGAGGCCTGACCGAGATTGGCAAACCCAAAGCCGGCGAAACTCTGGTGGTTGGAGCAGCTTCGGGCGCCGTCGGCGCGATCGTCGGGCAGATCGGCAAGATCAAAGGCTGCCGCGTGGTCGGCATCGCCGGTTCCGAGGACAAATGCGCCTATGTCCGAGAGGAACTCGGCTTCGATGCGGCCGTGAACTACAAAGACGGCAGTTTCGCGGATGCGCTAAAGGCCGCCTGCCCCGCTGGTGTGGATGTCTATTGGGAGAATGTCGGCGGGCCGACCTTCGATGCCGTGCTGCCGCTTCTGAATCCGTTCGCGAGAATCCCGGTCTGCGGCCTGATCCACTGGTATAATGTCACCAGCATTCCGACGATCCCGGACCCGACGCCGAAACTGATGCGCAGCATCCTGGTCAATCGCCTGACCATTCGCGGCTTCATCGTCTTCGACTTCGACCACTTGCAGGACACGTTCCAGGCCGAGGTCGGCGCCTGGGTGCGCGACGGCAAGATCCGTTATCGCGAGGACATCCGTGACGGCTTCGAAAACGCGCCCGCAGCGCTGATCGATCTTCTGCAGGGCGGCAATTTCGGCAAGATGCTGATCAACGTCGCAGCCACGAGCTGAGCGTCAGCCGCGGGCTGAGCGTCGGCCGCGGGCTGAGCGTCGGCGACGCGCCGAAACGTTGAGGGGATAAGTTCGATATGAACGTTTGCTGAGATCAACCCGACAAAGTTCGGCATACCCTGGAGCCTTGGTCCAGCCTTCGACGGCGGCAAGAAATCATGAAGTGGACATTCCACCATGCAAGTGATTTTCTATTACGACTACGGCAGCCCGGCCTCCTACCTCGCCTGGACGCAGCTGCCAGCTCTCTGCGAGAAGTACGGTGCGACGCTTGATTTTCGCCCGATCCTGATCGGCGGTCTGTTCAAGATCACCGGCAACCGCTCCCCGGTCACGGTCGACGCCAAAGGCGACTGGTTCTTCAAGGACATGGCGCGCTTTGCCGAGCGTTACGGCGTCAGCTTCCAGAAGAACCCTTTCTTCATCATCAACTCCCTGCCGCTGATGCGCGGCGCCATCTGGGCCGAAGGCGAAGGATGCCTTGAGGATTATAATCGCACGATGTTCGAGGCCTGCTGGGCGAATGCGCGTGATCTGAATGATCCAGCCGAGATCATGAAGGTGCTGGGCGCGGGCGGTTTCGATGCCGACGCCGTGGCTGGCGCCATCCAGACCGATGCCATCAAGCAACGGCTCATCCAGGTTACCCAGGATGCCGTAGACCAGGGCGTTTTCGGTGTGCCGACCATGTTCGTCGACGGCGAGATGCACTTTGGCCAGGATCGGTTGGATTGGGTCGAGCAGGCACTCAGCGCCGGTTGATCGAAGCCGTGCTCAGGGATCGCCGGTTACGCCATAGCTTGGCGCCCTGCCCGGGTCGATCGCGCGATTGAGGTAGTCGGCCATCTGACCTTCATAAGCCACCCAAAGCTCGCGCAGCCTAGCGATGGGCATCATATCGTCCCAGTCGACGCGCAGATCGACGAGGGGAAAGGGCTGGCGGTCGACCACCCGTAGCGCTGCCGAATGAACCGGCCCCTCCTCGCCGCCCGCGGCAAGGCCGGCTTCCAGCCCAGACAAGAGGCGTTCGGCCAGATGCGCGTCCGGACTGGCAAGAAACCTCGCGGTCATGGCATCGGGCACGTCGCTATCAGCCAGAAGGTTGCCGGCAGCGATGCAGTTCGACGCTTCGCTCACCGCATGGGTGCCTAGAATATGGGCGCCGGTGAAATGCGCCGTCCTTCCGTTTTGATCGACAGCCGTCAGCTGGCGAAAGTCGATATTGGGCCTGTTCTCGACCACCGACGCAATCGCCGATGCGCAATCCTCGCCTCGTTCCAGCGCATCGAGCAGGAGCGTTCCCAGATAGGGATCGGTGATATTCTGGCTGGCGACAGCACCAACGCCGGCTCGGGCGTGCGGGCATCTGGCGCCGACGCAGATGGATGATGTGGTGATCGCGACGCCGAACATCCCGGTGCGCTCGCATCTTCCGGCGATTGAAAAGGTCAATCCGCAGCCTCCGACAACATAGGGGGATGTCCGATCATGGCGCTTGCCATGCGCCTTGCCAAATAGCGCTCGAACTCGTGAATCTCACGCTCCAGCCAAGAGAGCGGTCCCGGCGCTGCGAAGCCCGAGCGCGCACCTTGGAAAATTCCCTCCACCAGGAACCGATCCTCGTCATTGACCATGTCGAAGAACTGCGCGACCTCGGCGAGCCAAGCCTCCGGGTCATTCAAGTCCGCATACACTTCCGGCGCAAGCGCTGCGCCGAAGCGCACATTCACTTCACCGACGCCTTTCGGTCTGAGCGATAGATACCAGAGATGGTCGGGCGCCAGAACATACATATGGCAGGGAAACACCGTCGGCATGACCGAGGTGTGACGCCAGTAGCCTTCAAGGCTGGTATTCTCGGCATGGGCGCGACCATAGCGCGCCACCTCGGCCTTGGCGAAGGTCTGGTAGGTGAACGCTTCGAAGGTTTCATCAGGAAACCAGGTTTGCTTGGCTGGAAACCAGGCGCCAACTGTTTTTTTGTGGGCGACCGGCAGGTGATAGCCCTCCATGAAGTTCTCGGTGAGCAGCTTCCAGTTGGTCTGCCAGACATGGTCTTGACGCGCGATGGGGACATAGTCGGCCATGCGGTAGCGGTCGACCACGCTCTCGAGCGGCGCCAGCAGGTCGCTTGTCGACCTGGCATGGGGGTTGAGGGTGATGTAGATCCAGCCCTGCCAGATTTCCGTCCTGATCTCCGGCAGGCAGATGCTCGCCTTGTCAAAGCTTCTGGAGCGTTTCATCTGGCCAGCGCCGACCAGCCGGCCATTCAGGTCATAGGTCCAGGCATGATAGGGGCAGGTGATCCGGCTGGCGCGGCCGGCGCCTTCGACCAGCCGCATCATGCGGTGACGGCAAACATTCGAGAAGGTTCGGATCTTGCCTTCTCGATCGCGAATGCAAAAGACGGGCTCGTCCGCGACCGAGAACGTCAGATAGTCGCCGGGTGCTTGAAGATCGGCGGCGAGCCCGGCGCACACCCAGTCCCGGCGAAAAATCCGCTCTCGCTCCAAATCGGCGACATCTTCGCGCCAATAGATCGAGGGCGGCAGGCTGGTGGCGTCGTCGAACGGACGGTCTGCGGTTTCGCCGAGCTGGTCCAAAACGGCACCGAGCGGTGGAGATTTATGGATCATGGCTGGCGACCCTTCGATGCAGCAGCCGTTGCTCGGTATGGAGCAACGTCAATCGGGAATGACGGCGGTGACTTCGATCTCGACCACCCACTCAGGGCGGGCGAGAGCAGGCACGACGAGGCCAGTCGAGCAGGGGTGGACGCCGTTTAGCCATTTCCCCATCTCCTGATAGACCGCCTCGCGGTAACGGATGTCGGTGAGATAGACCACGATCCGGCAGATATGATCGAGCGAGGCGCCGGCCTCCTCGAGCAGCATCTTGATATTGGCCATGGCCTTTTCCGTCTGCTTTCCGGCATCGCCGACATGCAGGGAGCGGCGCGTATCCAGGTCCTGGGCGACCTGGCCGCGCACGAACACCATCGTGCCGCGCGCCTTGACCGCCTGGCAAAGGTCGTTGTCGAGATTCTGCTCCGGGTAGGTTTCCTTCGTATTGAACGGCCGGATGCGCTCATGGACGGTCATAATTCTCTAACTCCAGCACCATGCCCAGAGCCCCCCTGGCTCTCATTGGAAAACTTGGGCGCAAACCATCGGCCCAGCCCATCGCGGTCGAAAGTCCATGATGCGGCCACGCCACAGCTATTCCGCGGCTTCTTTGTTTCGGCCCCAGACCCGATCCGAAAGCCCCGCCGCCTTATGCGCGAATTCGAGCGGACCATCCCAATCGAAATTGCGATAGACGGCCGCCAGATGGGCAAAGGGCGGCGACTGGGCGAAGAGTTGGAAGGTCAGGCTGTGGCCTGCATAGTCCGAGTTCAGAAGGTCCCGCGCTATCGCCAGGAGCTTGCGCCGGTCATCGGCGATCCAGTCGTCGTTGATCGTGTAGAACTTGTCGAGCCAGGGCCTGGTCTCGGGATGCTCGAAGGCCGCCTGGTCGGGGGTGACGCAGATCTGCCCGCCGCAGAGTTCGCGCGCCAGGTGCATCATATGCGGCAGGTTGCTCATCGCATGGACCCGCCCCGTGAACAACAGAGACTGGTTCGGCATCAAGAGGCCGTTCGGGCTTTCCTCGGCGGTGGCGATCGAGGCGGTCAGATGTGCGTTGATGCCTTCCCGCCAGACCGCAAGTTCGGAAAGCTTTTCCTGCACCGCCTGCTGTTTGTCGAGGCCGGTCTGCCGGACGTTCCAGAGCGCGGCACCGATCATCAGATCCGCGAATGACAGGGTGCGCTGGATGAAGGGGAAGGCGGAATAGCGGTGCAGCGTGGTGCGGATGAAGGCGGCGGCGCGCGTGTGCTGGTAGAACAGCACATCCTCCCAGGGCACGAGCACGTCATCGAGGATCATCAGCGTGTCGATCTCGTCGGTGCGGTTCGAAAGCGGGTAGTCTTCGGCAGGTGCGCGGCCGGTGAAACCGGTCCGGCAGATATGCTTCACCCCCGGTGCGTTCATCTTGACGATGCAGCCAAGCGCATAGTCGGAAAGCTTGGCATCTCCCCAATTGGCGATCGTCGGCTTCAGAAAGGCCTGGTTCGAGTAGGCGGCGGCAGTCTCATATTTAGCACCCCGGATGACGATCCCGGCATCGGTCTCCTTGACCACATGCACCAGCATGTCCGGGTCCTGATCCTGCGGGCGCTTGGAGCGGTCACCCTTCGGATCGGTATTCGCGGAGACGTGGAACGGGTCGTGTTTGATCGCTTCGCGGATATGGCGCTCGATATTCTCCGCAAAGCGCGGATCGATCTCGTTCAGAATGTCCTTGCCGTCCCAAAGGGACCACATCTCGCCGATCGTCTCGTCACCGACCCGCGTCACCACGCCGCCGACGTCGTGCATGACCGCATCGACGGCGCGCCGCTTGTCTGTCCAGTCCTGTTGCTCATAGGGCAGGCGAAGGCCGATGGCGAAGCGCTCGCCCTTCTCCTCATAGGTCATGACATCGGAGGTCGCCGGATCATGCTGCATGTCGTAGATGCGTGCCCGGATATCCACGATCGGCTTGAACGCGGGGTGAGTAGCGACATCCTCGACGCGTTCGCCGCCAATCCAGACATCGCGGCCGTCTCGAAGGGAAGCGCGGTAGTCGTCGCCGGTTCTAATCATTTCTTCAGCCTGCCTGTTGGTTATCCAATGCCGATGCCAGATCGTCCTGAAGCGGGCGCAGGGTCCGATAAGCGCGGCGCGAATAAGCGAGCGGCTGGCGCTCCGATGAGCGCGCGCGCAGCACCCGGCCGGTGACGATGCGATGGGTGCCGGCATCCCAACCACGTTCGAGAGCGCAATCGAAGCTGGCCGCAGCACTGCGCAAAACCGGCGCGCCCGAAATCGCGTCCAGCCAATCTCCGCGGCCGAAATCGAACGCCACACCATCATCCGGCCGGCCGGCAAAACAGTTCGCGAGCCGGCTCTGATCAGCGCCCAGCATGTTGACGCAGAATACGCCATTGTCGTCGATCGCGGCGACCGCAGGGCTCTTCCTGTTGATGCAGACCAGCACGATCGGCGGCTCGGCGGATACCGAAACGACGGCGCTCACGGTGATGCCGAAGCGACCGGCAGATCCGTTGGTGGTGACGATCGAAACCGGCGTAGCCACGGCCGACATCGCATCGGTGAAAGCTCTCGGATCTTCGAAATATCCGTCATGACGAACCGCAGCAATCGCTGGCATGGTCATCTCCATCAGACATCCTCATAGTGTGACCACATCATTTTTTCCCGTGTGATCAAATGTTGATCGTTTATCGTCAACACATTGAGCTTGGTACTGAGGGAACCATCCGTTGTGGTCGCACCACCCGCTGTGGTCGCACCACTCACCTGATCTAAAACCACTCTGATGCAGGGTTGGCGATAACGAAAATTGATTTTTTGGGTCTTTTGGATAGATTTATCCTATGCAGCCGATGATCCGCTATACGCTCCGCCAGCTCCAGTATCTGGTGACCTGCATCGATACCGGGTCGCTTGCTGCGGCGGCGGAGAGGCTGAACGTCTCGCAGCCATCGATTTCGACGGCGATCGCCAAGCTGGAAGCCGAGCTTGGCGTGCAGCTCCTGCTTCGCCACCATGCGCAAGGCGTGACCCCGACGGCGAGCGCCGAGCGTTTGCTGCAATCCGCGCGCAGCCTCTTGAGCCACGCGGGCGACCTGCAGCGCTCTGCCAAAGCTTCCGGCGACAAGGTCGACGGCGATCTCCGTCTCGGCAGCTTCATCACGCTCGCACCGACCTTCCTGCCGGGCCTCGTGGCGGGACTGAAAGAACGCTACCCCGCCCTAAGGATGCAGCTCGGCGAGGGGACACAGGATCAGCTGATTGACGGCCTTCGTCAGGGGCGCCATGAGATGGCGCTGCTCTATGACATCGGCCTGCCCGACGACCTGCGCTCCATCGAACTCGCAAGCGTTGCCCCCTACGTTCTACTCCCCAAGGCTCATGCCCTGGCAGGGCAGGCCGACATTGCCCTGTCCGATCTTGCCGACGAGCCGCTGATCCTGCTCGACGTGGCGCCGAGCCGAGGCTATTTCACCGGCTTGCTTCGCAGTGCCGGGATCGAACCACGAATTGCCTTCAGCTCCCCCTCGCTCGAACTCGTGCGCGGCCTCGTCGGACGCGGTCTTGGCTACTCGCTCCTGGTGACAAGGCCTTCAGGTGACGTCAGCTATGACGGCCAGGGGCTCGCCATATGCCCGGTGAGAGGCCCGGTCAGACAAAGCCGCATCGTCCTTTCGGCACTGCGGGCGCTTCGGCCGACGCGCGTCATGTCGGCGTTCGAGATCTATGCGGCGTCCTATTTCGACAAGAGAACGTCGACGGCTATATGATCTCCAGCGGCAAGGTCAGCTTCGGGATCTCGGCTGCGAGCATGACCGCAACCTGGATTTGGGCGGCTTCCTTCTATGGGGCCGCGATTTTCAGCTACAATTACGGTTTGTCGGAGCCCATGCATTACGGCTTCTGGGGTGCTCTGATGATCCTCTTCATCTACACCTTCACCAGGGAACTGCGGCGAGGCCAAACGGGAAGGAAGGCGCGTGGTGTGATCGAGCGGACCGGGAGGCGGGGCGTGCTTCTACGCCGGTATGAACCGGGTGAGCTCGTCCAGTTTCGGCAGCAGCACTTCCCTGCCTTCCGAGGGTAGCTGAAAGAGGACGCGGTCGACGCCGGCTTGCTTGCAGGCCTTGAGATAATCTGTGTCCGGCGGCGCGCCGAACACCGTGGTCGAAAGGGTGGCGAAGTCGCGGCCGGCTTCATCAGCAACTTGCCTGAATTCGGCCATCCGCGCCTGCGGATCCTGGAAGCCGCGCGGGCGGGGGAACCAGCCGTCGCAGAAGTCGACGACGCGTTTGAGCGTGTATTTGGTCTCGCCGCCGAGCAGCATCGGCGGGTGTGGCTTCTGCACCGGTTTGGGCCAGCACCAGATCGGGTCGAACTTGACAAAGGGGCCATCATGGCTCGCCTCGTCCTCGGTCCAGATGGTCTTTATCGCCTTGGCGCGATCCTCCAGGACCTTGAAACGCTCTTCGAACACCGTGCCGTGGTTTTCCATCTCCTCGGCGTTCCAGCCAGCCCCCATGGCGAAGTCGACGCGGCCGCCGGAGACCAGATCCAGCGTGGCCACGGACTTTGCGGTGATGATCGGATCACGCTGGGAGACGAGGCAGATGCCGGTGCCGACCCGGAGGTTTTTCGTGGCCGCGGCTGCCGTCGCCAGAGCGACGAACGGATCGAGGGTGTTCGAATATTCCCTCGGCAGCTCGCCGCCGGTCGGCCAGGGTGAGCGGCGCGAGGTCGGGATGTGGGTGTGCTCGGGCAGGAACAGCGAAGAGAAGCCGCGTTCCTCCAGGGCCCGCGCCAGCTCGTCGATCGGCATGGCATAGGCCGTCGAGAAAAAATAGACGCCGATCTTCATGACATGGCTCTCCCTGGTCCTCGGTCCGGCATGCGATGCCTATCGCTAGCACGGAGCCCGCCGCTTCGATAGAAGTGAAGCTTCCTGCAGCGATGGGAGATCGACGTTTGAGCGCATCGGGCCTTTGGGCGGTCATGCCGGTCAAAAATTTCGAAAACGCCAAGCAACGGCTCAAGGACGTGCTTTCGCCCGACGAACGGCAAGCCCTGTTCGCGGCCATGGTCGAGGACGTTCTTACCGCACTCCATGGCTGTGATCGCCTAACCGGCATTCTCTTGGTGACGCGCGATCCGGAGGCAAGGCGTCTGGCCCTCCGTTATGGGGCGCGTGTGCTGATCGAAAGCGCCAATGCCGGCCATACCGAAGCCAGCACTTTTGGCGCACAAACGCTCGCAGCCGAGGGAGTGGCCGGCATGATCCAGATTCCAGGCGATCTCCCGGCGATCACATCGGAGGACGTCGCGGCTGTGATCGATGCCCACGGCGATGCGCCTGCGGTCACCATTGCGCCTTCCAGGGATGACAAGGGCTCGAACGCCGTCGCCTGCTCGCCGCCGGATCTCCTGCCGCTTCGCTTCGGCGACGACAGTTTTTTTCCCCATTGCGAAAGTGCGCGTAAGCTTGGGGTCGAGCCCGTGATTGTCAGGCGAGAAGGCTTTGGTCTCGATATCGATACGCCGGATGATCTCGGCACCTTCCTCAGGCGCTCCCATCTTCTGGGCATGGCGTCCCATACGAAACGCTTCCTGATCGAAAGCGGCATCGCCACTCGTCTGGAAGGCCGTGGCTGATCCGCAATTTCAAAGGTCGCATCGATTTGCCAGCTGCACTACAGTGAAATGATCTTTGGGGGTCTTTAAGATCATCCGGAAGCCATCGACAGATGCTGGCGCGGATGGTCGGGAAGGAAGGCGATGACGGGGAACGTGGCGTCCCGGTTTGTCGAGAAGCTTGGGGGCTTCAATGGCTCCGTGGGGCTGTTCGCCCGGAATGTCGCCGCCTGCCTGATCGCCATCATGACCGTTGCGGTGCTCGCCGGCGTTTTCTTTCGCTATGTGCTCAACAATTCGCTCGCCTGGACCGAGGACAGCTCGATCCTGATGATGATCTGGGTCGCGTTTCTGGTTGCACCCTACGCCTATCGCCAAGGCAGCCATGTCGGCATCGAACTCCTGGTGACGTCCCTGCCGAAACCGGTCTTTCGGATCATCCGCATCGTCATGCACCTCTTGATCCTCTGGCTGCTGGTGCGCTTCATGCAGGAGGCGGTCATCTACGTCACCCGCGGCTTCAACATGCGCGCGAACACCATTCCGATCCCGATCGCCTATTTCCGCCTGATCGTGCCGGTGTCCATCGGCTTGATGATGCTGGTGGGCGTAGAGCTGATCATCCGCGACGTGCTCTCATTGACCGGTCCGGACCGCGATCTCGACGATGTCGACCGTGTGCCGGCGGCACCGCCGGAGTAGCGCCTTTGTCCCTCGGCTATCTCTGGATTTTTGTCGTCCTTCTGGCGCTCGGCATGCCGATCGCCTTCGTACTCCTGATCGCGCCAGGCCTCAGCCTGGTGATCGACGGGCTGGACACGCGCTTTTTCTCGAAGCTGCTCTCCACGCTCTTCACGGGCATGTACTCCTTCCCGCTGATGGCCATCCCGTTCTTCATCCTCGCCGGCGACATCATGAACCAGGGCGGGATCACCCGGAATATCGTCCGGTTTTCCGAGACGGTGATCGGCCATATCCGGGGCGGCCTCGCCCAGGTGAATATTTTGTCGTCCATCCTGTTTGCTGGCCTATCGGGGTCGGCCGTCGCCGACACCTCCGCACTCGGCAAGATGCTGATCCCGGCGATGGAGGAGAACGGTTACTCCAGACGCTTCTCGGCTGCCGTGACCGCGGCAAGCTCGGTGATCGGCCCGATCATTCCACCGTCCGGCATTATGATCATCTACGCCTTCGTCATGAACGTCTCGGTCGCCGGGCTTTTTCTTTCGGGCTTCGTGCCGGGCTTGATGATCGGCGGTGGACTGATGCTGATGACCGTCTATCTGGCCCGCAAGCGCAACTATCCGGTGGCGACGGAGAAAGCGACCTGGGGCGAATGCGGGCTCGCGTTCAAGGACGCGTTCTGGGCGCTCTTGACCCCTGTGATCCTGCTCGGCGGCATCCTCGGCGGCGTGTTCACACCCACGGAAGCCGCAGCAGTCGCCGCATTCTATGCGTTCATCGTGTCCCTGTTCGTGATGCGCACTTTGAGCTTCAAGGATCTGCCCGGTGTTTTCATTAGTACTGCGATCCAATCGGGCGTGATCCTGTTCCTGGTGGGTGCGGCCGTCACCTTCGGCTGGATCATTACGATTTCCGGCCTCGCGCGAGAAGGGGCGGCGTTCGTTCAGAGCCTGACGGACAACGTCAACCTCCTCCTCTTCTTCGTGAATATTCTCCTCTTCATCGTCGGCATGTTCCTGGACGCCGGCCCCGCAATCCTGATCCTCGGCCCCGTCTTGGAGCCGATCTTCGTCGACCAGCTCGGCCTGCATCCACTCCACTTCGCAATCGTCATGTGCGTCAACGTCACCGTAGGCCTCGCGACCCCGCCCATGGGCCTCGTCCTGTTCGTCGCGTCATCGGTTTCCGGCGAAAAGGTCGAGGCGATCGCCTACGAAATGCTGCCCTTCCTCGCCGTCGAGATCACCGTGATCTTCCTGATTACCTTCTTCCCCGCTCTCTCACTCACCCTCCCGCGCTTGTTCGGCTTCGCCTGACCTCAGCGAGGTTTGCTTAACTCAACCCTGACGAATAGGAGACAACGATGCCCAATCTCTGGAAAACGCCCCTCATCGCCACCGCGACAGCGTTAACGCTGGCCGCCGTCGCGGCCCCGGCTGCCGTCGGGCAGGAGTATACGGTTAAGGTTGGCTTTCTCGGGTCGCCCGAGGATGAGGATTTTGACGGCTCGATGGTGTTCAAGAATTTTGTCGAGAGCCAGTCGAATGGCAAGGTCGCGGTCGAGATCTACCCGAGTGGGCAGTTCTGCGGCAATGAGGCGGAGTGCCTGGAGAATTTGCAGGCGGGTACGCTTGAGGCCTATATCACCACCATCGGCGGCTTCGGCAATGTGTTCGGGCCGGGTCAGGTGCTGGATTTGCCCTATATGTTCCCGTCCGACCGCGTCGCCGAATGCGTGTTTGATGGTGCGTTCGTCGATGAGTTGCGCGCCGGCGTGCTGGCCGAAGGCATCCCGATGCGGTTGATGGTGGTTTCCAATACCGGCGGCTGGCGCAACTTCGCCACCACGACCAAGCAGATCAAGACGCCTGCCGACGTCGAAGGCGCCAAGATCCGGACGATCCCCGCTGAAATCCAGCAGGAGATGATCAGGCAGCTCGGCGGCAATCCGACGGCGGTCGCCTGGCCGGAGGTCTACACCTCGCTCGCGACGGGCGTGGTCGAGGGCACCAAGAACGGCATCACGGATATCATGAACATGAAATTCCCTGAGGCCGGCCTCAAATACATCACGCTGGATGGCCACGCCTATATGGGCGCTCTCTGGT
>JBPCVQ010000102.1:0-33539 GCA_051010395.1 Geminicoccaceae bacterium | reverse complement strand
ACCGCTCCGCAAACCACTCTCTGAATGTCTGGTGAGGCCGCTGAACAATTTTCATCGCCTGTTCGCTCATCACATCGTCCGCTGTCTGGTAGGCCGTGGGCTGGGCTTGATACCAGCTTGCCGACATTGGCATTGGAGTCCCTTTCGTCCTTCCTGCCGCATCTGTCAGCTTTGGAGCTTGCCAGCATTCATCCGTGGTGCTGCGCTAGCGTGTCCTTCCACGCCGCCACGGCCCCGCTCCGAAGAGCGTTCCTTGAATTGGTGGGCCGGCTGCTGTCCAGTGACAGACCACTCAAAACCGGCCCTCTCATATGGCGCTCACGCTTGATGGCTGTACATCACACTTAAGACCACCGCGCATTTCCCGCGCCTGGAATCTCTGTACAGCGGCGGGGGCGTTCCGCTTACCAAGAGCCGAGGTGAGAAATTGGTACGGAATGGCCCCGTACCCAAGGCTCTCGCCGCTGTTCCTATGCCTGCAACTCCGCGATCGTCACCATCCTTGCGTATGGCGTCCGCTTCCCGCAGTGCTCGACAACACGCTGTTCCCAGATGTCGCACGACCGACAATGCCAACGATGAATGACCATCTTGCCAAGCCGGCGCTCATCGAATTTCATCCAATCTTTGCATTTTGGACAATCCATCTCATCCTCTCAAAGCCGCTTGGCAGGAACGTGTCCCCGAAGGGCATGGCGGTGGCGAGCCAGCTTTGCTCTTTTGCTCCATTACCCCTGTGCCTTGCAAGGCTGCCGGCCCGGTGATTCCGTGACACGGCACACAGGTTGCACGCTCCAGCCAAATGGCCTCTACCTACTCCGCATCGGCCAGCCACTTCTTGCGGTTGACCGCAGACATATACTCCCAAGCCGCAATGACACTCAGCACATATGGCTGAACCGCTTTGGTCCGGCCCAACTGCGAGATATGCGATGGCTTCTGGCCAAGCAGCCTCGCCAAGTCCTTCTTCTTCAAGCCCGCATAGCGCAGGCGATCATCGAACTCATCCCTTGTCATGCTCTCTATGTAGCAAGGAAAATGTTACGGTGCAACACTCTTCCTGTTGACATGTGAGTGTCGCGTTGCTACATTATCAGCATACACAAATGGAGATGACTGATGGCCGAACCGAACACCATTGACATTGTTCGCAAGATCGATGGGCACACTTATCAGGCGCGGGGAACCTACAGCGAAGACAACGGCACATGGAATTGCGAGGCGTGGCGCGAACATGAGTACCGCGACCGTGACATCCGCTCAGGCATCGGAATGTCAGCGTGGGACGAGATGGTGGACATGCTCGAAACCATCCAGCGCCGCTAACCCACCCCCGGACAGGTAGTCCGCGCTATACTCAGCCATACTGGGAGATATCACAATGGAAGTGACCTACACAGTGCCGGAACCTTGGGTTCTTTGGACGATAGCCGCATGGTTTGCCAGCGGGGTCGTCGGTATGGTCCTAATGGTGATCGCCGACTATCGCGCCAAGCACCGATGGGCGTGGAGCCTTACATCCGCCCGGATTGGATATTAGGCGGCCCGCTGACATTGGGCCTAGCGCTGTGGAGCATCTTTATGGTGCTGCGCCCGTAACCCTTGCAGACAAGGAGGGGTGAGAGATGGAACTAATATCGATAAACGAAGCTGCCGCCCAAGGCATTGAGCGCATTCGGCAACCCAATTGGTCAAACCCGAATGATTATCTCAAGATTGATATAGTCGAGGACAAGCCCGGACCGTGGCTGCATCTCTACTCGCCGATCAATGAACCGATATGCAAACAAAAGAATCCTCAAGATATTCTTTGGATTCTAGAGGGCGGCGCCGAACAAGCCGACGCGAAAGAATTTGTACGTTACGAGGGGAAAATTGATCCAGACGAGACGCCTTCGGCACCGCTCGGGAACCCCGACCGCTCCAAGGCGTGACGTGGACCTACGAGGATCGCTGCGTCACTGTGACCGTGGGTCGGGCGCTACTCCGACAGTTCATCGGTTCCCGCGCTGGTGTGCAATCCCCAGGTAACGGCCTTCACTCCAATGCAATGCACGGCATCGGGCATGCTTTGGCTGCATGCTTACACGGTCACACGCCGGATTATACCGGCAAATCAGGAATTGGCAAGCAACTGCCGGCCGTTAAACCATGCCTCCATGGTGAAATCATGGCCGCCCAGACAATAACGGCCGTTCTTAACGCTCACCACCTGCCCCGTCATGCCCCAGAAGCCCTTTTGCACATGCAGGCTATTGTACGGAACCTTCACGATCTGCCCGAGGAAGAATGACGGGCCGGAATAGAACTTCACCGGCTCCGCTGTCTCCATGTTCCGCAGCGGGTTAAGATCCGAGTCCAGCATCAGCGCGATCTCGTGGTTGATGTCCCGAAGGAAGTCATAGAACGACGGCTCCCGATACAGCCTCTCCCGCGTTTCTGGAGCCTCTACGCTGTCCTCGGTCATGCAGAGGTACCCTGTGAGGGCAGGACGCTCGATCGCCTCTCTGCCGGGCTCGCCGCGCCGCCTGGCGCCTTTCTGTCTCACCATGGGGCAATAGCTCTCCACGCCTATGTCCTGGCAGACCTCATGGATGGATTGCTCGGCACCTGTGCGGAGTTTGCCTACGGCCCATTTCATCAGGACACCTTGCCTTCGTAGGGGATGCGCTGCGTGCCTTCACACCGAGATGCGGCCTCGCGTGCAATGGTGTCTTGCTCATCAAGGAAAGCATCCACGATTGTGAACCAATACTCTCGCCACGGCTTGCTCACCTCAGCCCAAACACCGCTGGGGTAGGCTCGCTCGTAAGAAGCTTTCGCCAATCGTTCCCGATCCAACATCACACCACCTCTACACGGCGTTTGGGTTGGGTCATGACCCGCCGTCCCGGATGTGCCGGATCGTGGCACCAATGACGGAGCGGGCGACGCGGAATGGATGAGCGCGATCCCGATCATGCATCACGGATATCGCAGATGCCGCCGCGTCAATGGTCGGCCGCCCCGGCTCGGCTAGTTCGGCGAGGATGGCGTCGACCATATCAAGCCAATAGCCTTTGACATGCGGGTCCACATCCTCCCAGGCTTGGAGAACCTCACCCTTGGCAGCTGCCCGCGCCAGCCGCTCTCTCATGCTTGTCGGGGTGTCCGGTCGCACGGTCAGAACTCCGCAATCAACACAAAGCGGGCGATGCTTGTCATTGGTCATGTACGGACTATCCTTGCCGCACTTCGGGCACTGCCAAGCCAAATGTGCCAATGCTGTGTCGCTCATCGCATCCGTCCTCTCTGGCTATTGGGCTAGGATGGTCGCCACTGTCGCGCCAAGTGCAAATCCAGCAGACGCTCCCAACAGAAAGGCGGCTAAAAAAATCTGCATCGTGCTAGTCATCGTCTCTCTCCATCTGTGGGCATAGCTATTGGCACCACCCATCGGGCGCAACTTTCCTACCCCGGCGAGACCAAGCCGTTACTGCCGACCAGAACGGATGATTGTGCGCCAAATCTCTTGGCATACCCCGCTTCGTAAGCGGCAGCGGTCCGAATAGATCAGACATTGTGAAGTGAATTTCACTACCTCCGACTCGAATCTTTCTTGTCGGGCCGCCGCTCGTGCAAATGACCGCACCGTCAACGTGAACACAGCTCATTTTCTCTCCAGCCATAGCTACCGCTTTTCCCCCGTGGTATCCCCACGACCGTTACCAGCGGTGGCCTCTCGGCTGGGTACTCATTGTCCCCGGATCAGCGTTTAGGCCCTGATCCACGACGCGAGAGGTAAATTCGCGCCGCCGTGTGTGCCTACACCCCAAAGGGCGCCACGGGTCCGGGATAGAAAGCGAACCATTGCCCGGAATTTCCCTGCGGCGGTTTTGCGCTCCGCCAAGCGTGGAAGGCACATCAACCGATTGACTTTCTAAAGCTGCACCTTTAGAAAATAGTTCCTTGCTAGGGAACTATCGCTACGACACGGCCACTCAGGGGCTCGGGACTGCCTTCACAGACCGGGCCTCTTTCTTTTCCTCGTCTTCTTGCCAACTCCATTTTGCTGGACGGCGTAGCGCCCATGCCCAGAACTCGCACCACCGCCATGAGACGTTAAGCACCCATTGCGGCAGATCGTTATAAGTGGCCCTGTTTCCTTGCGGCTGGATCACAGCGCCGCCTCCATCTCGTCCTTGGTGAGCAGATTGCGTCGGTAGCATTCCTCAACGTCCTGCCGTGCATGTTTGCGAATGCCTGTCAGGACTTTGATTGAAGCAGCTCGATGGCGCCAAACCTGCTCCTCGTCCGCCTTCACGACGGCGTCGGGCTCATCTTCCCACCGTTCCTGGTTGAGCCATGTCGCGGGATGGCAGATGAAATCCGGATCTTTGCCAAGGCATTCCTGACGAAAGCGGCGTATGGCATCGATCAGTTCGGATTCCTCAGCAAGTTTGCGTGCTTTCGCATAGGCTTTCCGCGCGGCTCCCTTGCCCTTCTTCCGTGGGCAGAGTGTCCAGAACTCATCGAATCGGTCGGGCATCAGGCGGACCTCATGGGTTGGCCTCGAAGAATGCCTTCGCAAAACCGCCAGGCGTCACGCTACGCTTCTCTGCCCTATCCGGAGATGGAGGCATAACATGCATCTTCGAGCCTTCCACAGCTTCTACAGGACGGAACGGCGGGGGCTTGAACTCACCCCAAAGACAGGTGCGCTTCGTATAGGGATCGCCATAGTCAGCCGGGTCGAACACCAGCTTGGGTGGCCCGAGATACGTTGCCAGGCGTCCTATCGGGTTCTCCAAGGCCCACCACTGAGGCCGGTGGACCCAGACCAGCCGGAACACCGCGTCCACAAGGGCAAGAGCCTCCCTGAGAGCATCAACACCCTTGTCCGCCCACCACCTGGCGCCGGATGAGGCGAGATGCGTGCATGGCGGTGCTGCAAGGATTCCTCTGACCGGATAACCCAGATCCTCGACCAGCACCACGTCGTCGCCGTGCTTGATATCGACCTGGCGGACGTCGTAGCCGGCGTCACGGTACGGCTGTGACCAGGCACCGCTGTAGTCATAGAGAGACAGCACCGTGAGCATCAGGCGGACCTCACCATGCTCATCACGCGGCCTCCGAGCGGTAGTCTTCATGCTTGATCCAGCAGCGCTGATGATGGTCATCACAGAAGGACGATCCTTCGCGCACGGGGTCACCGCAGAACCGTCGTTCGCGCGGTTCGCCGTCGAGCCATTGGCAGCCGTCCGCGCCCGCGCTAAGCACCCGAGGGCCTTTCGGGCGAATGACTGACAGCTTGCGACGGCGGCCGGGACCGCTTCTCGGGCGAGTGTCAATGTGTTCCGGCTTGGGTGTTTGCAGCCCGAGCCGGTTTGCCCGACCTATCACCTGGTTCTTGTTTTTGCCGAGCAACTTGCCGATCTCTGCCGCAGTCTTCCCTTTGCCCCAATGAGTGCGGAGCACCGCGTCCTGTTCGGGAACCCACCAGCTCATGCCGACACCTCTGCATCTGGCTTGTCGAGAATTCGATAGGCCATCACATACCGCTGCCGATGCGCGCCGTGAGTGTGGGGCTGTAGCTGATAGCCCTTGTCCAGCATCGCGCTCTGTGCGGCTTCGGTGCAGGGCACGCCTAGCCAGATTTCGGTGATGGTCATGCTGTATTACTCGACGCAAACTCGCCGAAATAGTTTCGTGCCGCACTATCGTAAGCCCGCGCAGCCTCTATTTCATCATCAAACAGCCCGAGATATATAGTTTTGGCCCTGGAAATTCTTATCTGTGCCTGCCATTTATTGCAAGTTTTGTGCCAGCAAACTCCTTTGAATTGAGATACACCCTCAATCGATTTTCTGTTCCTTTGGTTTTGAGATGCGTTGCAGACACGAAGGTTTTGTTTTCTATTGTCAAGCCCATTACCATTAATATGATCTATCAGTTTATTTGGTGGACAGTCCATTATTACCCTATGCATCAGTAAAGTTGAATGGCGCCTTTCTTCACTTATCCAATTTGCCCGCCTCGCATACCAAATCGTTCCTGTTCTATTAAAGGCTGTCCATTTGTATTCGGCTATAGCGCTGAAATCTTCAGCATCTATTATGGCTTTCATGCCATTGGACAAGACGATGGTTTTCATAGTGCCGCCGCTCCCACAGCCCGCATGGACACGCCCAAACCCCGTAGAAAGCCCTCCAACTCGTCAACCGATCGAGCGACGAAGACGAGGCCCTTGGACAGCGTTATCGCCGTGTGCGCGTCTTTCTGAGCGGGGGAGAGGTATTTCTTTGGAGGCTTGACCTCAATGCCAACGAACCGGCCGTTGATGCAGAACACGAAGTCAGGAGTCCCAGCCTTCAGACCGAGTGCCTTTGAGACACCAGCGACAGCTACCGACTTGGCGGGGACCGGGTTGACGGCTGTCCAGTACGGCCCGTCTGGCGGCGGAGGAACGCAGAGGTTCAGCCATTCCACCATGGCGCGCTGGATCTGCTCTTCGGGATTAGCACGCGTCATTGAGCGGCCTCCGGCGGCAGAACCTTCAGTAGCTTGCCTTCCAGCGCTCGGGTGAGCGTAAGGCGACGCAAGCGATACAGCCGCCGCACATACTCATGTTCTGTAACTCCCTCGCCCCATCGGAAAGTATTGTTGGCAATTTCATTCACTGGATAGATTCTAAATGCCCAGATACGCGGCCAATAAAAGGACACAAGAAACGGCAGTGGCTCCCGATAACCGTCAGCAAGTTCTTTGAGCGCCCTATACGTCGGATGTTGGAGACTAGGCATCTGCGCAAAGTGATGCTTGTATTCAACTATGCCGACAGGCTTGCCGATGTGGTACTCAGCGATAACAAAATCGAGGTCCACACCCGGACAGTTGAACCCCCATTGTCGATGGCGCGCGCTGATCTCTTGATCTCGCCAACCAGTGCGTTCCTGACGAACTCCATCCGGCGCTAAGCCGAGGTTCAATCCACTCATGCGGCCGCGTCCTCCTGCAATGCAGCCAAACGCGCTAAGGTCTCGCCGACAGCCTCTCTTTCCTTGTCAATGCCGACGAACCGGCGACCGCGCGCAAGAGCGGCAACAGCAGTCGTGCCACCACCAACGAACGGGTCGCAGATCAAGTCATTCGGTCGAGAGAACTTCTCCACGAGGCGGGCTGTACCGCTCTCAGACTGGCCCCAGCGGTGGAACCGCTTGTCGTTGTCGTTCACATCGCTCTTGACGACATCGCCGATCCATTCGCCTTCGAAGTCGCCTTTGACGAACCAAAGAACCGGCTTCCAAAAGGTGTTTACGCGCCGCCCCCACTGCTGGACGGCTTGCCCGCCCGGCGTCAAATATGAGACCGTCCAGTGATATGTCAGATGCAACGAGAGCGCCGACAGTACGTCGGGAAGATACGATTGGCCCGCCATGGCTAAACATGATCCGCCCGGCTTCAGTACGCGCTCCGCGAATTTGCTCAGCTTTGCATATTCGCCGATGAACTCTCGCGGATATGGCGGGTCGGTGATGATGCAATCCACCGACTCGTCTCCGATGCCCGCCTCAAGCAAATCGGCATGTATGATTTCGTAGCTGTCGCCAACAAGCGGCGCTTCTAACGGCTTGTGAGCCTTGCCGATCTTGATAATGTCCGCTCGTTTCAGTGGTTGGCCGGCCGACTCGCGTCGGCTGATATACTTCTCCATGTCGTCGCGTGGCGCGAAGGACATCGTGACCCAGCGGTATGCAGTGCCGTTGGCGAGCCTCTGCTCTGCAATGATGTCCTTCCGTGAGTCTGGTCCACGATGGACCAGTTTCGGCCCGTCTTTACCCTCATAGCTCCGCAGCCGATGGCCAGCCCGCCACTCAGCCCAAATCATGGCTTTCGCCGCTTGGTAGTATTTAGGTGTCCCGCGAAACTTGTTGGACTTCCACATCGCCTCAGCGATTGCACCGCCTTCGCGCGATATATCGACAAGTTCGCCAATGTCCTCGCAGGCAAGGATATAGTTAAGGTCAAGTTTGACGACGTCGGTCACTTACGCTTTTCCATCCTCTTGAGACGCCACCGCTTCCGGGTTAACGAGCCCCATCTTGCAAGCAAGCGGATAAAGCGGGCCGAGGAGTATTGGAAGCTGCGCAGCCATCGCATCGAGGTCTGCCTCTTGCTGGACTTCCAGCGTCGCTATCTGGGCGCGAAGTCGGGTGATTTCCTTGGCGCGCTGGCGCTCGATCCTGCTGCGCGTCTCGACGTATTCGTGAGCTTCGACCCTTGAAACTTCGCCATACCAGTGGCGCTTGACCCAACCCGGCGGCTTTCTCAGACGTAGAGCCGCTCTGTTTATCGCCGCCTTCACGCTGTCCCCCACGGGACGCGGCTCGGCAGCCTCCTGAACCATCTCCGTCATCTGTGCCCGGATCGCCTCTGCGCTCATTTCTGCGCTCCCGGACGGCTTTTCTCTGCGCACGGAAAGCCCCTCGCATAGCTTTGGACGCGAAGGGAGCAAGAATCGAAATGGGCGAGGTCGTGTACTTGAAGGGGGCGACGGGCGGGTACGCGGATCGGACCGCCGCCCCCATGCGCCAGCCGGGATTTGCAGGGGCAGGGTACCCGGCGTCGCAATGCGAAAGACTCGATGAAGTCGCCGTGAGAGTGTTGAATAGACTGATTGTCAGCAGGCCCGACATTGCCTTCACGAACACGTGACCGGCCCTGTGGACAACCGGAACATTTGTTTGAAATCCAACCGAGTGCGCTGGAGGCTGCAACCTCCATGCGCGCATTGGTAATCATTGTGCCTGGGTTAGACAATTTGTTACCCTCAAACAGCGACACAGCTTTTGGGGGAAATTTCAGTGTCAGAAGCGGAATCTCCGCGCCTCGTCATCGACAACAGTTCGTTAGCCGACAACGAAACCCCCGTTCGTTCCGCGAGATCCATCAAGCGCAAGTGCCAGCGGCCAGGGATGTGGCCGCGCTTGGTCCACATAAAGACCGCTTTCGGCGTTAGCTCGTCAGGGAAGGCGGCTGCAACCGCTCCGCGCCCGCCAAGCCGTTCAACGATGTCATCTGGGGATGTCATGGGAACGGATGGTGACATGTGCGCGCACCCAAATCAAGAACTTTTAGTTCCAAGTCATTGGAACACTTTGTGCCGGCGTGGTGACACGTCTCGAAACGGGACGCACTATGCCGGTATGGGGTCTGCTAAATCAAATAAATCAGATTGGAATAGTAAGGTTGTCGCAAGACTGCGCGATCTGCTTGAGAACATCCGTTGGGATGAAAAGACACTTGCTGAGGAAATACATCAAGAATTAGGAATCGGCAAAAAGGCTGTTGAAAAGTACTTCACTGATAATTCAATCCCAGCCTATAGCATATACTTCATAGCAAGACATTTCGGTATTTCAACAGAATACCTAATGCTTGCGACGAACGATCTGAAGCGTGCCATCAACAAACGTGGTCTGTATGCGCGGGAATCAGAGAGGGAAGCGAAAGTCCGGGCCGCGCTTGGGGCGCAGCAGACTATACCTAGAAAGGCCGCTCGTTAAAGGCGGCCTCTTTTTTTGCACTCGATGGAACGAAAAGTTCTAGACAGTCGGAACTTTTCGTGACAGCATCACCCCATCACCTTTTCTGGAGATGGGATCAATGACCGAAACCCCGACGAACAAGAACGCCGCCTACTGGCTGGACCGCGCCATCCATTTCGAAGCGCAGGGCCAAGCCAAGTCCGCTGACATGGCGCTCAACCGCGCTGTCAAACTGGACGACGAAGAGCATGCGGTCGATCAGGCGATGGCGAGCCTCCCACGCAAGACGGCCGTCTAACCACACAGATCACCTCAATGGGAGATGGGACATGGCCAAGATTGAAGGCTTCCAAGCAGCAAAGGCCACGGCCGATAAAATCCGCCGGGCGCGGGACTACGTATTTGGCTTGGATAGGACGGACAACGACAAACACCGATTCAGCGCGTCCTTCTCCAAGCTGTCGAATAGTTCCTTCGCTCCGATAGTGCTGCTTGTCGACGCCCATCATGGCTACTACGGCAACAGTTCTGCGTACAGCGACACATCGCAGGAACTTGGCCGGTATGTCGCCGCCGCTTTCAACCAGCACCGCCGTCTGATTGCCGACACTGCTGTTGAGCTAGCCGAGGCAGATGCGGAGAAAGCACGGCTCGCCGCAGAAGAAGAAGCACGCGCAGTGCTCGGCGAAACAGCCGCCTAACCCACAGATCACCCGCAGAGGCCCGTCATGCCCGACACCTCAGCTACTCAATTGCTTCGCAGAGCGCTCGGCCTTCCGGTCAAGTGCCCGACCTGCGACGTGGGCGCGCTGAAGACCGATCGGGATTTCGTTGACGGCTACTGCGACATCTGCCGGCTCACCAAGCACGGACCTACGGGATACGACTACCGCGCAGCACAGCGGAGAGCGTTGCCATTCCGGTCTGAGGCCGACGCTTACGGCGAGGGGATCTACGATGATGACTGATGGAATCCCTGAACAGTATCGCAGCAAGACGCCAGAACAGGCGATGGCACATTTGGCCGAAGAGTTGGCCGAAGCGTTGACGGCCGCTGCGAAATGCCTCCGGTTTGGCCCCGAATCTGTCAACCCTGAATTGCCGCCTGCCGAGCAGGAGACAAACTTTGTCTGGCTTGATCGGGAAATGAAGGATGTGCAACGGGCGTGGGCTGTGGTGGTGAACTTCGCGGCTAGGGATTATGGCGATGACTGATCTGGAAAAAGCCCTCGCCAAGATTGAGGAAGGCGCTGGCGAGCTCCGGCCGTTCGACAAGATCGCAGCTCATGAGATCGAGCAGATCGTGATCGAGGTACGCAAGGACAGCATCACCGAGGAACTGGACGGCGCGAGGGGGAGGGCGGCGTGAGCGAGTGGCAAGAGGGCAACAAGTTTGAATTCGATTACCCCTTCGTGCTGGAGGATTCGACAATCGGGATCGATGAGGACGGCGGTGTAATCGCCAAGTCATGGCGGCCCGGTGTTCGATGGGAGCCAGTCGGCCCAGAAGACTCTGATGCGTTTGCTGACGGTATTGGCAGGCAAATTGTCACGGTCGTGAGTGTTCACAAGCCGGGTCGATATCCAACGCGAGTATTCTACACACGAAAGTGGAAGTCACCAAGCGGGAAAGTCTTCGGCAATCCTAGGCTTATGGTCACAACAGTATTTGCCAAGCTAATCAGAGGATATCGCTACCGCTTCAATTTGACAAAGCGCCCCGAGACCGCCTGAAGAGGACAACGCCATGTCAGACATGATCTGCGAAAATTGTGGTCGCGTTGGCATTCGCTGGATGGGGCCGTTTTCCAATCTCACGCATACGGAGTGCCCGCATTGCGGCGGCCGGAATTGTCAGATCGCAGTGCCAGAACCTTGTGCTGAATGCGGCCAAGAACTTGCTGATCCGCCAAGCAGCCTCTGCCCTGGTTGCGACGCCTACCGCGACCACACGGGGGCAATGTAATGACCGAGTTTGACCCCAACGTGACACCGTTCCTGAAGAAGCCCCTGCGGGATCTGTGCCCCCATTGTCGGGAACGTCCCGCACTTGATGAGCATGGGCTTTGCGAGGAATGCGCCCTTTTCGCTCAGTACGAAGAGATATCGGAGGGGAAACGATGAGCGGGCATACGCCGGCACCTTGGTCGTGGCACGAAAGCAGTTGGTGGGGCGGATACTCGGGCCTCTATGGGCCAAACGGCGAGGACATCGTTGTCCCGCAGACCTGCAATGACGGCGACACGGGTGCGGCTTGGTTCGAGGAAATCACCGACGAAGACCGCGACCTGATAGCCGCCGCCCCCGAGACAGCCGCAGAGCTAGAGAGAGTCCGCGAGATCAACGCGGAACTGGTGGGGGCGCTGAAGCGGGCCGAGCGGCTTATTGACGAGGCTTTGCCCAAGTTCGATTGGGGCAAGTCGTTCTTGGACTGCAATGCGATCCAGCTCCTCAACGAAGTGCCCGGCGAAGTGAAGTCAGCCATCGCCAACGCCACCCCCAGGACAGCAACCGAGGATGACTCACGTGACGCGGTGCGAGAGATCGACGGTCCCGATGGCTGGTCTGATCCTGACGAGGGCGCGAGATGACCATGGCGACTGAGACGTGCGCGACGTGCCGGTTCTTCAGCACGTTCTCATCAGTGAACGCCAATCTCGGAACATGCCGGCGTGGCCCACCACTCATTGCAGAGAGTAGCCGGATCGGTTCGGGCGGCATGTGGCTGCATGGTGTTTTCCCTGTCATGTCACGCGGACAGTGGTGCGGCGAACATCAACCCCGAGATGACGCTGGTTCTCAGCCCGCCAGCGAGGAAGCGTGAAGTGGCTGTCAGTGAGTTCGTTGAAGCACGGGGCACGTCAACGTCGCCGTTTGGCGTGCCCCACTGCCCTGGAGTGAGTGATGCCGAAGTTCCGTAAGAAGCCCGTCGTCATCGAGGCGATGCAGTTCATTGGTCCCAGCATCGAGGATCTGGACTACCTGACAAAGTTCGACGATTGGGTGCTAGCCAACCAGGGCGATCGGAAGTGTAGATACATGGGCTCGCATATGATCATTCCCACCCTTGAAGGCGACCACAAGGCTTCTTCTGGAGACTGGATTATCCGGGGCGTCAAGGGCGAGTTGTACCCCTGCAAACCCGACATCTTCGAAGCGACATACGAGCCGGTCGAGTCATGACCTGGGAAGACGTAAGAGCATTCCTGGCCATCACCCTGTTCATGGCGAGCATGGTGGCGTGGCTGATCTTTGCAGGAGCGTGAGATGGGAAGGTGGCAACTGATTGAAAGCTGTCCAGCATACGAAACGGTCATGCTTTATCGGCTCACCAATCTCTATCCCGTGATTGGCAGCAAGGTCAGTGGCGAAGAGGATCTCTTCATGCTGGAAGAGGGCGGCCCGGAAGATGGCGAGCATAGACGCTATCCGTTTCTGAGGTATGCGCCCACGCACTGGAAGCATCTGGACGAGGATTTGCCAACATGACCAAACAATCCACACAGCCCCACCCCGAGACTCCAAGGGTGAGCGAGGCAATGCGGTGTCAGGATTGCGACAACCTCCACCCCGATCGCAAACGCCATCCGGCCTATTGGATGTGCATGAAATTCCCCCGGCTCGAAGGCTTCGGCTTCGTGACCGACGACAAGTGGGATTCCTTCCCGCCCTACATGTACGCGCATCACATCAACGGTGGAGCGTGCCCTCTGTTCACTCCCAAAGGAACCTCGCAATGAGAATGTCCCAAGCTTTTCCTTCCAAGTACCTCAAGGCAGCGGATCTGGAAAACCGCCGCTTCACGCTCACCATGGGCCGCGTCGAGATGGAGAGCATCAACGAGAACGAGCACCCCAAACCGGTTCTGTATTTCCAGGGTGCCGAGAAGGGCATGGTTCTCAACCAGACCAACGGCATGATGATTGCCAGCCTGTACGGCGACGACACCGACAACTGGCCTGGGCAAGCGGTCGAACTCTACACCGCCATTGTGCAGTTCCAGGGGCAGAGCGTGCCGGCGATCCGCATCATGGCGCCGCCGAATACGATGCCAGCTCACCAGTCGCTCAACAGTCCGCTGCCAGCATCTCCAGCGCCTGACCAGGCACCGTCACCTGTGCCAGGTGGTAGTGGTCACGCGCCGGGCGATCTGGATGACTCCATCCCATTTGGTCCGTGTATCTACTGACATGCCTGCCGGACGCTGCCAGATCGGAAAGCCCGAGACCCGTTCCAAGGAGCGGAAGCCCGACCGCTGGATCAGGGACAAGGACCACCTGTCCTTCATCCGTTCTCTGCCGTGCTGTGTCTGTGGACGGGCACCCTGCGACGCAGCACATGTCAGGAACGGAACGGACGGGGCGATGGGGCGGAAACCTTCGGATAAGTGGACAGCACCATTATGTAACTCGACGCTGCAATCCGCGCCAGATCAACCAACAGGATGTCATATCAGACAACATCTGGTTGGCGAGGAAACATTCTGGTCCGAGCACGGCGACCCCCTCCCCCTTGCCGAGCATCTCTGGCGCGTCAGCGGAGACATGGAAGCGGGCATGAGGGCGGTCGAGAGATTCCGCATGAAGCTGGCGCTGTAGGGAGTGGAGAGATGAGCGAAAGAGAGTTTGTCGAAGGCATGTGCCGCAACGACCAAGACGCCGCGCGCTCACATTTCTACGAGCGGGTTGATGGCGACTACTGGCCTATGTGCGGCTACGGCTGGAACCGGTCAGACGGACATGCCTTCAGCATCTTCCGGGGACATCGGAGCATGCGCGGTACCTGCAAGATTTGCCTACGCAATATCGCCGCTGACAAGCCTTCGTTGAAAGAGGGATGGGAGCACCCGACGAAATGGCTGTGATGACCCCACCCCCGTACACCGAGGTGTGACGATGCACGATTTTGACGACGAGCCGATGATGTTCGACGACTGGCTTGAAGAGCAGAAGCAGACTCTGTTGCACTTTGAGCGGATGTGGCGGGACGAAAGCAGGAAGGACGCGGATCGCTATCCAATGGAAATGCCAGCCGGCAAATGGGACGAACAATACCGAGCGTACACCGAGGTGTGAGATGAGCGACCTAATCGAACGCAGAGCAGAGTTTGTCTACGACGCTGCCCGGCTCGCTGCAATGGCAGCGGAGGCCCCAATCATCCCGGAGCCATGGACAGAGCGCGAAGAGCCGTTCAAGGCGCAGTTCCGTAAGGTCATCGAGCGCCAGTGTGGAGAGCAACGATCACGCTCGCCGGAAGAACTGCACGGCTCATGGATGCAAGCCTATTTTGCCATGGGCTGGAAGTATGGTCCAGAGCGATGCACCGAAAACAAGACACATCCAGACCTCGTTCCATACGACCAATTGAACTCACTGGAGCGGGACAAGGATGCCGTGTTCGTGGCGCTATGCGAGATCGCTCGGCAGTGGATCTACGATGAATAGCATCGGTCACAATAGCGGCGCACCGGATGCCGACCACGTTGCGCACGAACTTAGTCAGCGCGGGTTGAACTGGGCCGACAAGCAAGCTGCGGCCCAGGCTCTGGAAGAGGCACAGAAGAGCGTTCTTGCCGAGGTGGCCGCTGACTACCGGCAGAGCGGCGTCAAATCCCAGACGGAAGCGGAGGGCCTCGCAAGGGCATCCAAGAAGTATCGGGACTTCGTCGCTGAGATGGTGGAGGCCCGCCGGCATGCCAACCGGGCCCGAGTAAACTTCGACACCTACAAGACCTGGATCGAACTCATACGGACGAAGGCTGCGACAGACCGCGCGCAGATGCAATTGCGATGACAGCCCGTCTAGCCCAGAGAGACAGGACATGAGCAGCGATCTAGAATTCTCACAGCGTCATGCACAGGCGGCAGAAGACCTGTTAAGGGTTGCGGTCGTGCGCGCTGAGACTGCAGAAGCCCGATGCGCGCTGCTGGAAGAGGCATTGGGAACATGCCGGCAGTCTGCACACACGGCTACAGACAAAGCGTTACGGAAAGTCGTGCTTGAAGTAACGGACGCCGCCCTATCCGACACAGCCCAGGATGACATCTACTGTGGTGTTTGCGGAGCACATGTATCAGTCGATGCCGACGGTGCATGTGGACATCCGCCGGGATGCGCCCTCCCGATCGACGCAGCGAAGGAGGGGGAGTGATGGTGCGAAGCTATAGAGCCGGCGTAACGCATGCCATGGCAGGCTGCTACGTCTGCCATGGCGTAGATGCCCACTGGTATACCAAGAATGCCTTGGCGCTTGCTGCTCGTCACCATCAACTGACAGGGCACCCTACATGGTGTGAGCAGACGCTGTCCGTAAAATACGGCGAGCCACTAACTGAAAAACAGTTGGAGGATCTTGCATCATGACCCCTCCCCTATTCACCACAGTATCGCTCGCCAAGCGATGACCAAGCGCGTCAGCATAACGCTCAACGAGGTGGGATGATGGGCTACATGCTCGCCAGAGAGCTTGCTGCGCGGTGCCGGGTTGATCGCCGGACGGTCTACAATTGGGCTTCCCGTGGCGTGGTCCCCGGCGCGCATAAGCTTGGCGGAGTGTGGCGGTTCGATGTATCCAAGGTCACCGCCTGGATTCGAAAAAGGGAGCAAGCGCCATGTCCATCTATCGTCGGGGCAAAATCTGGTGGGTCCGCTTCCAAGCCCAAGGCGTTGAGATCAGACAATCGGCTCGAACAACTTCTCAATCTACCGCATTGAAATATGAGCGAGAATTGCGAGAACAGTATGCCACAATCGCTCGAGGCGGGCAACCGCGCCGGTCCTACCGAGAGGCTATGGAGCGGTTCATTCTCGAGCATCTTCCGACTCTCAAGCCCGAGACGCAGAGACGATATCGCTCGAGCGCAAAGGCCCTCCATCCGCATCTCGAGGGGCTGTGGCTGGACCAGATCAACCGGGGCATCCTGTCGGACATGCTGGCCTACTGGCAGCGAGAGGCGAAGGCTCGAGACACCAAGCGGAACAACCTCGCTTGCCTGTCATCCATGTTCTCCATGTGCATCGATTGGGACTGGTGCGATTCAAACCCCGTTCAGTCGCTCAGAAAGCGCGCGCTGGGGGCGCCCGTGGCTCGGACCCGATACCTCCGCCATGAAGAGGAAGCGGCCCTCCTGGCTCACGCCAGAGGCTACATGCACCCCATGATCGCCTTTGCCATAGACAGCGGACTGAGGCTCGAGGAACAACTCTCCATGACATGGGATCAGGTGGACCTTAAACGCCTCGAGATCGTCGTTCCGATCACCAAGACCAGCACGCCTCGAGTGATACCGTTGCTCGAGAGGTCGGCACAAATCCTGGCACACCACCCCAGGCACATCTCGAGCAACTGGGTTTGGTGCAAATCGGACGGTTCACGGTATGGGAAGCTCACCAGAGGACTGGCCGGAGCGGCCAAGCGAGCGGACGTAACTGACTTGAAATGGCACGATCTGAGAAGGACATGCGGCACCCGACGACTGAAATCAGGGATGCCGCTCGAGAAGGTCTCGAAGTGGCTCGGGCACAAGACGATTGCCGTGACGCAGCGGTCCTATGCCTTCCTTGACGTGTCCGACCTCCATGCAGAGGTGGGCACAAAAACCGGCACAGAGCACGGGGATTGAAATGATGGATATCGTGGAGAGCCTAGAGCACTGGTGCCCAGGGACAGAATCGAACTGCCGACACGAGGATTTTCAATTCGCGCGCCCAGCACCTGAGAAAGTCCGGAAAGCCAACGCTTCTGCGGGTTTGAGCCGTGGAAATGTGCGAAAATGTAGGAACGAAACGCGGATAGTAACGGCACGAAAGTCGGCACAGTGAATCACGTACCTCGAGTTGTCCATGTTCCCCGTCCCGGTGAGTACAACACGATCACCGACAAGGAGGCATGGATCTACTTCATCCAGGCCGAGTGCGGTGGGCCGATCAAGATCGGATGGACGCAGGATATCGATCGTCGGGTGAAGGACATGCAGGCGGTCAACCCGTTCACCCTGATCGTCATCGGAAAGTTTAGAGGAATGCTCGCCGATGAGCGCCGACTTCACGACAAGTTCGCATTATCGCGTCTGCACGGCGAATGGTTCGAACCAACCGACGAATTGCTCGCAGAGATATCGGAGCCCCAGCAATGAGCGCGTCAGACATCACCGATCTGACCGATCAGCAGCGCGAAGTCCTTCAGCACACGACATGGCGAGCAGCCAATCGAATGTATTGCGGCGACCGCAGTGATCCCGTGCTTACCGGGCTATGCAAAGCCGGATTGATGAAATACTGCGGCACCAAAGCGTGGCTTCCAGAGACCGAAGGCTATTTCACGATCACTGCTGCTGGCATTGCAGCCCTCAAAGTCCGTGATATGGAGTGAGTGAGATGGGCTATTTCTCGAATGGCACTGAAGGCATGGCCTATGAAGCGCGGTACTGCGACCGGTGCATCCATCAAAATGGCCCGGACGGCAACGGCGGGTGCCAAGTTTGGTTGCTGCACATGCTACACAACTACGAAGAATGCAACAAAGAGGACAGCTTCCTGCATATCCTAATCCCTCTAACCAAAGACGGCCTAGGCAATGAACAGTGTACCATGTTCATTGATAAGCTCGGAGAGACAAGCGAGGCCGATGTTCAGAAGCGGCTACTCATCTAATGGGCTTCTGGCTCTGGCAGCATAGGTGGGAGAGGTGAGATGGAAACCAGAGATTTTCGCATTGGCGATGTACTATCAGTGACCAGCGCGCACCTCGTTTCGCCGCGCGGTATGGAGGGCGTTTACGATATCCTGAATTTCATGACCGGTGATCAGCTCTTTACTCATCAACTCCCTCGCGCCGCTAGGGAGTGCAGGCCGTTCCTTCTTGAGCAATATCCAGCACTCGCGGATCTTGACGAGACGAACTGCGGCCCAGAGACGTGGGAGGTATGGCTTGCTGAGCAAGTAGAACGATTTGGCAAGGCGCTTCCCATTAGGCCGATACCGCCGCATATGCATGAATTCATTGACCCGCTGAGTGAGCTTGCGGAGAAGGTACATCCATCGAAGATCATCGTCGTGGATGGCACGTAATGCGTTCCACCCGCTACATCCGTTATGTCGCTTACTTCGTCGGATGCGTGTGGGTACTGGCTTTGGTTGCTAAGTGTGGAGGGGTGGAGTGAAGACACCGGAAGAGATTATCGACGAAGAATGCGGGACAGCATATCGCAATGATGAGAGGCTTGAAGCGGCCGAGATCGTGCAAGCCCTTGACGCCGCCGGCTATGTGATCGCGCCGAAGGAACCGACCGAAGAGATGGTGAGATCGGCAATTGACGCCTACATGCGCGCCGTTCCGACAACGGACGTGCGCACAGCTTGGCACGAGACTTGCCGTTCAATGCTCACCGCCGCCCAAAAGCAAGAAACCCCGCCAACTTAATGACGGGGCTCCCTGTAGCCGTTGGCTCGTAGCCGTGTCGACGGTGTGAAGACGTTCAGTCTACTCCATCAGCTCGTCGGCGGCAAGTCGCCAGCGCACGTCACTTGGATCGTGTGCGGTGAGTTCTCGTTGATCCATTCACGGTTCTGTTCCCGTACGGCCAATGGCTGGGTGCAATAAAGCTCGACGCCATCCACGACCTTCTCTCGGACAACGTGTGCCGGAGTCGTGCTCTGCAAGAGAGCGCAAGCGCCAATCAGCAGGGCAAGCGGGATCAGTGCGAGATATCGCATGTCAGGTCTCCTTGTTCGTGGTGTAGATGGCCATGGTCTTGAACAGCCTCCGTAGACCCGCTCTCCAGCCTGTGGCCGTGTCGGGAATCTGCTTGCCAGCGAACTCGAAGAGTTGCCGGAGAAGGACGATGCCGATCACCAGGATCAGACTTTCGGCGTCCGTTATTTCCGGCATGGTTGCGATAGTTTCCACGTTGAACTCCATCGTGGTTTCAGGGATGCGGCAATCTCAGGCGGAAGCCGGTGCCCTGGCAGCCATCGAGCTGCACATCGACCTTCGCCAGTAATTTTCTCATTCGGTGAAGCATGACCCGGATGCAGTTATTGGCCGTCAGCGGACCGCCCTCTGGGTCATCGTAGTAGACCGCGTCGATCAGAAGTTGGGTGGGCACGAAATGCCCCTGGACGATGAACAGCCGGGCAACCGCCGCGCCAGCTATTGAGGGAAGCCTGACCCGCTTGCCATCGACCTCAAGGGCGTAACGCGGCCAGATGAACATCCGGGCGGCCATTACGGCTCTCCCGGCAGCAGCCCCCGTCTAGCACGTTCCAGATATCTCAATCGCTCCGCATGATTGTCGATCTGTTGCTGTGTCGATTCCCTGAATTCACGCAGTAGCGCGGTGTTCTCGCGTACGTCTCCGATCAGGGTGATCATGCCGACGACCGCAGTGGCGCCGATCGTGGCGATGAACGTCAGCAGGACTCTCAGTGGAAAACTGCCGGCCCAGGCGTCCTTGATGCTCATGACGGCTCACCCAGCATAGTCTGGATGATGTCGAAATACTTACCGTGCGCCGTGAGACAGCCGGCATCGTTCGGCATGGTAACGACCATTGACCATGTGCCGGTCTCCTTGTTTGCAAGCCACTGAACCATATGGTCGCGACTATTCAAGGCCATCGCGATGACCACCTCGCCCCACTCTTTCTCAAGGTGAGCGACGATCGCCGCACCGTCTTGCGTACAGTGCTGGCGCTCTTGTGACAGGCTGGTGAGAGTGCTTGAGAACAGTGCGGCTGTGGCAATCGCCACTAGACCCGCATACTTCAGATGCGATATTCGCATAGGAACGCCTCCTGACTGGTTACGCAGTTAGGGGAGACCGCTTTCGGGCGGTCTGCCTCCGGCGTCCGTCTAGTCCACGGGCGCTGGGGGTGCGGGGTTTAGTGTACTCCTAAACAGTTGAGGGGCAAATGAAATGCGTGGTGCGGGCCGGAAATTCACCGCTGAGTTGATTCAAGAAGACGTGACTGAGACATTTTGGGAACTGACCTGGCTTGAAGACACGCCACCTACCCCGGATGAGGTATTGGGAATGGAGTGCGTTCAAGAAATGATCCGGGAGACGTGCGGGCTATTGGATTGATCAGGTCTCGACCATGACGCTGATCGAGCCGGCGTCGAAGGTATCGCTTCCGCCCACCGTGGTCAGACGAATTTGCGTAAGAACGTCGCTCAGCGCCTTAGCGCCACGTACCACTGTCGTCACGGTGGCGTTGCTGTGGCCCAGCCCGCCTTCTATGACCCAGGTGTTGGTGGCGCTTTCCTGCAAGACCAGGGTGAGTATGCCATGCTGGATGGTCGTGCCGGCGACGGCACCGCTAATCTGGAACCCGCTGGAGTGCTGGGCCGTACCTACCGCGGTCGAGAGATTGCTGGCCGAGCCCAGATACGACGAAGTTTCGAACCCTCCGCTGTCGCCCAGTTGCAGCATGAGCGGAGACACGCCATTGGTTGAGACGCCAGTGAACAAAAGCGAGATCCGTTTGGCTCCACCAAAGCCAGCCGTGACATCGACAGACGTGCCAGAAGTAGTGGCAACAGGAGCGCCGATGGCGAGCGGCGTTGGACCAACCCCAGAAACTTTTCGGTTCTGTGTAAGGAGTTGCCGGTACATCTATTCGATCCTGTTGACGAAGCCCTGGATGGTCACGACATTGGCCGTCCCGGCGAATGCAGTCACCACCAGACCGCCATCAATGATGAAGCCCGGCACGATGTTGTACCAGCCGTCCTGCGACGGAATGGTCACTTCCATGATGTCGTCCGGATCGGTGGCTGCGCCCCATTCGATGGTCAGAAGGATGTCCGAGGCGTCGGAGTTCCATGCCCAAAGATAGACTTCGTCAAACCCGGAAGCCGAGGCACCGTCAGTGTGGATGGTCGTGCCAAGCGTCGCGTTTGCAGCAACGAGGATGGCGCGGCCATTGGTGGAGCCGGACAGCTTTTGTTTGGTGAAAGACGCCATGCGCGGCTCCTATACGAAAGATTGGATTTGCGGGATATCCGGTGGGTACTTCTTGGCGGGCGCGAACCATGCCGTTCCGTTGGTTACGACCAGCGCCGCCTCGTGCTGATTGCCCAACAGCAGGGTCGTCTGCCCGTCGATGGTCTCCGCACCGTCTCCGTCGATGGTTACGGCATTGGTGGAGCTGTCGGTCTTCAGCACATAGATAAAGAACCCATCGGCAGCCGTCGCCGCAGCGGGCAGCGTTACGGTTACCGCACCGGAACTTGCATCCACCAGAATGAGAAAGCCCTTGTCGGTCGTGAGAACCGTGTAGTCCGTGCTCTTCGCGGATGTGGTGATGGACGGCACCGGGTTCTGCCGAACCGGCGATACGTTGTCCAAGGTGGTGATCGTGACATCGGCGGAATCGGTGTAGACGCATCGGTACTGGACATCGAGGTCCATGAAGATATCGCCGAACCGGCCTGCGGAATCCGCCACCACTGGGTTAGCGTTCGGTGTCGTCTTGGCGCTGTCCGAATAGGTGTCTTTGCGGGTGCTGGTGCCGGTAATGTAGAAGTTCAGCTTGGCGCCCGACAGCGTGACTCCGCTCGAATCAAGCGCCTGGAACAGCATTTCAGGGAAGCGGTCGGTCATTGGCTTCTTCCTAGCGCCTGTTCATCCGCCGCGATGGTGGCGCCGGCCGCGCCCAGAAGACGCAGATTGTTGAAGTTCAACTTGTCTCTCCCGGACCCCATCAGGAATTGACGGCCCTGCGTGGTGGTCATCAATCGTCCCACGGTATACGCCTGGACGATATCGAAGGCCGCCTTTACATTGAGTTCGCGCAGTTCCTTCACGATGGACGCCCGCAGGAGCGAGGTCCCGACATCCGGAACGCCCGTGATGATGTCCAGATAGCGATCCACGTCCTGTAGAGCCTGCCTGTCGGCGTCGATCAGGAAGCGGGACGATCCGTTTCTTTCCATGCCTCTCAGAATGGTCTGCAAACGACCGCGATTGACACTCGGCACGCCACCTTGAACTTCCACGATCTGGTCATAGATGTTGTTCAGAATCGCCGCCCTGAGAGACCTTCCTTCTGGCGACCCTGGCCCCCTGATCGTCCTTGTGACGCTGTCAGCCACTTCTCCGTCACCGGCCCGAAGCAATCGGCCGGCGATGTCCTCGAACCTTGTCGACTGAGAGAGGTTCCGTGCGCCGGCAAACTGATCATAATTGCGTGCAACCGTGCGCAGGGCGGAGAGTTCTCCGGACGGCATCAACATGTTCAGGGTCGGGTCATCGAATCCATCGAGAGTCTGGCTAAGGTTCGGCAGATCGCTCAAGAATTGCTGCTTCGCGGCATCCTGAAATACCCGCCAGTTCTCCGCCGGGATAGTTTCCCGCAGAATCCGCAGGTTCGTGACTTGCCGGGGACGTGCGTATGAAAACGCAAGGTTGGTCGGATCTTCGCTTTTCGCCGTTGCACGGATCACGGCCCGATCCCAGGTCTGGAACCGTTCCGCTGCCCGCGTGTTGGCCGCCTGCCATGCATTGACGAAATCCGGACTGTCGTTCAAGGGATTCTCAAGAGCGGCGGTCATGCGGTTCCACATGAAGGCGGCATCGGCCTGCGGTCGCCGGGAAATCTGCCCGCGGTCCACGGTCTTCAGATCCCACAGCCGCTCTCTCAGGGCGCGCAGTTGGTCCGTTACCGAAATCGTGATCTGCGTTCCGTCAGCACGGGGGATCACGAGAGGCTGGGGATTGGCAGCCAACGCACGGGTTTCCTCCAACACCGCTCGCAACTCGGACGCAAGCGGGGAGGTCGGGCGAGGGCCGCGATCGCTGACGATAAAGCCTTCCAGCATGTCCTGGGCGGCTTGGTCCAAGCTCGCGAAGTCAAATTGCGGCTCATCCAAGGCCCTTGCGGCTGTGAACAAATCGTCAATCTCCGCCCTTGCCAGGACATCGTATTCAGCCAACCCTTTTTGCAGGGCCTCACCGCCTGTTTCCAGTTCGACATTGGGGCGGGCAAGAATCTCGTCGAGTGCGTTCTCTCTCGCTTTCACCCGAGAGCGTAGAAAGATCGGCAGCATATTGGGATCAGCACTTGGGGCATCTCTGAGAGCCCGCACTCTTTCCGTTGCACCGACCTGCTGCCGAACGATGAAATCCGTCATGGTGGTGGTGAGGGCCTGGGCCTGTGTGCCCGTCGTGCGGATGATCGGATCTTCCGCCACTTGGAACGGCAAAAGCTCCGGAAGCCCTTGGCGCTCCTGGGCCTCGATCGCCTCTCTCGCACCCGGCATCAACTGAAGTATGCCGGCACCTCGGCGGACGTTCAGCAGTCCCGCGAGAGGCTCACTAGCCATACTGCCGATACCTGCCAACAACCCTTCCGTCCCGACCTGTCCGGCGACTTCCCCGGCGGTCTGACGCTGCTGTCCAAGGGCCACCTCGGCGCCCTCTTCCACCGCTTCTCCGGTGGCGGCGCCGATCATAGGCTGGACGGTCCTGCGGATCAGCCCTCCGGCACCGCGGGTCGTCGCGATTTCTCCAGCAATCGGAGCGGCGGCACTGGCAAAGTCGGCAATGTCCTGAAGCGGTTCGAACTTTTCGCCCAGACCAGGATCGAACTTCCGCCATGGCTCTCCAGGATCGCGCCGGAAGATCTCGAACGTGTTTCCGGCTTCATCGCGTGCCGGCCGCAGTTCGCCCAACGGAAAGACCTGATTGAACGCCGCCAAGCGTTCCTCTCTGGTGTCTGCAATGGCAACCCTCGCCCGCACGATGCTGTCGGACAGCCCCGGCTCACCAAGTTCCGAGGAATGGACCAACATCCGCGTTTCGGGATCGCGAGGCGCGGCCTCAAGCGCTCTTTCCTGCATGATCCGCTGAAACTCTTGAACATTTCGCTGCTCAAGTGCCCGCGGAGCCTCGACCGCACGCTCTTCCCTACGTCGGCGGATCAACTCCTCGAATGAGGTGTCGGTCATTGAATGCCCTCGACCGTCAGGGGAATTTCATACTTGTCCAGCAGATCGATGATGGCATCCGCAGCCTGTTCCGGAGTGGAGCCCTGGCTCATAAGCTGTTGCGCATAGGACGACCGTCCGGCCGGATAGGTGATATCGATCCTCGGGTCGAAACCATCCAATCGCATCAAGGCCCGGCCACGCGCTCGGCGCTCGACATCCTGAAGGGTCAGGAGGGCGGCCTGAACCTGCTGGAACGAAGCGGTCGGGCTTCGGGCCGGCAATGCCGCATCGGCCCGGCGTGCGTCCTGGTCCGAATACCGTCCCGAATCGTCTCCAGTGATCGTCGGGATGTACTGCCCCAGCAAGCTCGCGAGTTCTGTGCGGGTTTGCTGCACCGGAGCGGTGCCTACCCAATCGCCATCCACACCTACGAGATTGGAGATCTGCTGGGTCACACCACCAAGCTTTTCGATGGCCAGCCCGGACAGCCCTGCGGCTTGCGGATTTGCCCGGAGAGAGGCAAGCGACGTGGAGAGTTCAGACAATCTAACGCCGGTTTGCCTGACTTCATCAGCAATATCAATCGCTTGCGAACCCCGTTGCGAGGGCGTGAGCGCACTGCCGCCGACTTGTGCGATGACGTTTCCAGTCTGAGGATCGAAAAGCGTGATCCCGCCGCCGCCTCCAATCGTGGATACCTTGCCAGTCGTGCTGATCTGCGCTGCCTGTCCTTCTGGAATCCCAAAGGACAGACGCTCTTCCGCCGTTACCGGTCGCCATTGTTCGGTAGGCGCAAGGGATTGCTGGGCCTGCCGCAACGCCTGGGCCGGCGTAACGAAACCATTCGCGAGATCGGCGCTGATCCTGCCAAGATCGGTTCTGGGCACTGCTGGGGTCGGCGCAGATGCTATCCGTTCTCTGGACTCAGTCTGCATCCGCGTTCGCTCGTTGGCGAACATCTCGCTCAGCGGGGTGGCGACATCGACCAGGCCCCTGACGAGATTGGGGTCGAATGTCTCTGGGATCTGGTCGCGCAAGCCGGGCGGCAGCCTGTTCCTCGCGGACGCGAAGGATGCCGGGCTGTTGACGTTGAAGAAGGTGCGGGCGATCGTCGATGCATCCCGCTCGGCCTCCACCCGTTCCGCCTCGCTCATCCCCCGGAACATCTGCTGGACCTGAAGGCCGGTGTTCGGATCGATGGCGAATGCCTTCCTTTGGACCTGCTGCCGCACCGTGGGATCGCTCAGATCACTGCTCAGAAGCTGGCCGAGGTTGGCGCTCTGTTCCTGCTGCCGCAGCAAGGCGTTGCGCTGCTCTCTTGCGCCCAGGATCTGCTCGGCCTGCAGCAGCGCATTGGCGGCATTCGGGACGCGGACCTGGAGAGCCGGAAGCGGCGGCATTACAACCCCCTCAACGCCCCGAACAGGAGCGCGTTATTGATCGAATCGCTGATCGCGTTCTGCTGGCCGACAAAGCCGCTGGCCCGCGCCGCGCCCTGCTCCCCGAGAAGCTGGCTGATGGCATTGGCCGATCCTGCACCAAAGGCCCCGCCCTGTGCCGTGGAGGTCTGTCCGATGCCCGCCAATCCGGCCAGTCGGTTGAGCTGGTTGTTGATCTCCTGGGACGCAAGGCCGGAGGCGAATTGTTTCGCGCCGCGGATATTCTCTCCCGAGAACGCCTTGCCCCTTGCTCCTGCGAGCTGGTCGATGGCCTTCAAGCCCTGATCGCGGGTGAACTGGAACGCAGGGGTTTCCTCCAGAGGCCCCAGGACCGATGCGGCGAACTGGTTCAGCGCATTGACCCCCTGCTCGCGGAACGGCGCGAGGTCCGACCGGATCAGATCGAACTGTCGGCGTTGCTCACCGATTGCGGCTCCGGATGCCGCCGTCTGCGCATCTGCGGCCCTGCCCGCCGCCTGCCTGCCCAGTAGTCCTCCGACAAGCGGCGCGGCGACACTGGCGATATCGAAGAAAGAAGGCATGGCCTATGTCTCCAGTTGTCCCGACACCCGCTGTGCCGCGAGAAATTCATCAATCTTGTCGGAGATTGCCTGAACCTCAGCTTGGGTCGGCGGGTTGCTAATCGTCTGATTGAGATCCGCTACCGCAGCGGTCTGTCCGACATTGCCGCTGTTCGCCGTCGTGGCTTGCGCCTCGATGATGGCGATCATGTTGGTGAACCATTCCAGGCCGGCGGTCTCGGCCTGTGGACGGTTGAATATCTCCGGCGGAACCGGGCCGACCTTCTTCTGAACGGCCATCAGCCCTCTCCAACGAGATCAGCGTTCGCACCAAGCAAACGAGTTGCGACAGGATCGCTCACCGTCACCCGGATCGTCCGCTCCTTGAACCGGCCGAGCCGTCTCCAGATGGTTCTGGTCTGGTATTTGCCGATTTTTCCAAGATCGCGCCACAGCGAGTTGGACCACGTCCGGCCGCCATCGTCGGAGTATTCCATCATCGCCTGCGGGTCCGACCCCTGCCCGGCGGTAACCCCGACCCCGGTTTCGAAGATCGCCTCGAAGGACGGCATGAAGGCCCATTTGCCCGAGGCATACAGGGGTGCTCCGGTAGCGATCTTCTGGATCAGGGTGCCGTCGTCGTCCTTAGCCGAATCCTCCAGCGTATAGAGCTTGCCCGCATCCTGATCGCCGACGATCTCCTTGCGGTAAGCCTGAGCATGACAACAGCCAATGAAGCCCATCTGGCCGAAGGTCTCCCACTCGTGCCAGAGTTGGGTCGCGGCGTCATAGACGAAGGTCGCTTCGTCGGGGAAGGTTAGGACGTAGAAGATGTGACCCTTCCACTTAAGGTCAAAGGCTCTGGCATCCCCGAAGTTCGAGAACCCCTTGATGGCCTGCTCGATCGCATGGGTCGAGACCCTGAGAGGCGTGAACCCGTCCAGCTTGAAGACCACCCCGTTTTTGCTGAGCCAGAACAAGGTGTTATCAAGGGATGCCACGGAGTACTTGGCGCCCAGACCTTCTTGAATGAAGACGCCGGAGACACGGTCGAACGGGAAAACGTTGCCTGAATTGTACCAGACTTCCGTGGTGTCCGTTCCAAACAACACCAATTGTTTGTTGTCTGTCGCGATTTTCACAAGCAGGTCGGAATCGCCCTCGGCGGTGGCGAAGTCCAGCGGGTCGTACGAGGTTGGATCGGACAGGGACGAAAGGAAGAACTGATCCGAATTCAGCTTGATGAAGATGTGGTAGTTGTCCAGTTGGGCCACATCGGAGGATTGCTGAAAATCGGCATCGGTGATCTGGACCAGAGTTCCAAGAAGACGGTCATAGACATAGCCGGTATTGTCGTTGACCACCACAAGCTGGTTGCCGTTGTCGGCCATGGAGACAAGGCCGGTAGAGTTCGAGCCGATCGTTCCAAGGCTGGTCCCGGTACCGCTTGCATCCACCGAGAAGAGGGCGTTACCGGAGATCGCGTACAGTTCGTCGGCCATTTCATGCACGCCACGGATCGGTCCAGAGCCGATGGTCGAAAACGCCTTCAGGCCCGGACGGAACAGCAGGGCGGCGGGCGATTTCGCGTCTTTCGGCTGGATCTCCGAAAAGCAGTTCACGACGCGCTGCGCCGACAGTGGCTTGGATTCGTGCTGATAGGATTGCAGCGCGAACGGTATCCGCACCTAGCGACCCGCGTTGGATATGTCGCCGCGCGATGGGCTGCGGCCGGGGCCAAGGTCGCGGTCGTCGCGGATGCCACGATCGCTTGGCCGCGGCCCGGTGCGGATCGCCGGGAAGGTACCGGCGCCTACCGCCCGTGGCGACGATATGGCCGGTGTAAAGGAACCGTCCGCATTGATGGATCCGCCGAATTCAACACCGGGCGTGCTATCGTCGTTTGCCAACTGAGCCAGCCCCGAAACGCTCAACAAGCTCGGGTCCAGCGGCCGCCCCAGAGCGTCAGAGGCAACGAGAGAACCGATGAGGCCAGGAATTGCCAGAGGTCCACCGGTCAACAGTGCGAGTAATGTTGCCACGCTTCCTCCTGGTACGTCTGGGCGTTCCGGACTCTCGCCGCGCTGCGTCAACAGCGCATTGAACACCTGTTGTCCCCCAGGGCCTGCAAGGGCGGCTTCGGCACCGCCACCGCCACCAAGCAAGGCATTCGCGATACTCTGCCCGGTGGTCGCCGTTCCGGGGGCTCCTCCACCGATCGACACGGAAGCCGGACCTCCCGGCGACCCCGGCCCGTTCTCCGCGCCACCCGCCGCAAGACCGGGAATCCCGGCGCCAACATTCGCCTGCGGGGCATTCGCCCGCGCGGCATTGAAGGCGTTGTTGAGAGCGACCAGGAACGCGCCTTGGGGCGATACATCAACCATAATACCTTTGCCTTCTGCGCAATAGCGCCGAATCCAACTGGGTTGGCACGGCAAGCTGGGTGTCGGACTGCAATGCTTTCCTGCCCTCGCTGGCGTCAAACGCCACCTGCGGGTCGATGGCGGCGCCGAACTCGGGCGCGATATCCACTGCGAGCATCGCCTTGACGCCCTTGATGTGGCCTTCGTCCAGGTTCACGACATCGTCCAGAGCGAGCGTCTGGTGCCCGATCCGCGCACCCATGACCATCAGGGCGTGCATCATGTCGTTGAAAGACTCAAGAACATCCGCAAGCTCGGCGGCGGTCGGCTCGACCGCGTCAGTCTCGGCCAGGATCTTCCGGAGGGCTGACTTGCAGACCTGCCGTGCTGTCGTCGCCATCTTTCACCTTTTTGGAACGTCGTTGCTTGGGCTTGGCTTCGGAGGGTTTTTCCTCCACGCACTTGACCGGACTATCGACCCAGCCATTGGGGATGGCATTGCTGTCGAAAATCCGGGACTGGACCTTGCCGTAGTGAAGGCGATACATCCAAGTCGGTTCTCCGGGCTCGTCTTCCATGGTTCCTCTCACGCTGCTGATAACGTCTCTTGCTTCGGCATGATGATCGCCAACCTGCTGCCTTCGATCCTGATCTCACGGTTATGGACATCGGCCCATTTCCTGAGATCGACCGCGTAGGTTCCTTCGTTGGCGTCGTCGCAAACGATCACGTCCGCACGATGCCCAAAGGTCTCGAAGAACGGCATACGCTTGGCAAGATAGCGGGGTGGTCCATCGACCAGGGCAAGGGCGAACCTGTCCGGCAGGGCGCCCATATCCTCCGAAAGATCGTACCAGTCGTTCTTGAGCGGACAGGTGACGAGCGCGATGTTCGAAACACCAGCGCTCCTGGCCATAGCCTCCAGGCGGGAGGCGAAGAAAGCATCATGCTCCACGCACCAGATCGTCTGGTCTGTCGCGGCAGCCATCAACACCGTCGAGATACCGCTGCCCATTTCAAGGATCGGGCCATTCGCGGATCGGGCCATCAGGACGCTTGCCGCCAAAACCTCCCCACCGGCCGCCCATGGATTATCGATCGCCGCGAGAGCCTCTCGATAGATAGCCGGCGTCTCTACTTTGTTCCGGATCAAGCCGGCACAGTGTCGCAAGGACTGACCCTTCAATCGGCGGAGCGATGCCGCGAGGCTGTCCACGATGCGCGTCTTGGCGATGTGGCCGAGAGGAATCTCGGAGTCGGCATAGACCTTTCCTCCGAGAGCGCGCCACTTCCGGCAGAAGTTGAGATCGCCGCTCCACCGTTCTCCGTCGATCAGATCGCGCTCAAACAGAAGAGGTACTTTGCTTCTGCGGTCCGTGCGGTTCCAATAGCTCTTTGCCAGATCCGCAAGCTGTTCGAGAACGACCCGCCTGATCCGCATGAAGCCTGCTGGCAAACCCTCGACCTCCAGCAACCCGTTTTCCGAGAAGCCGTCATGCATCAGCCTGACCGGCATTGCCCCGTTTCCGCGCATATCTTCACGGCGGAATGGATAAACGCCGCCAACGAGATCGCGGTCATGATGACACAGCGATACAAGGTCTTCCGGCTCCCACGACACATCGGCATCGATGAACATCAAATCCGTGCAGTCGGACAGCAGGAATTCCTGAACAATCGTGTTCCTGCTGTCATCAACGTGACAATTCCCGCAAAGAAGAGCGTAGGCCGACTGGATGCCGGCCTCGCTCAAGGCTTGCCTGGTCGATTGGATCGAGTAGGTGTAGCTGGCATCGGGGTTCTCATAGGCCGTGGTGGCCAGGAAAACCTTCTGCCCGGAAGCCGGCGGGCCGGCATCGATAAAGATGTTCGACATCGACCCGCCTCCCCCTTACCCGGCCGTGTTGACGAGGCCGAGGCTGACCAGAGCCGTGTAGAGGCGCGTGATCCGCGTCTCGTTCAGGGTCGTGGTCGCCGTGGCCGTGCCGACCGCGGTGATGGCCGGCTGGACGACGGGCGTGAAGCCGTAGAACCCGCAAAGGTCCGTGGCGGAATCGCCCATCTGCACACCGTCACTGCGGCTGTCGGAAAGTTGCTTGACTGCCATTTTTCAGTCCTCCTTACGCAGTGCCGCTTAGGCGGGTCGCCAGATCCGGATAGATCGACTTCACGCCGTACAACACATCCAGTCGGATGATGTCGTCATCGTTGATGATGTCGTAGTCCTTCACCACCCGCATCGAGATGCCCTCGTGGGTCTCCCGTGCCTTGAACGACGCACCGTCCGGCATCTCCAGGGGCACCGTCACCAGCGCGAACGCATTGCGATGGAACGCGAGGTTCTGGGTGTATCCCGTTCCCTCCGTGCCCAACGGCGTGATGACCGCGTTGTTCGCAGGCGCCGCGGTGCAGGTCTGCTGCGGCCCCGAAGTGATGATCGGCGGCGAGATCGTGATGGTCGCGTTGCCGGAACCATCCGAAGTCGCATCGTTCAGCACCACGAACTGTTGCAGACGCCCGAGGTCGTCCTTGCCGGTTCCGGTCTGTCCCGGCACCGGGTTGACATCGTTCACACCCGCGAGGGTGATCACATCGCCGGCCGTCAGGACCAGGGTCGAGTTGGCCCAGCCATCGGTGATCAGGGTCTGGGAGTAGGTCGCCGTGGTATGGGACAGATATGCGACATTCTGCGACGCACCATTCACCAGCGGGGTCGAGCCCGTCGTGAAGGTGCCTGTCGTGTGCGTCCGCACGTTCTGGTCCATGAATGTCTCGACGCCACCCACGGTGCCGATCGATCCTCGCCGATAGGCCGGTTGGCCGATGCGGTCGAAGAACAGGCCGGTCTGGCTCCCGGCGATGCCCCAGTGATCCGCCGGAGCGAGAACGGATTTCCGGCGATCCGTGGGAACGGCGCCTTCATCCAACCGCTGCGGAGCCAAGGCAAAGTCGGCGAACGAGTTCACCGTCTGCCCAGGCGTACCGACCCAGTTCCACACATCGTCGTAGAGAGAGCACAGGTCGCGGTCGATCTTGTTGGCCAACGCGATGGTGGCCGGCTTGATGTACCGCTCGCTGAACTCCTCGATGGTGAGGGTCAGGTCCTGGGTCGTGAAACCCCAGCCCACATGCTTGCGCTGGTTCACGATGATGTTGGTGTTCGCCTCTTCAACGTCCTGCTTGGTCAGCACCGCTCCGTCAACAACGTCGAACTTCACGGGACGACGGATGTTGACGGTCGAGCCAACCTTGACGAAGTCGTTCACGTATTCGCGGTGGACGTTGGCGCCCATCACGAGGTTGTTCTCCAACTGCATGAGCGCCTCTCGGGCGATCATCGTCGGAGTAATCAGGGTGTTAGCCATGGTTCAGCCTATGCTTTGCCGGCGGCCTCCTCCTGTGCCTTTCTGGCCTTGATGAAGTCGTCCATGCTTCGCGCGTTCTCGGGCGTGAGCCCGGCTGGCGCGGAGCCGGCTTTGACGGTCTTCACCGGAGGGGGTGCCGCGGTCGTTTTCGGTTTAGGCCGGCGCACTTCGGCGCTGATCCGGCCCAGTTCGATGAGTTGACCTGTAGGCGTAAGCTGAGCGATTCGAGCCGATTCGTCGGGGTGCGATCCCAGGTGGTACGCCACGTCCGTACCGTTGGGCATTTCCATCAGGGCATTTGCCATGTCCGTGGAAATCTGCAAATCCGGGTCATGCACGACCTCGGCATAATCGGCATACTTCTCACTGGCCTTGGTCTCTTTGCCTTCCCAGGTTTTCTGGGATTGCTGCTGCTGAACGACCTGGGTCGCCTCTGCAACCTTCCGGTTCAGCGCTACGGTCTGCTTGGCGACCTCAACACGGGCGACATACCCGGCATGGGCCGTCAGATAGTCCTCGTATTTCTGGAAGTCCTCCACCTTGGGCGGAGCCTCTTCCTCGACGGGCGGTTGAGGAATCTGCTGAACCTGCTGTCGGAGTTCCGCAATCTGCTGTTCGGCCTGCGTCAGCTTCGCAGCAAGACGCGCCGTGCGGTTGCGGCGTCGCTTCGGCTTGGGTTCAGCCTCTTCCTCGACTTCTTCCTCAGCTTCTTCCTCGCTTGCCTGGACCTCTGCTTCAGGCTCACTGGCTTCCGCCTCGGTTTCTTCTACGGCCGGCTTTTCAGCTTCCGTGGCTACCTCATCGGGTAGCGGCCCCTTCTCGATGATATCGAGAGAGGTTTCTGTATCCGTCATTGGGCCCTCATTGGAATTGTGGATTCAGGGCGCCTTGTGGTGCACCCAGGGCGATCTGCACCTGTTCCTGAATGATCGGGGACAGGAGCTGTTGCAGGATTCCGGTCTGTGTGGCCAGAACCAACTGCTTCTCGATATTCTCCAACTGCTGACCTTCCGCCTCGGCCCGCTTCTTCTCGGCATCCGCCGCGGACTTGGCGGCGTCGGCTTGGGCCTTCGGATCGGGTTCGGAGGGTTGCTGCAATTGCTCGAAGCGCTGTGCGAACAACTCGGCGCCAGGCCAGTCCTGCGCCTTGGCGATCAGGTCTCCTGCAATGACGGCGGCTTGCGGGAATACCTCGACGAAGCGCATCATGGATTCCGCCGATTCCTGCCGGCGAGACGAGAAGGACGGCCCGGTAGAGACGACCACGTCGTAGCGTCCCAGTGTGATGTCGTTGGCCATGATCGGCCCGTCGTCGTCCTGGCCGACGATCTGGTTCAGGACCAGCGTGGTCTCGGCATCGTCCTCGCCGAGAATCCGCACCACCCG
>JBPCVQ010000101.1:0-5611 GCA_051010395.1 Geminicoccaceae bacterium | reverse complement strand
GCTCGCTGCTCGGAATCGCGGGCGGGGCCGCCGCGCCAACCTTCAACGAGCTCTACTCCGGAAAATGGGCCCACCCCACATATAGTGGGTGTGGGTAACAACCGGATAGGCAAGCCCCACTCTTCCTCGTTCCATAACCCAGTCCAACTCGAGCAATATTGATCAGCCTCAATCTTGTATCGTGCTTCCGATGGCTTGTCGTCACCCTCCTTAATCCAAAGCGTTAGGCCAGATTCAGAGAAGTATTGGCGAGTTTCGACACCGTAATGGATACCTTTGATCGTAGCACCACTAAGGAGTGACTTGATCTCCTCGCTATCGAGCGCTTTCTCCTCTGCAAGTACCGTACCTGGGATCCAAAGTGCAGCGGCGGCAACCCCAGCAAGAAGAAGCGAGATCACGTTACGATCTTCTGTTCCAAAACTCATAAACTGATCCCCATTTGTCGATGGACACGATCAATGTATTCAAATGATCACGTCGGCGCCATGTCTCATTCGGGTCAGAAATTCGCGCAAGGTCAGCGCTGCAGCGTGGCCGCTATCATCCTCGTTGCTGTCATTCTTCAAGATAGAGTTGATCAATTGCTTTGGCCAACAAGATGGCACGAACGATTTGGGCGATGCTGATCAAACAGGAAGACTATCGAGATCCAGAACTGACCGCAGTGGCATGAACTCTATGTTGTTCCGCCAGCATCAGTGAAGGAGGTGTGAGGAGTCGACGACCCGAATGGGCACAGCGATCGAACAGATCTGGATTGGGAATGCCAGGACTACCGACAGAGCCACAAAGCTCGTACGTCAGATTTGGACCTGATCCGCATATCACCATACCGGCCAGCAGCTTCCGACAATGCCGCAACCAAAGGCCTGACAGAAGACAGCATTCGATCGCATGACCAAACGGGATAAAAAGTTTCTTGCATCATGGGCGGCAACTATAGAAGTCGGTAGTCATTCAGTTTAGGAGCCAACATGGTGGCCATGTGCGGTGACGCGGCGTATCGACATTTGGGTCGGTTCTCTCAAACATCCGTCCACGAGTCGTCGTGCCGACCAAACTTGGCCATTCAGCTATCGAGCGAGCAAAGTAAGGCCAGCGTTCTTCGCCCCTTCAAGCCGGTCTCGTTCGACACGCGCGCGCGCCATTACCCGCAGGCCGGAATAGACCGATAAGAGAAGCTGCGCGGATTGGCGAACAGTCGAGGGGGGCCAGTCAGCGCGGACTTCGCCGACGGCGACCCTAAGCGCGGCTTCAAGCTTGGCATAACCTCTGATTACCAGCGCTTGGGTTTCCAAATCGAGCGCCGCGTGGTCAGCTGAGGCATTGCAGAGAAAACAACCGCGTTGGTCATTCCGGCTCCAGGCCGCATCGATCGGCGCACTGAGAAATGCGCGGATGCGTTCGACCGGGTCGCCATCGGTCTTCAACGCATTGGCGGCGGCATCGACCATCAGGTGCTCATAGTGGGCGAGGGCAAGAACGTACATCTCGTGTTTACTGCCAAAGGCTTTGTATAAACTGCCCTTCTGCAGGCCGGTGACGGCCATGATATCGCTGAGGCCAGTGCCTTCGTATCCCTTCTCCCAAAACAGCGACATGATTTTGGTAAGGACGTCGGCCTCGTCGAATTCGCGCGGGCGCCCCGCTGATCCAGTGGATTTTTCCTGCTCACGCATCTGTGATTCTCTTATTGTTGACCGATCGGTTCCTAATGAATATACCTTCATTGCTGGCACTGAACGCCACATTTTTTTAACCATTTGTTGACTGATTGGTCAACAAGTTTGGAAATCAAACAGATGACTGCAGCCCTTGCTACCGCAAACACACATGTATCCCTTCAAGCTGCCACCGCTGAACAGGTGGGCGCATGGGGTGATAGGATCAGCCGGTTCGGAATCGAAGCTCTCCGCTTTTCGGGGGCAACGGTGTTGGGCTGGATCGGTGCCATGAAATTCACGGCCTATGAAGCCGGCGCAATTCAGGGCCTCGTTCAATCCAGCCCGTTGATGAGCTGGCTTTACGACGTATTGTCCGTACAGGGCGTTTCGAACCTGATCGGCACGATCGAAATCGGAACGGCACTTCTCATCGTGCTGGGTGCAAAATTTCCAAAGGCTGCTCTGTCGGGTGCCCTCGCTGCAGCGTTCACTTTCCTCCTGACGATCAGTTTTCTGTTCACGGCTCCGGGATGGGAGGCAAGCCTTGGCGGCTTTCCAGCGCTGTCGGTTGTGCCCGGACAATTCCTCTTGAAGGATATTGTTCTCCTGGCGGGCACCATCTTTCTCGCCGGGAACGCGTTGAAGCGAATAGCCGACCAGGCACGCTGATCGGAAATAGCCCGCTGGCGGGCGGTGCTCCTCCGCCCGCAGCAGCCCTTTCTATCGGCAAGATGAGCAACCTAACGGAGTCTCCAATGTCTCCTGTCGTCACGCTTTACTCAAAATCCTACTGTCCTTACTGCCAGCAGGCCAAAGCCCTGCTCAAGCAGAAAGGCGTGCCCTTCCGCGACATCGAGATCACTGATGATCCGGTGCTGACCGCAGAGATGAAGGAGCGTTCGGGCCGCCATACCGTACCTCAGATCTTCATCGGCAATTTCCATGTCGGCGGCGCAAGTGACCTGTTCGAACTCGAAGCGGCAGGCGGCCTTGATCCGCTGATTCGCTCCTCGTTGGCCGCCTGAAACGCTCAGCCTCAGAAACAACGACGATCGAGAGGAAAACCACCATGTCTCGTTTGAATGCCGTCAATCCCGACACAGCTACCGGCAACGCGGCCGAACTCTTGAATGCGGTGAGAACCAATCTCGGGAGCACACCGAATCTGACCAAGGTGATGGCCAATCAGCCAGCTGTTCTCGACGCGTTTCTTGCAATTGGCGGGGCGCTCTCCAAGGGCGACTTTGACCCGAAGACTCGCGAAGCCATCGCCCTAGCCGTGGCCGATACCGAGATCGATTTCCCGGTCGTGCGCACGTCTGACGTGACGTCTGCTGCGTGATGTTGTCGGGCCGCCTGACGAATGAGCAGGCGGCCCGTGCAAGCCGTTTACCTAGACCGATAGCTCCGGCAGCAGAGGCCTCGTATCCATGAACGCGGGCCTGGCTGAAATCTCGGTCCACCAGGCATGTAGCCGATCATGCTTCTGCAGGAGGTCGAAGCCGTCGGTCGCAGACGTGAAATAGGACATCATCGGGGCTAGATGGATGTCGGCCAGGGTGACGGCTTCACCCACCAGAAAGGCGCTACTGCCGACAAGGCGATCGAGCGCTTGAAGAATGTGCGGCGCCGCCGCCAGTCCCTTTTGATACTCAACGGTATCGGAGGGGCTGCCGATCCGAGGCCCCATCACACCATGGGAGAAGACCTGTCTGACCAGCGGCCAACAGACATAGCTATCGACGATCGACAGAATCTGATTGACCCGCGCCCGGGCCCGCGGCGCAGATGGCTGCAAGGCCGGTTCGTCAAATGCCTCATCGACATAGCGCGTGATGGCTGTGGTTTCATACAGCGTGAAATCATCGTCGCCCAGCGTGGGTACGCGGCCAAAGGGATGGAGAGCGAGATAGCCGGCGGAAAGGTCAGTCGCAAAGGGATTGACCTCCACTCATCGGTAATTGACGCCTTTCTCATGCAAAGCGAAGCGCGCGATCCAGGCGTAGACGCTGTATTGATAGCCATGAAGTTCGATCGTCATGAGACATCCTGCCCGCAGGTTTCCCGGTTAGCATGCCAGCTTTCGATCTCGCGACGGAGTGGCAAAGACGCGGATGGAGCGGACCTTCTCCATTGTCTGTCATCACCGGCTCAGCCGGGAACGGGCTGAGCTCGAATGACGCTCCAGATCATCGTCGATGTGGAGCCACGTTAGTTTGTTGCCGAAATGGGCATGTAGCTCCGGCGGGATATCGTCGGCTTGGTCGAGAAGTCCGAGAGCGATATACACGGTGCCCGGCAGATAGTCGTAGCGACCTGCGAGCGGAGACCCGCAGGTCGTGCAGAAATTGCGCGTCACACCAGGATTGACGCCGATCGCACGTCCTTCATCTGGCGAGAATGTCACGTCGGTAATGTCGAAAGCAGCAAATGCCGCGACAGGCGCGCCGGTCACCCTCCGGCAGTCGCTGCAGTGGCAATAAGCGACAGCGGTTGGTAGGGCAGCGGCTCGAATTCGCGTGGCTCCGCAGTAGCATCGACCGGTGATCTTCGGCTTACCGTTGTCGTCGACCATTGCTGGTTTTCCCTCGATGTTCGTCTGTCAACCAAGCCGGCATTCAAGCGAGGTCGAGCCTTTTTGAAATCACGTCATGGCCCTGCCGATAGTCCACAAACCCCATGCGTTCATAATAGGCCAGCCCGCCGACATTCTTACATCGAATCGTCGCGTCGATGCGATGAACACCGGTTGCCTGCGCGCTCGCAAGGGTTGCCTCGAACAACCGCCCGCCAATCCCACGCCCCTGCCATCCGAAAGCGACATAGGTTGCGACAATAGCCCAGCCCGGGGGTAATTTATCACGCCCTGGCCAATCGGGATCAGCCCATTCGATGGCTTGAAATCCGACAACACCCGACCCCTCGACCGCAACGACACAATTGATGCCATATGGCGGTCTGATGAAGTCATCGATAAACTGGTGCCTTTCGAAGGGTTGACGGTGGGCAGTCGTCCCGCCTCGCGTAATGAGGGCATTGACGAGTATGGCCATGGGCTTGGCGTCTACGGTTTTGGCGGTACGAACGATCAGAGGCATGCAATAGTCTGACCATGAGCGGCAATCGATTGAAAGACTTTGCAATCCGGTGTTCTTGCGGGGCCCTGCGGGGAAGTGCCCACGGTCCGTCTGCCGACGATGGGCCGCGCTTGATCTGCTATTGCGATGACTGCCAGGCCTTCGCTCATTTTCTTGGCCGCTCTATCTCGTCATCGGCATTTCCGACCACACAGCCAGACCGCTGAAGGGGAGCATCGCATGCAGACGTCTGCGATGGCTTTCACCTCATGTCAGAACAATTGCACCCCTCTCAGTTACGATCAGGGTATGTTCATATTGCGCTGTGATGAATTCGGGATCAGTCACTAGGCTCCAGCCGTCACCACTGTCCTCGGCCCACCAGGCGCCGGTCGAGAGAAAAGGTTCAATGGTAATCACCATGCCTTTCTTGAGAACCCGGCGATCAAAAGGCGCATCGAAAGAGGGGATGCTCTTCGGCTCCTCATGAAGCGCTCTCCCCGACCTCAAGCTTGACCTGGTGACGCCGCTGCAGGCTGCGGACAGTGCCGGCCGGGCGCGAGCAGTGGGCGTGCTGACAGGCGCTGGTATGCCTCTTGAAGAAGCGCTGACGATGGTTGGATGGCGCGGCTAGACATGAAGATGCCGATAACGAGCCGACTAGGAAATTCCGAAGCGCCATTTTAACGGTCGTTTTTCTCGCGAAACCGGACACAAGCCAGTCGGCTCTTATGCGTACTGCTGGTAGAGTCGGGATGTGGCGCGGTGGCTTTAGGATCGGCCTATCTGTTTCCGCCCCTTTCGTTTGGCGGTGCCTCATTAGCCAACCCGTAACTCCGTTTCCACACCCCGCTTCTTCGAACCGGA
>JBPCVQ010000100.1:0-32412 GCA_051010395.1 Geminicoccaceae bacterium | reverse complement strand
CATCCGGCGAAGAGCAGGCTTGCCGAGCGCTTCGGTATAGCCGAGCGGACGGTGCCCGAGCGTGCGCTTGGCGGCCTCGATCACCCGCTTGGGCGGTCCGCCGCCGGGCTCACCGACTTCCATATGGACGACATCATGGCCGGAAGCGGCCTTCGCATTGGCGGCGGTGAGAATGTCCATCGCAAGAAAGGCATCGATGGCGGAGCGGTCGCTGATTTTGCATCGCTGCGCCGTTTCAGCTATTTGCATGAGGGGTGTCGAACGGATTGCAGGCACCAGTCTGTTCCCGGAGCTAGGATTTTGATAAACAGGGACGCATGGGTTGCCCCGCCCTATGCGCGAAGTCCGACGTCAGGTCAATGTCGAGGAAGGCACAGGTCTTTTGGATAATGCGCTGATCAACGAGCAGACCGGCCGCTGGCTGGATGGGGACAGACATGGCCGATATGGAGACTGGTAAACTCTCGTCTTGCGCTGCCCGGCGGCTTAGCCGATGGCGGCATTTTGCTGCCGCATTCGCCTTAGCTTCGGGTTTGTGGGTGATCACCGCGGCTCCGGCTGGGGCCCAAAGCGGTTTCAAGGTGATCCGCGATGTCGAGATCGAGGCGCTGCTGCACGATCTCACCGACCCCATCCTGGATGCCGCCGGCGTCTCCAAAGGCTCCGTCAATCTCTATATCGTCCAGGACAGGGGGCTGAACGCCTTCGTTGCCGGCGGTCTGAACCTGTTCTTGAATACCGGCCTTTTGATGCGCACCGAGCATCCGGGTCAGCTCGCAGGCGTGATCGCCCATGAAGTCGGTCATATCGCTGGTGGTCATCTCAGCCGGGTTAGCGGCGCCAGGGATCGCGCTGTGGCCGAGGTCGTCGCTTCCTTCGTCCTCGGCGCCGCCGCTGCGGTTGTAGGCCAGCCGGCGCTCGGTACCGCCATCATCGCCGGTGGCCAGACTGTCGCTCAGGGCGACTTTCTCAGCTTCTCCCGAGGTCAGGAGCAGGCCGCTGATCAGGCTGGTGTCAGCTATCTTCGTCGCATAGGCGTCTCAAGCGCCGGTCTTGCGGAGTTTTTCGATATTCTCGATGAACAGAGCATTCTGTCGGCCTCGAGAGGTAATCCCTATCTTCGAAGCCATCCGCTGACCCGGGATCGCATCCGTTTCGTCGAAAGCCAGGTGGCGCCGAGGAAAGGCGACGATCCTGGCTATCCTCCGGAATGGGAGGGCAGGCATGAGCGCATGGTCGCGAAGCTCAGCGCCTTTCTCGGTGATCCCGGGCGTGTTCTCCAGGATGCGCGCGGCGAGGGGCTGACCGATCGCTACAAACGCGCGATCGCCTACTATCGTCTGCCGGATCTGGAAAATGCGGTTGCCGAGATCGACAGCTTGATTGCCGATCATCCCGATGACCCCTATTTTCACGAGCTGAAAGGCCAGATGCTGTTCGAGAATGGTCGGATCGAGGCCGCCATTTCACCCTATCGTGAAGCGGTGCGGCTGAAGTCTGCGCCACTCCTGCAGATCGGCCTTGCACGTGCGCTTATTGAGAGCGGCGACGCGGCTGCCGGGCGTGAAGCCGTTGAGCATCTGAAGGCCTCGCTCCGTGAAGAGACCACCAATGCCGGTGCCTGGCGCCTTCTCGGGATTGCACAAGGACGCGCCGGCGACGAGGCCGAAGCATCGCTGTCCCTCGCCGAATGGGCTTTGCTGCGCGGTAAGGAGGACGATGCCAAGCTGCACGCCAGGCGCGCGGAGAACAGGATCGGTCCCAACGATCCCGGCTGGCTGCAGCTCCAGGACATTCTTCGGGCGATCGAAGAGAGCTGAAGCGGCAAGAAACACGGCAAAACCGAGGATAACTTACCGGATTGTGAATGGCTGTATGGTCATGACCCGGTTAGGATACCGTCAAACTGCATACTCGTGGAGATGCAGCCCGTTGGATGTCTTTTGGAGCACATATTGATGATCGAGACCATGAACCTTGGCGGCGGCAGGATCCGTATTTGGTCGAGAACGGCTGTATTCGCCTCGGTTCTCGCCGCTTTCACTGTGCAGGACACCCTCGCAGAGGACGCCGGTTCGGCGGCGGACCTTCCGGTCGAGCAGGTCGAAGAAATCATCAGAAACTATCTGATGCGCGAGCCCGAGATCATCTACCAGGCGCTTGAAGAGCTGCAGAAGCGTCAGGCGGCCGAACAGGCCGAGCAGCAAAAGCAGATGCTTTCGACCCGGCAGGACGAGCTCTTGAACGATCCTGCCACCCCGATTGCAGGCAATCCCGACGGTGACGTCGCTCTCGTCGAGTTCTTCGACTATCGCTGCGGCTACTGCCGCCGTGTCCTGTCCTCGATGCAGGCGCTGATGAATGAGGACGACAAGCTGAAGGTGGTGTTCAAGGAACTGCCGGTGCTTGGCGAAGATTCGGTTCGGGCAGCCCGTGCCGCCCTTGCGAGCCGGATGCAGGATGAGAGCCTCTATCTCGACTTCCACCTCGCCTTGATGTCGGCGGACGACCTCTCCGCAGGCGGCATCCGCACCGCCGCCGCCGATCTCGGTCTCGATCCGGATCAGCTCGAGCAGGACATGGAGAGCGACGAGGTGGCGAAGGCGATCGACGCCAATTACCAGCTCGCCAGCGCTTTGGGCATCGAAGGCACGCCTGCCTTCGTCATCGGCGAAACCCTGGTGCCCGGCGCCGTCGACAAGGCCCGCCTCTCAGCGCTGATCGAGGAAGCCAGAACAGCCACCAACTGATGGGTTCAAGATCGGCCAATGGCGCGCGCTGAACACGTCGCTGGGCTGATTGTCCTCCCATTTACTTTTTCAAGTCGGTGATGGACGCTTCCGAAGACCAGGACTACGGTCGAATGATGGAGGCGGTTGGCGACAAAAGTGCAAGGTTCAGGCGTGGGCGAGGCTCGACGCTCCTGATCGCCTGCGGCGCGCTGGCCCGTGAGGTCATCCAGCTGATCGAACGGAATGGCTGGGATCATCTCGACGTCAACTGCCTTCCGGCAAAGCTTCATCACACGCCGGATCGCATTCCGGATGCGGTGCGCCAAAAGATCAAGCAGGCCGGGGATCGGTACGAAAAAATCTACGTTCTCTACGGCGACTGCGGCACCGGTGGCCTGCTGGATGAGGTTCTGGCCGAGGAGGGGCATGTCGAGCGCATCGGAGGCCCCCACTGCTTTTCCTTCTTCATGGGCAATGAGGTATTCGCCCGAGGTGCGGACGACGAGATCTCGACCTTCTTCCTGACCGATTACTTCTGCCGGCATTTTGAAAAGTTCGTTTGGGAAGCACTCGGGCTGGATCGGCGCGACGACATGGTCGATTTCGTCTTCGGCAATTATCGAAAGCTGGTTTTCATGCCTCAAACAGATGACGAGGAACTTGAGCAAAAGGCAAAAGGGATCGCAGAAAGGCTTGGCCTGATCTACGAATACCGGTTCGCCGGTTACGGCGACCTTGAGCGCTTCATGGGTACGCGCAAAGAAAGCACGTCATCTGCTTAGTGGTTCGACCAACCCCAAACGAACGACCTCGGGAAAAGAGCTAGGCGACGCTCAGGCCTTCTCAACGGCGCGGAGAGCTCCGGCCGCTGGCTGGAAGCCATAAGAGGCAACCTCTCGAAAGGAAACCAAGCGCTCCCTATGCTCATCCCAAAGGGAAAGCCTGATGCATCGAAGGCTCTCCAGAAGGGTGAGCCGGCCGATCGAGGTCAGCGAGGGGTGATCGCGAAGGACCTCCGGAAGCCGGTAGGAGGGAATACGGCTGCAGAGGTGGTGGACGTGATGAACCCCCAGATTCGCGGTGAGCCATCTGAGAATGCCCGGCAGATCATAGTATGAGCTGCCGTGAAGGGCGGCTTCGCTGAGATCCCAAGTCGCCCCTTCGGACCATGTCGTCTCCTCGAATTGATGCTGCACGTAAAACAGCCAGACACCGATCGACGAGGCGAGCAGTGTTATCGGCAACTGTACGAGGAGGAACGGGACGAGACCGACGAGCCAGATCATGAAGCTGGCGACCACAGCGATCGCCAGATTGGTCGTCATGGCGCTGGTCCAAGGCGCAAGACTGGTGCGCATCCGTCCGAGCGGCCAGCGGTGCCTGACGAGAAACTGATAGGCTGGCCCGATGATGAACAGCACGATGGGACTGCGATAGAGCCGATAGCGAAAACGCCCGAACGTCGTGAGCTCAAAGTATTCGCGCACCGTAAGCGTATCGATATCGCCGAAGCCGCGCTTGTCCAGATTACCTGACGCCGAGTGATGCATGGCGTGGTCGCGACGCCAGACTTCATAGGGCGTGAAGGTCAATACGCCGAGAATACGCCCGACCCAATCATTGACACGCTTCCTGCTGAAGAACGAGCCATGGCCGCAATCATGCTGAATGGCGAACAGCCTGACGAGGAAGCCGGCCGCCGCCACGACGAAGGCGAGGCTGAGCCAATAGCTGACGCCAAGGGAAAGCCAGGCGAGCGTCCAGAGCAGGATGAAGGGCACAGTCGTGATCATGAGTTCGACGATACCACGGGTGCTGTTTGGCTCACGATAGGGTTTGAGGATGGTGTTCCAGGCACGTGCGCTGTGCACTGCTGCAGCAGCGTTCAGAGGGCGCTCGGTCATGATGGGTTGGGATCCAGGAGGTTGACGTTGAGGGGTGAAAGCCAGCCGCAGAGATTGCATGATCTCATGTCGCGGCAACGAAGAGCAGGTTTCCCCCTAAGTGGCTTCGACACTGGCCTCGATTTAAAGCAACACCGTTCATTGTTAGCTGAGGATGACGGCGTCGCACAGAGAATGCGATGTCGCAGTGCGTAAATATCAAGATGCCGTCCTCGCCCAGGTTTCGGGACACGTTCAGCCATGGGGCAGAGGCGTGCACGATCTGCAAGCGTTCGCAATGCAGGCGATCTCCTCACGTCGATTTTCCCCGGATGCTCCAGTCCTTCAGCCAGCCTTCAAGACTTCCGGTGCAACCCCGGCCTTGACGGCCGCTGTCAGCGCCGTCGCCGGTGGCAAGATGTGCTGGATATAAAACAACGCGCTAGCCTCACCCTCGGGTCGAGCCTCACCCTCTGGTCGAGCCTCACCCTCGGGTCGAGCGTCGACTGCGGGTCGAGCGTCGACTGCAGATCGTACCAGGAGGAATCCGCCGAGGGTCGTCGCGAACAGGCGGAGATAGGGGGTGGCGCCGGCCATGCGGTCGTCGAGTGCCTGGGTTTCGTCGGTGATCCAGGCAGTGGCGTCACGCAAAGTCTCGAGCGCCGCACCGAGACCCGCCTTGATCGGGCCATCATCCAAGCTGTCGAGATCGCTCTGCAGTTCATCAAAGAGCAAGGCTACGTGATTGCCATTGTCCGCCGGCAATTTCCTGCCGACGAGGTCCAGGGCTTGTATGCCGTTGGTGCCTTCATAAATCATCGCGATGCGGGCATCCCGCAGATGCTGGGCGATGCCGGTTTCTTCGATAAAGCCCATGCCCCCATGGATCTGGACGGCATCCGAGGCGATTTCAAATCCGGTGTCTGAGCACCAGGCCTTGATCAGCGGGATCAGGAGGTCGATGCGCGTCTGGGCTGCCTTCTGTTCGGGACCGGCGGGGAGTTTGGCGGCATGGTCGAGGTAAAAAGCACCTTCGTAGGTCAGCGCGCGCATTGCTTCGATTCTGCAACGCATGGACATCAATGTCCGCCGGATGTCGGGAAAATCAGCGATTTTGGCTGGTTCCATCGTCCCATTGCTGCGGCGCATACCTTGGACCCGTTCACCGGCGTAAAGTTCAGCAGTCTGAGCGGCTCGCTCAGCAATCGCTAATCCTTGTAGGCCGACGGCGAGGCGGGCGTTGTTCATCATGGTGAACATCGCCTTCATGCCGCCTTGTTCCTCACCGATGAGGTAGCCTATGGCGCCGTCATTGTCGCCGAAGGACATGACGCAGGTGGGGCTGGCGTGGATGCCGAGCTTGTGCTCCAGCGACACGGGCCTCAAGTCATTGCGATCCCCACGGGACCCATCCTCGTTCACCAGGAATTTGGGAACTATGAAGAGCGAAATGCCTTTGGTACCGGCCGGCGCGCCTGGCGTTCTTGCGAGGACCATGTGGATGACGTTGTCGGTGTAGTCGTGGTCACCATAAGTGATGAAAATCTTGGTGCCGGTGATGCGGTAGTGATCGCCTTCCTTTTCCGCTTTGGTCTTGAGCGCGCCGACGTCGGTGCCGGCGTGGGGTTCGGTCAGGCACATGGTGCCGGTCCACTCGCCGGTGGTCAGCTTTTCGAGATAGATCGCCTTTTGCTCATCCGTGCCGAATTTTAAGAGCAACTCGATGCCGGCCTGGGTCAGGAGCGGGCAGAGGCTGAACGCGGTGTTGGCGCTGTGCCACATCTCGGAGACTGCGGTCGAGACGGTCCAGGGCAGGCCCTGTCCGCCCCATTCCTCGGGGAACGGTAGGCCGTTCCATCCCGATTCTACAAATTGCCCGTAAGCCTCCTTGAAGCCGTCGGGTGTGCGCACCACGCCGTTTTCCAGAACCGCCCCTTGGCGATCACCGACCGCATTCAACGGCGCCAGCGCTCCGCTGGCGAATTTTCCCGCTTCCTCCAGCACCTGATCGACCAACTCGCCGTCGACCTCTTCGTAACCGGGCAGCTTCGCCAAGCTGTCGAGCATCGGGGCGAGGATGGTGTGCATGTGATCGAGCGGCGGGCTGTAGGTGGTCATGATCTGGCTCCCGATGGCGCATTCTCTGTCATCGAAGTATCGCGCCCGGATTAAGAATATTGTGTGGGTCGAGGGCATTCTTCAAGCGTCGCATCAGATCGAGATCGAGTGCAGGCTTTCTCGCGGCGAGATCGTCGCGCTTCAAGCGGCCGATGCCGTGTTCCGCGCTGATGCTGCCGCCGAGGCTTTCGACGAGGTCGAAGACCGCCGTCTGCACCTCGTCCTTCATGGCCCTGAAGGCGGCGCCTTCCATTGCCCCCGGCTGGAGAAGATTGAAGTGGATGTTGCCGTCGCCGATATGGCCGAACGCGACCACCCGAACGCCGGGGACTTTTTGTCGGAAGAAGTCGGAGCCTTGATCGATGAGGGCAGGGACCTTGGCAATCGGCACCGAGACGTCATGGCGCAGCACCGCGCCGGCCTGGGCGAACGCGTCGGTCGGGTTTTCTCGAATGAGCCAGAGGGCCCGGCGCTGGGCCTCGCTCGTGGCCACGGTGCCGTCGGTGACAAGGCCCTGGCGCATAGCCTCCGCGAGGACCTGCTCCAGCCGTTCCCCAAGCCCGTCTTCGAGGGACCAGGCGACCTCGATCAGAACGTGCCAGGGCGAGGTCGACGCGATGGGCTGACGGCCATCCGGCAGATAGTCGATCACACGCTGCACGACGATGTCGCCCATCAGCTCGAAGGAGGAGATGGTGTCGCCTAGTCGTTCCCGGCAGAAGCCGAAGAGTTCGACCGCCTTTCCCGGCGAGGGCACGGCGAGCCAGGCGGTGCGGGTTTCCCGCGGTTTGGGGAAGAGGCGGAGCACGGCCGCGGTGATCACGCCAAGCGTGCCTTCAGCGCCGACGAACAGCTGTTTCAGGTCGTAACCGGTGTTATCTTTCCGAAGGGCGCGCAGCCCATGCCAGATCTGACCGTCTGCCAGCACGACCTCGAGACCGAGCACGAGATCGCGCGCCATGCCATAGCGGAGAACGTTGACGCCGCCCGCATTGCTGGAGAGATTGCCGCCGATCTGGCACGTCCCCTGCGCACCGAGGGCTAGCGGAAACAGACGGTCCTGCTCGGCGGCGGCCTCCTGTACCCGCTCCAGCACCACACCCGCCTCGACCGTCATGGTGTCACCGATCGGATCGATTTTTCTGATCCGGTTCAAGCGAGCAAGCGACAGGACGGCGAGCCCGCCGCTGATATCGGGAATGCCCGCCCAGACCAGGCCGGTATTGCCGCCCTGAGGTACGACCGAGACGCGGTGTTCGTGGGATAGCCTGAGGAGCGCGCTGACCTCTTCGGCGGTCGAAGGCTTGAGCACCAATCCGGTTTCGCCGCGTCCGATACCCCAGCTCTCCCTGGCATGGGGCGCAACCACCTCGGGATCGACACTCCAGCCGCGTGGGCCGGTGATCCGGTCGACGGCTTCGAGAAAGTTCTGGGGCAAGACTGATGTCGGCGCATTCATAGTCTCTATCTAAGGGGCCGAACGATGGGCGGCAATTCTTTCTCGCCGATCGTTTTATCGGACGCATGACGAAACGGTGGTGAAAGCGTCAAGAATTAGCCTCCATGATGCCGCTTCATTCGCCTCCTGAAGCCCGTCCCGGGCGCTACAGCTCATTTCGGGTGTGAAACACTTCACATACGATCATCGCGATCATGGTTAGTCCTTATGATCTGACGACTGTTCATTCACGAGACGGAAATTAGTGCAATGGCTCACGGTTCAAGGCATTTCGACGTCCTCGCCCCCCGATCCAAGTTCTATCATGGCCCCTTCGGGCGGCTTTGTCCGGATCTTCCGCCCTGGACACCTCCAGGCGTGGCCGAATGCAACATCGATGATTTTTTCCTGGATATCGCCAATAACCTGATGGTCGAGCTGCCTGGCGAATTGCCAGGTGACATCGCCAGCGATCCACAGAAAGTCCAGAATCTCGAGCAGAAGTTCAGCTCAAACATTCCGGCCGGCTACACCTATTTCGGCCAGTTCATCGATCACGACATCACGTTCGATCCGGCCTCGTCGCTGATGCGCCAAAACGACCCGAACGGCCTTCTGAATTTCCGTACGCCCAGGCTCGATCTGGACAATATCTACGGCGCCGGCCCTGATGATCAACCCTATCTCTACGATCAGGACGACAAGACGATTTTGATGGCCGTCGATCTCGTCGGCGGTGATGCGTCTCGGCCTGATCTTCCGCGTTTTCGAAAGCGTGCGTTGATCGGCGATATGCGCAACGACGAGAATTCCATGGTGAGCCAACTGCAGCTCGCCTTCCTCCTGGCGCATAACACGCTGGTTCGACGCGCCCAAATGGAGTTTCCAGGGATCAAAAAGAAAGACTCCTTCGAGAAAGCGCGCAAGACGCTGCGCTGGCTCTATCAGCACATCGTCTGGAACGACTTCGTCAAACGGATCGTCGTCGACGAGGTCTACAAGGTGGCGCTGAAGCTCGAGGAGACGCCAGACAAGCGCAAACGTTGGACTTGCGGTCTGGGTGACGTCTACAGGTGGAAGCATCAGCCTTTCATGCCGATCGAGTTTTCCGTAGCGGCTTACCGCTTCGGCCATTCCATGGTCCGGAATTCCTATCAGACGAATTTCCCCGAGCGTGGCTTCGGGAGCTTTGCACCGATCTTCGACAATACAGGCGCCCAAGATCCGGATGACCTGCGTGGTTTCCGGCCGATGAAGCTGGAGAATATGATTCAGTGGGACTGGTTCCTGCCGATGACGACTTCCTCCGGGCAATTCCCGCAGATGGCGCGTAAGATCGATACCAAGCTCGCCAATGCGCTTTCCTTCCTGCATGAGGGCGGAGTTGGCGATCCCATGAATGTCCTCGCCTTCCGCAATCTGAAGCGCAGTTGGACATTTGGTCTGCCATCAGGAACCGATGTGGCCAAGAAATGGTGCCTGAACCCACTAAAGCTGCAGAATGACGAGCCGGATTCGCTCTGGTACTACATCCTGCGCGAGGCTCAGGGCAATGGCGGCAACACAATGGGCCGGGTCGGCTCCGTCATCGTCTCTTCGGTCTTCGCCGGTCTCTTGAAGGGCGATCCCCATTCCTGGATTAACACCGAACCCTGTTGGAACCCGGACGATGATCCACTGCTGGTGAGCGAAGGCGATGAGGCCGACAATCGCGATGATCCAGATGGTAAGTGGACACTTGCTTCCATCATTCGCATCGCCGGCATCAAGGCCGATGGCATCGGTACGGTTAATTCGCTGCCTGCACCGCTATCAGAGCACGAGACCGAAACAGGCTAGGATGTGAATTAGAAAGGGCGCATGATCATTCGTGCGCCCTTCTGCTATGCCGAGATCACTCCGTAACCACCTCGACACGGGTCCAGCGCTGCTCGGCATCCGAACGGATCGCCGCCTCGACCACCTCTGCAATTTGCCACGCACTTCTAAAATCCGGGTCGAGCGGCGTTCCGCTCGAAATCCCTTCAGCGAGATGGGCGACTTCGATGATCTTCAAATCATTGAATCCGAGGCCGTGGCCGGGTGCCGGACAAAACCTGTCATAAGGCGGATGATCAGGGCTGGTCAGGATGGTTCTGAAGCCATCCCTTGACGGATCGTCGCCGAACTTAAAGAGGCGGAGCTCGTTCATGCGCTCCTGATCGAAAGCGAGGGTGCCCGTCGAGCCCGTGATTTCGAAGGCCAGGTGCATTTTGCGGCCCGCGGCGACGGCGCTCGCTTCGATCGTGCCGGTCGGACCGTCTCGAAAGCGCAGCAGCATCTGCGCCTGGTCGTCGACCTCCACCGGCAGCCGCCGGCTGGGGTTGTCTGCAAGCGGTCTATCCGCAACGACGATCTGCAGCATCGCCTGGACCGCCTCGATCTCGCCCACCAGGCGTCGGGCGAGGCTGATGATGTGTGAGCCGAGGTCGGCGACGATGCCTGCTCCGGCCTTCGCCTTCGAGGAGCGCCAAGTGTAGGGGCTGTTCGGGTCGGCGAGATAGTCCTCGAAATGCGCGCCGCGGAAATGGATGATCTCACCGATCTCGTCGCTCTCGATGATGTCCTTGGCAAGGCGGATTGCCGGATTATGCAAGTAGTTGTAACCGACCAGGGTTTTGACGCCGGCCGTCTCAGCCGCCTTGGTCATCGCCCCCGCACCTTCGGCATCGAGGGCAAGCGGCTTCTCGCAATAGACATGCTTGCCGGCGGCAATCGCTGCTTCCGCCATCTCTCGATGCAGGAAATTCGGGGAGGTGATGGCGACGATATCGACTGATGGATCGGCGACGAGACCCCGCCAGTCTTCGGTGGCGCGCGCAAAGCCGAAGGTGCTGGCCGCTTCCATTGCGCGCTGTCTGTCGACATCGGCGATCATGGCGAGATGGAGCCTCGGCAGATGCTCGAACACCGCCGGCGCCGCTCGAAAGGCGAGGGCATGGCATTTGCCCATAAACCCTGTGCCGATCAGACCGACCCCGAGCGGTTTCCTTTTGGCGTTCATCGGCTTTTCCTAACGTTTTCCATCCCAAATGCTCCTCTCATGCCCTGCTTTACATTGGGCTGTGCGGCTTCTGTATTAATCGACATTGGCGAGAATGGCTTTCCTGATCAATCCACGTTTCCTTTGTCTTGCCTGATGATGATGAGTGAGTAAGAACACTAGGCCATCGGATTTGGCGAGGCTGGCGAGGGGAATTCGACCTTTGGTATAGGGATGGGCATAAATAACAGCGATTCCCTGCGATTTCTTGGCGCGCATGTTGCTTCCACCCATCGTCTGACTTGTCAGCCGCGCCGTCTTCTTCTAGGTTGCGCGCGCTCCGCCGCCCCATGGGGTGATATTCATTGCGGGGTTCGATTTGCTTAAAAGGACGTAACGAGATGCAGCCAGCTGACTGGTTACTTTTTCTATTGGTATTGGCGTGCGGCGCCGTGGGCCTCGCCTACGGTGTGCTGACGCGCAACGCTGTGCTTGCCCAGGCTTCGGGCAATGATCGCATGCGCGAAATCGCCGGCGCCATCCAGGAAGGCGCTATGGCCTACCTGAACCGTCAGTATATGACCATCGCCATGGTCGGCGCGGTCGTCTTCGTCCTGCTCTGGCTCTTTCTCGGCTTCCATGTCGGCTTCGGCTTTCTGATCGGCGCCGTGCTCTCCGGTGTTGCCGGCTATATCGGCATGACCGTCTCGGTGCAGGCCAATGTCCGCACGGCGGAAGCGGCGACCAAGGGGCTGAGCACGGCTCTCGGTGTCGCGTTCAAGGCAGGTGCGGTCACCGGCATGCTGGTGGTGGCACTCGGCCTTCTGGGCGTGACCGTCTATTACGGCGTTCTCCTGATGCTGGGTCTGGATATTCGCAAAATCCTCGAAGCGCTGGTCGGCCTCTCCTTCGGCGCCTCCCTGATTTCGATTTTTGCGCGACTTGGCGGCGGCATCTTCACCAAGGGCGCTGACGTCGGCGCTGATCTCGTCGGCAAGATCGAAGCCGGCATCCCCGAGGATGATCCGCGCAATCCCGCCGTCATCGCCGACAATGTCGGCGACAATGTCGGTGACTGCGCCGGTATGGCCGCCGATCTCTTCGAGACCTATGCGGTGACCGTGGTCGCCACCATGCTGCTCGGCGCGATCTTCTTCGCCGAAGCCAACCAGGCAACCTTGATGCTCTACCCGCTGATCATCGGCGGTGTCTGCCTGCTCGCCTCGGTCGCCGGCACCTACATGGTCAAGCTCGGCGCTTCCAACAACATCATGACTGCCCTCTACAAGGGGTTCCTTGGTGCTGCCGCGATCTCGGCGGTGGCCCTTTTGCCGATCACCCTGATCTTCCTCGGCGGCGAGGAATATACCGGCGGCGGCAAGACGTTTAGCGCCTGGAACGTCTATGTCTGCGCGCTTGCGGGCCTTGCGGTCACCGGCCTTCTGATCTGGATCACCGACTTCTACACCAACACCACGCACCGTCCGGTGAAGAAGATCGCGGAAGCCTCGACCACCGGTCATGCCACCAACATCATCGCTGGTCTCGCCGTGTCGATGGAAGCCTGCGCCATGCCGATCATCGTGATCTGCGGCGGCATTCTGGTGGCCTACCTCTCGGCCGGCCTCTACGGCATCGCGATCGCGGCCACCACCATGCTGGCGCTCACCGGTCTCGTGGTCTCGCTCGATGCCTACGGTCCCGTGACCGACAATGCAGGCGGCATCGCCGAGATGTCCGAGCTTCCCCCGGAGGTCAGGAACACCACCGATGCCCTGGACGCGGTCGGCAACACCACCAAGGCCGTCACCAAGGGCTATGCCATCGGCTCCGCAGCGCTCGCAGCGCTGGTGCTGTTCGCGGCCTATACCGAGGACCTGAAGCACTATTTCCCGGAGCTGAACGTCACCTTCTCGCTGGCTGATCCTTACGTTCTGGTCGGCCTCTTCATCGGCGGCATGCTGCCCTATCTGTTCGGGGCGCTGTCGATGCAGGCGGTGGGCCGTTGTGCGACCTCTATCGTTCTCGAGGTGCGCCGGCAGTTCAAGGAGATCCCCGGCATCATGGAAGGGACGGGCAAGCCTGAATACTCCAAGGCCGTTGACCTTCTGACCAAGGCGGCGATCAAGGAAATGATCGTGCCGTCGCTTCTTCCGGTCCTGGCTCCGATCGTCGTCTATGCCGTGATGGCCTTGATCGCAGGGCAGGCCGCCGCCTTCTCGACCCTTGGCGCCATGCTGCTCGGCACGATCGTCACCGGCATCTTCGTCGCCATCAGCATGACGTCCGGTGGTGGCGCCTGGGATAACGCCAAGAAATATATCGAAGACGGCAATCACGGCGGTAAGGGCTCGGACGCCCATATGGCCTCGATCACCGGTGACACGGTCGGCGACCCCTACAAGGATACAGCCGGTCCCGCCATCAACCCGATGATCAAGATCATCAACATCGTCGCCCTCCTGATCCTGGCGGCGCTCGGCGCTCACTGAGCCGGTCCTTCGAGGACATCGTTAAGAAAAAAGGGGGGCTTCGGCCTCCCTTTTTTATGGCCGGTGATGATTGGACGCCGGGCATGTCATCTGTAAAGGGCTTAAGCCCCGCTCAATTTGTCGATCCGTTGGCTGAGCGCCAATCGCAGTTCTTCTCTGATATCGGCGGAGGCCTCCAGGATCGCCTCGGTCTTTAGAAAATCCATGACCCGGAATTGTCCAACGGTCGGCTGGATCAGGATATCGGGAGGGGATATCTGACGCTTGGCGGTGGCGATCGTGCTCATCAAGAGCTGGCTCGATCCGAAGAGAACATCGATCTTGCCGGGCCGTTCTCCCGCCTCGCCCTCAGGACCGCCGACGACATCGACCGCAATGACGATATCCGCGCTGCCGGCGAGAATATCGTGGGGCGTGGGGTTGGTCATGCCGCCATCGATCAGGACCGTGCCATCGATGATGACGGGGCGAAAGATCGCCGGGATCGCCGCCGAGGCCGCGACGGCCGCCTTCAGGTCTCCCTTGGTCAAGGTCGCCTGCTGCTGGCCATAATAGTCGGTGGCGACAACGGCGAAAGGTATCGCCAGATCGGCAAACGCGTCGGGCAGGCCGGGCGGCAGGAAGATATCCATGACCCGTTCGATGTTGATCTCGCCGAGCCGAGGTCCGCCCTCGGAAAGGAAGACGCTCAGGCTGTCCGGGCGTAGCTTCCAGAGCTTGGCCAGCAAGTTCTGACGATGTCGGAAGGTTTTCAGCGTGTAGTCTCTGATGTCGGCGCCGCTCATCCCGGCGGCGTAGCCCGCACCCATAACGGCCCCGATGGAGGTGCCGGCAATGGCAGTGGGTTTGATGCCCAACTCGTCGAGCACCTCGAAGATATGGATATGCGCGATGCCGCGGGCCCCGCCGCCTCCAAGGGCGAGCGCAATGCTGGGCTTGGTCATGATCTTACCCCCTTCCTGCTTGATTTCGAGGTCTTTGGAGGCATGAAGATTGGCCATTCCGAAGTCTTTCAGTTTCCTGGTCCGACCTTAGGGCCCAAACGCATGCCGTTGCCAGACAGCGTAAGCTCCGAACATTATACAGCATCGACTTGTGTCTTTGTCGTGCTTAGGATCACTGATGAAATAGACGGCAGCGGAAATGCGGCCAGCCCGTCGTTCTAGCTGGTCGTGATGGGAGTGAAACGAACGTGGCAACTGATCTCGCGAAATACGCAAAGTCCGAAAAGATCCGATACTTCCTGATCAGCTTCACTGATCTTTTCGGTGTGCAGCGTTCCAAGCTGGTGCCGGCGCAGGCGATCTCGGACATGCAGAAGACCGGGGCCGGCTTTGCGGGGTTCGCGTCCCATCTCGACATGACGCCGGCCCATCCCGACATGTTCGCGGTGCCCGATCCCTCGAGCGTAATCCAGCTTCCCTGGAAACCCGATGTCGCCTGGGTCGCGGGCGACCTTGTGATGGCGGATGAGCCGGTCGGTCATGCGCCGCGCGTCGTATTAAAGAATGCTCTTAGTTCGGCGGAGGCCGCCGGCCTCCGGCAGAAGACCGGGGTGGAGTGCGAATATTTCATCATCCAGCAGGATGGCAGCGACATCTCCGACACCAGCGATCGTCAGGCCAAGCCCTGCTACGATCAGCAGGCACTGATGCGCCGCTACGACATGGTGAGCGAGATCTGCGATCATATGATCACGCTCGGCTGGGGCCCTTATCAAAACGACCATGAGGACGCCAACGGTCAGTTCGAAATGAACTGGGACTACAGCGATGCCCTGGTTACTGCCGATCGTCACTGCTTCTTCAAGTTCATGGTCAAGTCGGTCGCCGAGGCTCACGGCCTGCGCGCCACCTTCATGCCGAAGCCCTTTTCGAACCTTACCGGCAATGGCTGTCATGCCCATGTCTCAGTCTGGGACAAGGCGGGCAAGAAAAATCTTTTCCATGATAAGAAAGATGAGCTTGGAATTTCCGAGCTCGGCTACAATTATCTCGGCGGACTAGTCAAGCGGGCGACGGCGCTGGCTGCGATCACCAACCCGACGATCAACAGCTATAAGCGCATCAACGCGCCGCGTACGCTTTCCGGCGCTACCTGGTCTCCGAACACCGTGACCTGGAGTGGCAACAACCGCACCCACATGGTGCGCATCCCCGATCCTGGCCGCATCGAGGTGCGTCTCGCAGACGGTGCCGCCAATCCCTACCTGCTGCAAGCTGGTCTGCTGATCGCAGGCCTGGATGGTATCGCCAACAAGACCGATCCAGGAAAACGCCTGGACATCGACATGTATGCAGAGGGTCAGAAGGTCAGGGGAGCGCCCAGGCTCCCGCTCAATCTCTTGGATGCGCTCAGGCTTTTCGAAGAGGACAAGGTATTGCGTGAAGGTCTCGGCGACGAGCTGGTGAATGCCTATGCCAAGCTCAAACATGCCGAATGGTCGGATTTCACGGCCCATCTGACGGACTGGGAACGCGACCACACGCTGGATTGCTGACGCCGGTAGGAGCCGCGAGTGGGAACGGCAAATCGACGTTGCAGACCGCAGAACGTTCCTGCTGCTACAGGACGCTCCTGCCGCTTAGGCAGGTTGGGTGGTGGGGCCTGACATCGCGATGATGCGGCTTACCATGTCGGACGCGGCACGAAAATTCCAATTGGGCATAGCTTCCCTAAGGACGACGATGGCCTTGTTGCGTGCGGCCATCTCGCCATGCCCGTTAGCTTTATAGCCGACATAGCTCTGTATGACGGTCTTGATGAGGCCTTGATCAATCGACTTGAGGCTATTTTGTTGATGATCGTGTGACAGCTTCATAAGTAGGCAAATCCCATGAACAGCGATGAGTCGACCAACACACTCCTGCAAGACACAGTCTTATCATGCAGTTGTCAAAAAACCGTAAAGTCGTTCGGTTGAGAGTCAAGAGGGGGATTCCTACCATTTGGATTGTGTGGTGGAACAGAGCAAACCTGTTGCCTTGTCGCAACAAGCAGCATGGCGATCCCATTTAGCTTCTTAGAAACGAAGGAAACTTGGCCGGCTCCAAGGCGTGCTCTCCGAGCAGGCCTGCGTCGTGATATCGGTTCAGTCATGGGCAAAATTGAGGATCTCTCTCTAACTTTTGATTGATTCCAAGCGGCTTTAGGCTGGCCTATTGCGGGCCGATCTCGAGGTCGCCAAGCATGGCAATGGCGTTGGCGAGTGCGGCCCCGGTCGTCGCGACCATCATGGGAAGGGCCAGCCATTCCAGGGCCCAGGCGCTGCCGGACCGCTCACACTCATGGACGAGAGCCTGTTGGACCGCGCCAAGCTCGCCGGCATTGTAGCGGGCAAGCGTGACCAGCAACTCGGCGCGCACGGGGTTGCGCTTATGCGGCATCGCGGAAGAGTGACCGCCGTCTCCGATCGTGGCGTCTCCGATTTCATTCTGCGCCATCAAGGTGACGTCCTGCCCGATCTTGCCGAGGCTGCCGCTCACTTTGGAAAGCCAGCCGGCGAAGTCGGCGATCCGTCCGCGATCGGTATGCCAGCAGCAGCCAGGATTACCGAGAGCGAGGCGTTTCGCCAGATGCGCGCGGACCTCTGGTCCTTTCTTGCCAAACGTCTCGAGCGTTCCGACCGGCCCGCCGAATTGTACGACGAACAGGCGCTCCTCCAGTTGATCGAGCGCGTCCAGGTGATGCAAGAGCGGGCGCCCCCAAATGCCGATGCGATCGGCGACGCGGACTTCCAGGGCGCGTTGCATGCGGGTCCGTCCCATCAGCGGCTGACTTCCGTACTCCTGGGTAAGTTGGTCGAGCCGCGCGATGACGCTGCAGATATCGTCTCGCAGCAGCGCGCTCGCTGCCTTCAGCCGAAGAACGAGACCGGTATCGATCACATCCTGGCTGGTCGCACCGAAGTGCACATGAGGGCGATGGGGCTCGGCCAGGGTTTCGCGTAGGGCTGCGATCAGCGTCGGTACGACAAGCCCGTCTCTGACGACACCGGCCTGAAGCATCCGGGTATCCGGTCGGAACGCGCCGATGGCGTCGGCGATCGCCGTGGCCGCCGCCTCCGGAATGACGCCGGCATCGGCTTCGGCCAGGGCGAGGGTCGCCTCGAAGCGCAGCATCGCGTCGATCTCCGCCTCGGCAGTGAACAGCATGCTAAGGTCGTCTCGGCCCAGCAATGTCTTGAAATGCGGATGGTCGAACAGCGAAAAAGTCATGATCACCTCGCCTGAGGGAGGCCGTCTTCGGCCGTTGCGGCGCACAGTAGACGATCCGACAATCGCCTGCATCCGATGCCGTCGTAGACCAGGCGCGTTTCGTGTTTTAGAAATGCAAGAAGAGGACCGTCAAAGCAGGCTGGAAACAGGCTTGGCCGAAGGGCGCATGGAGCGCACCTTTTCAGGGAGACGATGAGATGCGTATCAAAATCCTAGGCGCCGTCACGGCACTAGCGTCCCTAGCCCTCGCCGGTGGCGCCGCCACCGCTCAGGAGCATGTGTTCAAGCTGCACCACCTCCTGAGCGCCAAGGCGCCGGCCCACGCCCAGATGCTCGAACCCTGGGCGAAGCAGGTCGAGGAAAATGCAGGCGGCAAGGTGAAGATAGAAATTTATCCTTCGATGACGCTCGGCGGCCGCCCGCCGGAACTGATCAACCAGGTGCGCGACGGCGTGGTCGACATCGTCTGGACCGTCAACGGCTACACCCCAGGCCTGTTCCCGCGCACCGAAGTCATGGAACTCCCGTCGGTCTACGTGAACGATCCGGTTGCCGCCAACCTCGCCCTGCATGAAATGTTCGAGAGCGATCTCCGCCAGGAATATCAGGGTGTCGAGGTGATGTTCCTCCACGTCCATGCCGGCCAGGGCATCCATATGCGCGAAAAGGAAGTGCGCTCGCCCGCCGACATGGAGGGACTGAAAATGCGCATCCCGACACGCACCGGCGCCTGGATCATCGAGGCCCTCGGCGCCGCCCCCGTCGCCATGCCCGTCCCGGAATTACCCCAGGCCCTGCAAAAAGGTGTGGTCGACGGCGCCTTCATCCCCTGGGAAATCATCCCACCCCTCAAAATCCAGGAACAAACGACCTACCAGGTCGAGGGGGTTGATGAGACACGCTTCGGCACGACGACCTTCCAGGTCTCGATGAACCAGGGCCGCTGGCAAAGCCTGCCCGACGACGTCAAGCAGGCCTTCAAGGACGCCTCCGGTCCCGAGTGGTGGGCCGAGGTCGGCGAGGTCTGGCGCGCTTCCGACGACTTCGGCATCGGTCTGGCGGTCAAGGCCGGCAACACCCACATCACCCTCACCGAGGAAGAGACCGCCGCCTTCAACACTGCCCTCGAACCCGTGGCCCAGCGCTGGGTCGATGAGGTGACCGCGGGCGGCATCGACGGCGCTGCCCTGGTCGACAAGGCAAGGTCACTCATAGAAAAACACGCCACCCGCTAGGGGCGACCCGCCCCATGGGTTACTTGGACCTCGCCAGGCGGGTGATACATGGGTGGGCGCTCATCGGCGGGGGGCTGCTGCTCGCGGTCGTCCTGATGAACGTCGCCTCGGTGATCGGCGGTGTCGTCTGGCGGCCGTTCCCCGGTGATTTCGAGCTGACCGAGATCGGCGTCGCCGTCGCGGCCTTCGCCTTTTTTCCCTACTGCCAGCTCGAAAACGCCAACGTCACCGCCGACATCTTCACGGCGAGGGCCTCGCCGGCGACACTCAAGGTCTTCAAACGCCTCGCCGCGATCATCGCGCTCGCCTTCAGCCTGATCCTCCTCTGGTGCATGTTCCTGGGCATGCTGAGCCAGCAGCAATACGGCTACACCACCGCCATCCTTCAATTCCCCATCTGGCTCGCCTTCCTCCCCATCCTCCTCTCGCTCATTCTCCTCGCCATAGCCGCCGTCATCACCCTGCTAGACTCAGGCAAGTTACCCCTCGGCGGGGCCCCGCCGTGACTGAAGCTTTATCGCTTGGCGTTATCGGGCTTGTCGTCCTGGTTCTGCTTATCGCGATCCGCATGCCGATCGCCTATGCGATGATCCTTGTGGGCGGAGTAGGCGTCGCCCTGATCAACGGCCCGGCACTCCTCCTGAACCAGCTGAAGACGCTCGCCTACGGCCAGTTCTCGATCTACGACCTCTCGGTCGTGCCGATGTTCGTCCTGATGGGCGCCATCGCCTCCAAGGCTGGCCTCAGCCAGGCTCTGTTCCGCGCCGCCAATGCTTGGCTCGGTTGGCTCAGAGGCGGCACCGCCATGGCCGCAATCGCTGCTTGCGCGGGCTTCGGCGCCGTCTGCGGATCGTCGCTTGCGACCGCCTCCACCATGGGCAAGGTGGCGCTGCCCGAACTCCGCCGCTACCGCTACTCGGGAGCACTCGCGACAGGCTCGCTCGCCGCAGGCGGCGTCCTTGGCATCCTGATTCCGCCGTCCGTCGTCCTGATCATCTACGCGATCATCGTCGAGGCCAACATCGTCACCATGTTCGCGGCAGCGATGATCCCAGGTCTCCTCGCGGTCATCCTCTTCCTCCTGACCATCGCCCTCTACGTCCTGATCAGACCGGACGCCGGCCCCGCGGGAGGAACGGAGGACAGGGCGGAATTCCTGTCAGCCACACTCGGCGTCATCCCCATCCTCATCATCTTCGGCCTCGTCCTCGGCGGCATCTACGCCGGCTTCTACAACCCAACCCCCGCCGCCGCCGTCGGCGTTTTTCTCGTACTTTGCTACGGTGTCCTGAAACGCACCGTCGGCGTCCGATCCCTGACCGAGGCGCTCAAGGAAACCGCCGGCACCACCGGCATGATCTACCTGATCCTGCTCGGCGCCGAACTCATGAAAATCTTCATGTCCCGCATCGGCCTCCCCCAGGCCGCCGCCGAATGGGTGGTCGCTTCAGGCCTGGAGCCGATGACCGTCATGGTCCTCCTCCTGATCGCCCTGATCATTCTCGGCTGCTTCATGGACAGCCTCTCCATGATCCTCCTGGTGATCCCGTTTTTCTGGCCGGTCCTGGTCGAAATCAACGGCGGCCTCTACCAGGGAGCCGAGGGCTCCGGCTTTCACATGAGCACCGAAGACCTCAAAATCTGGTTCGGTATTTTGGCACTTATCGTCGTCGAACTCGGCCTTATCACTCCACCCGTCGGCATGAACGTCTTCGTGATTTCCGCGATGGCCAAAGACACCCCAATGATCGAAACCTTCAAAGGCGTCGCCCCCTTCTTCGGCGCGGAACTGCTGCGCGTCATACTCCTCCTCATGTTCCCCGCCATCACCCTCTGGCTCCCCCACTTTCTCAGCTAGAGCGTTTTCTAAGCTGATGGAATCATTAAGTATTTCCAAGATGTCGATCATCTGATTCATATGTGGGCTGGCGGAGGAGGCCAGCCTGTATGGCGGAATCTTTTTCGATGGATCTCTACGAGAACGGCTGATATCGGCTGTTGACGGCGGGATGTCACGACGTTCGGCGGCGAGACGTTTCTGCGTTGCGCGTTCGACGGCGATCAAATGGGTGGACCAGAAGCGACGCACCGGCCGCTGTCCGACCGCACCGCGGCGGAGCTTCGCTTCCTCCCGCCTTACAGCCCGGACTTCAACCCGATCGAACTGGCCTTCTCGACGTTCAAGGCCTTTCTCAAAAAGACCGCTGCACGAACTGTAGATGATCTCTGGAACGCCATCGCCGAGGCGGAGAATGTCGCCGTTGGCGATGCGCCTGCTCCGAGGCTGACCGGCGGGTAAAACTATATCCTCAAGGATCTTGGCGTCGGAAATCATGACGTCGACACTCCGAAATGATTATGAGCAGATCACCCAACATGACGCTGATCAAACGAAGTTCAGATGCCTACTGAACGATTTGAAGAAAGAAACTCTAAAGGCGCGAGCGAATCAGACCTCGCCGGTAGGGGCTGACCGCAACGCTTGCTACGCACCAGTTTTCTGACGCCTGCAAGGAATGTTAAAGGCAGTCTTACTGGGCGCGCCCGACAGGCATAACCGAGTTCTGCGCCAATCAAATGACACTTTGTAAAGGTGTACCGATGAAATACCGGCTCTATTACGCGCTAGGAAGCGCAGCCATGGGGATAAGGGTGATCTTAGAAGAAATCGGCGCTCAGTACGAACTTGTCCAAACGACGATCGACATGGATAAGCCCCGACCGCCTGAGCAATTGGCATTGAACCCAAATGGCTGGGTGCCGGTTCTTATCTGGGATGCCAATGCGATGTATGAGTGTACGGCAATTACAATATTTCTCTGCGATCGCCATCCGGAGGCCAATTTAGCCCCTGCTACTGACGAGCTTGAGCGTGGCCTGTTTCTTCAAACACTGGTCTATTTTTCGTCCTCGGTGCAAAACGCCTTCCAGCTTGACTATTACCCAGATCGTTTCGCTGATACGGCCGCCGACGAGCCAAGCGCCCAACGCCGTGGACTCCGACGGCTACGCGAAACGTGGCAGGTGATCGACGATCAGATAGGTGACAACAAATGGATGCTTGGCCACAAGTTCAGCGCCGCAGACATTTATCTGTTCATGCTGACGACGTGGCTGAAGCCTTCGCGTGGACAACCATCAGTCGACGAATTTCCAAATGTAGAGAGAATAGCCAATTCCGTCATGGCAAGACCCAGCGTGCAGCTGGTCTATGAGAAGTGGATTTCAGAACACGTCTAGGGCCAGATATGCACCCTATTCTGGACGGAACTAACGTTCCTAAATAAAATATTTCAAGGACCGGTCTGAGGCAAAACGCTAATCTAGACCGCCTCCCTCAAGCGTTCGCTATAGGCTCGTGAGCTGTCACCCCGACGGATAGGAGTTCGTTGCGTCTGCAGTTCGCTCGAAAGCCGACAAAGCACTGGCTTCCGGGTCGTGCCAAAAGCCGCCCCTTCTGCGGGGGGAGTTTCAGAAATGACGCTTCCGTTTGCGCTGCAGGGCCGCGATCCGGCGACCGCTCATTTTGATCCGCCTGGCCTGGGCGTTGAAGTCCGTGTGGATGATGCCGAAGCGGGTGCGATAGCCTTCGGCCCATTCGAAATTGTCCATGAGCGTCCAGATGAAATAACCGGCAAGCGGCACGCCCGCGGCGATGGCGCGCGCGCATTGATCGAGATGGGATGAGAGATAGCTGCACCTGGCCTCGTCCTCGATCCGATCGCCCTTGACCACATCGGGGAAAGCGGCGCCGTTTTCCGTGATGTAGAGACAAGGTGGCCGATAGGTCTGGTCGACCCAGGTCAGGAGGTCGAACAAGCCCTCCGGCCAGACCTCCCAGCCCATTTCGGTATAGAGGCCGGGTGGCTCGATGCGGCGGATGGCGAGTTCCGCCACCTCGTCGCCCGCTCCGATGATCGAACGGCGGTAATAGTTGACGCCGAGATAATCAAGCGGTTGCTTCGCACCGGCGACGTCATGCTGATCGAAGACGCCGCGAAAGGTCTCGAGCATGTCGTCCGGGTAGCGGCCGTGGAAGATCGCATCCAGATACCAGCGGTTCTGCGCGCCATCGAAGCGGCGGGCGGCGTCCCGATCCTTCGGGGCCTCGCCTGCTGGCTGAACGCGGTTCATGTCGAGTACGATGCCCACACGCGCATCCCTGACGTGGGCGCGAATGATCGGCACCGCTGCGCCATGGGCGAGGAGAGCGTGGTGGCTGGCGAGAAGGGCTCCCTTCGCGCCGAGGCTCAGACCGGGTGCGTCTTCGCCCAAACCATAGCCCCACCAGCAGAAGGTCCAGGGCTCGTTCAGCGTGGTCCAATGCCTGACGCGGTCACCGAGCTGCCTGCAGACGGTCTCGGTGTAGCGGGCGAAGGCATCGACTGTACGCCGGTTCAGCCAGCCGCCGCCATTTCCCTGAAGCGCTTGCGGCAGATCCCAGTGATAGAGCGTGACGAAAGGGGTGATGCCGGCTTCCAGCAGAGCGTCGATCAGGCGGCTGTAGAAATCGATGCCTTTCTGGTTGGGGATATCGCCGCCGTCCGGATGGACGCGCGACCAGCTGAGCGAGAATCGATAGGCATCGAGGCCGAGTTCCCTCATCAGAGCTAGGTCATCCCGCCAGCGGCGGTAGTGATCGCAGGCGATATCGCCGGTTTCGCTGTTGTTGATCTTGCCGGGTGTGTGACAGAACGCATCCCAGATGCTCGGCCCGCGCCCGTCTTCCGATACGGCGCCTTCGATCTGGTAGGCGGCCGTGGCGCTGCCGATGATGAAATCTTTCGGCAGCCTCCGATGAAGCTCAATAGCCACGGCGTTCCGTCCGTCGCTCCACCCATTTGAGCCCGCTTGCGGCCATCAGCGTCAGCACGACATAGAGGATCGCGGCCGTGTTGAAGGGCGCAAACGGCAGGAAGCTCGCCGACTGGAACTCGCGGGTGCGCTGGGTGAGGTCGCGCACCGAGAGGATCGAGAGCAGTGAGGTGTCCTTCAGCATGGCGATGAACTCATTGCCGAGCGGCGGCACGACGATGCGGATGGCCTGGGGCAGGATCACCAGGCGCGCGGTTTGCCAGCGGCTGAGGCCAAGGCTCTGAGCGGCCTCGATCTGGCCTCGCGGGATCGCCTCGATACCGGCGCGGAAAATCTCCGCCATATAGGCGGAATAGCCGATCGAGATGGCGATCATGCCGCGCACCATATTGGGCAGATCGAAGAAGCCGCCGGTCGCGTCCTTCAAGGCGCCGGACAGCGGCAGGCCGATATAGAGGATGATCACCAGCATCGGAATGCCGCGCACCACGTCGACGAAGAACTCGGCGAAGACGGAAAGCGGATGCCGTTGCCGCTGCCAGGCACTGAGCGTGAACAGCGCCAAAAGCAAGGCGAGCACGGCGAGGATGAGGCCGGGGGTGCGATAATGGTCCGGAAGAACGGACACCTCCCAAATCACCGGCATGCCTTCGGGTGCTGCATCCGCAGGCAGAAGGGCGCCACTGATCCGCTCGTCATTCATCAACAGGTCCAAGGCGCGATCGATGCTGTCCGCCCCGCGTATCTGATGCCGTTCCTGATCTCCGCCCGGCCAGTTGCCGGTCTTGACGACATCGGAGAGGCGGGACGGCGTGCCGCCGATGATCGCGACGCGCTGCTCCGTTGATCCGACCAGCCGATAGCTCACCTCTGCGCGCGTCAGCAGAACCCCGCTGCCGATGGCGAGAGCAAGCGTGAGCAGGATGGTATGGCGAAGCGTCTGCATTCCTGGCGTCAGCCCCAGCAAACCTGCGAGCCCGAGGCCGAGCACGGCGGCGACGATATAGGCAAGCACCGCGGCGCGCAGAGTGACGAAGAGCCCGGTTGCGAAGCCGAGATGTGCGAACAGAAGCAGATAGAGCAACACGGCCAAATTGACGGCGAAGACCAGCCAGATCATGGAACGGGATGGCAAAAGCCCTCTTAGGATCGGCCGCAGAGCGAGCAGCCCGAAGATGAGCGCATAAAGGGAAAGGCAGACAGTCGCGCTCAGATCGAGCGTATCGAGGGCGTCGCCGGTCAGGGTCGGTTGGCGTTCGGTCGGCACCATCCATGGCGAGCTTCTGATGTCGAGCATCGCGCCAATGGCGGAATGCCAAAACGCCTCGAGATCATGCAGCCAGCCCAGATGAAGGAGCAAAGCGAGATGGACGAGCGAAAGCGGCAAAAGCAGGCGGCCGGGCTCGTCCTTCATCGAGAGAATGGCGATCCCGATGCCGAGCGTCAGGGCGGTGGCCAGCAAAAGAAACGCCCAAAAGATACTGCCGGCGTTCTCTTCGATGCCGATGATGAAGACCAGCGAGCGATAGTAGTTGTCGTTGCTCGCGAAGAGGTAGATGAGAAACGGGCTTGCCGCGAGCAGGACCAGATTGCTGGGCCTAAGATTCTTCAGCAAGCCCGTCATTGACTATTGGTCGGCCGACCTGGCGGTTTGTCTCCGACAGACGAAACACATCGTGACCATCTCACGCCTGGCCGCATACCGTCGATCCAGGCCATGGCGGTCGCAAACCTCATGATGTGGCCACGCCACTAGCCGTCTGTTGTCCAGTATTTGCCGACCAGCTCTTCGAGCGTGCCGTCTTCTTTGATGGCCGCAAGGCCTTCATCAAAGGCGTCGACCAGATCGTCACCTTCCTGGAAGACCAGGCCTAGCGGATCGGCGTTCAGTCCCTTGATGCCGACGATCAGCTCGCCTGCAAACTCCTGCTCATAGGCATTGGCCGAGGTGCCATCAATGATCACGCCATGGACGTCGCCATTCTGCAGCGCGAGCACGGCGCCTGCGAAGGTGTCGAACAGGCTGACATTCTCGCGCCCGACCAGGTCTTCGGCGAGCTGCGCGTTGGTGGTGCCGGTTTGGGAAGCGAGCTTGTTGCCGGGCTGCTTCAGATCGTCGAGGGTCATGCCCTCGGTTTCCGCCTGCATCAGGATGGCCTGGTTGACCACCAGATAGGGCTCGGAAAAGTCGACGATCTTGTCCCTTTCCTCGGTAATCGAAACGCCCGAGACCACCATGTCGAACTCGCCCTGCGCCAAGGCGGCGAAGATGCCGTCCCAGGCCGTGGTGACGAATTCGGGCGTGCAGTTGATGCGCTCGCAGATGGCGTCCACGACGTCGACATCGAAGCCGACGATCTCGCCGGTCGCCTCGTCAACGGTCTCCATCGGCGGATAGGTGGTGTCGGAGCCGATGCGTAGCACGCGCCCCTCAAGGTCAGCGGCCGTTGAAGTGCCTGACAACAACATGCCGGCGCCCAGCGCCAAGGCCATGATCTGTCTATCGAGCATGTTCACTTGCTCCCCGATTGTTGTTGCTTCTTATCCAAGCTTAGGCCCCTGAGGAATACATGGGCAAGGCCAATTGGCATCCATGGTGGTGGGCTATGACGAGGAAAATTCTCGACACTATGAACGATGCCACGTTTTCGTCATTGCTGTCGTGTTCATCTGAGGGCGTATGACCGCTCGGGGTCAAACCCGGAAGCTAGGCGGATTTAATCAGTGCGGGCTTTCGGCCGCATTCCTGCCGCCCGGCGCCTCGACCCTACATCTCGGAACCAGTGGAAGGAGGGCGGCTGATTGGTGGTGAGCCTCCCCAACTGAACTGGTCCACCGTTATGTATAGGAAATGGAGGACAGAGAATGGCAAACAAGCGTCACAAGCCGGAAGAGATTGTTCAGAAGCTTCGTCAGGTTGATGTGCTTGTCGGACAGGGTATGGCGCGCGTTGATGCGATACGGGAAGTACGGATCACGGAGCAAACGTATCACCGCTGGCGCAAGCAGTATGGCGGGATGGGAACCGACCAGCTGAGAGAACTGAAGCGGTTGCAGAAAGAGAACGACCAACTGCGAAAAGCGGTGTCGGATTTGACCTTGGATAAGCTCATCCTGAAGGAGGCGGCACGGGGAAACTTCTGAGCTCGTCGCGCCGCCGTGCCTGCATCGACCAGGTTCGCTGTTAGTTCCGTGTTTCGGAGAGACGGGTTTGCCACGTGCTGGGTCAGCATCGATCCACGCAACGGTATCGCCCACGCGGACGAGCTGACGAAGATCGGCTGGTGGTTGATATGATCGAGTTGGCTCGGCAATATGGTCGCTATGGCTTTCGGCGGATCGCAGCTCTGTTGAGAGATGCGGGCTGGTAGGTCAGCGATGGTCGGATCGAACGGCTATGGCGGCGCGAGGGGCTGAAGGTGCCTTCCAGGCAACCGAAGAAAGGCCGGCTCTGGCTGCATGACGGATCCTGCGTTCGTCTGCGGCCAGGCTATCGGAACCATGTCTGGTCGTATGACTTCGTGCCCCAAAAGACTGATGATGGGTCGGACAGACGATGGGCGAGCTTTCAGGGCACTGAACATCCTGGATGAGTTCAGCCGTGAGTGCCTGGTGATCCGAGTGAAGCGAAAGCTGAACTCGACCGACGTGATCGATGTCCTGACCGACCTCTTCATCTTGCGTGGGCCGCCCGCCTTCATTCGCAGCGACAACGGCCCTGAGTTCGTTGCCGAAACGGTTCGAGCCTGGATCGAAGCGGTCCGCGCCAAGACCGCCTTCATTGAGCCAGGAAGTCCTTGGGAGTATGGCTACGTCGAGAGCTTCAATGCCCGGCCGCGAGACGAGCTGCTGGATGGAAAGATCTTCTATTCGCTGAAAGAGGCTCAGATCATCATCGAAGGCTGGCGCAAACACGACAACACCAAGCGCCCCCACAGCGCCTTGGGATACCGACCTCCAGCACCCGAAACCATCACCCCGCTGGAGCAAAGACCAACAAGGCGCTAACACTCACACCGGACCTGTCAGATAGGGCTGCTCACTCCAGCCACGGACCGAAGCTGAATTTCTGGATGAACAGTGTCCTTAAATATTTGCTGCCGCGTTTCGACATGCGCCCGAGGATCGGCTTGCCGCCGGTGCTGCGCTGCCTCGGCACGAACCCAATCCAGGCGGCAAAGTTGCGACCGCGATCGAAAGCCTCGCCCGTGCCGATGGAGGACACCACAGCTGTCGAGATGATCGGGCCGATGCCTGGAATGGTCTTGAGCTGCTGGCAGTTCGTCTCGCGATTCGACAAGACACCGATCTCGCTGCTGACACTTTTAATCCGCTCGTCCAGCCAGAGCCAATCTTCATAGAGACCGATGATAATATCATGCATGCGCTCGGAGATCTCATCGCGCCGTTGATCGAGGATTGGAAACAGCGACTTGCGAAGCGCATGAGCACCCGATCGAACGGCGATGCCCTGTTCGATCAGGAAGGCGCGGATCTGATTGATCGTCGCTGTTCGCCTGGAAATCAGCTTCGAACGGACTCGATGCAGTGCCCGCAGGTCCAGTTGGTCCTGGCTCTTCTCTTGTACGGCTCGAAGATTAGGCCGCAACGCAGCCTCAGCAATAGCTTCGGCATCATTGTAATCGTTCTTTTGGCCCTTCAAGAACGGTGCCACATACATCGCCGGAATGATCCGTGGTTCGAAGCCAAGCTTACGCAGCGTCCGGCTGACGAAGTGGGCGCTCAAGCATGCCTCCATGCCCACAATGCAAGGCGGTAGCTTCTCAAACGTCAGAACCACCAAGGCCAGGCGCCGAAGCTTCTTCCGTAGAACGATCTTCCCATCGGCATCAAAGCCAACGAGGTGAAACACGTCCTTACCAATATCGATGCCGATCATAGACAATTAAGATGGAGCCTTTGACTTTCGTGCCATGCTACTGCTCCTGTTCGTGCCTCACGCTAAACTGCGTCAAGCTAACCGGTGGAGCAGCCGATCCATCCCAGAAGCCGTGTCAATGGAAGCGGATGTGATCAAAAAGGCTCGACATCAACGGGACGAACGACCCACTTCCGGAATTTCGTCAACGTTTCGATAGACAGATTGCCCTCGGGCCTTAAAGCGCTCAATTTCATCGTCTGCCCCTTTCGATGATCCTCTCACCCTTAGACAAGCATCGCAGCGATCGGCGAGATCCAAGAAGAGAGGCATGATGATTTCTTCATAAGCAGCTTTGATTATCGGAAGGGCCATATTCACGCCAATGATTGGTTGATGGCCGGCACGGAAGAGTTGCAAGGCCGCATCATTCATGGCCTGCAAATTCTTCACTCGCCGCTCCGGTCCAGCATTACCAGTAGTGTAAGGCCCCGACAGCATGATCCATATTGGCTGCCTCCAATTCTTATCTACGAAAAAAATCTATGGCAGAAATGGGCCGAAAAGCATGCGAATCCAACCACACTGCTAGATTCTCAAGCTGATCCACAAGGGACACAAGGACCCAATCGAGATGTCGTAGTGGAGCCAGGTCGCACACTCGGGAATCGCGTTTTGGGTTGTTCATGGAACCAGTGTGTTCCTTCAAGTTGAATTATTCAGTAGCCGAACTGTGGTAGACACTGTTCCACGTGCAGGGTCGAATATTTTTGTTCCTGGGAACCACTGGCGATACCGCTCCGGTATCCGCCGTCCTGCAGCCAGATGACCCAGCGACGATGCCGCCAACACGATTGTGGCTCTCTTTCTTGTTTGATGGTGCCCGCTACCTCCCAAGCCTCCCTTCCTGGAGAGCTTGGGAGGGGCATCCGATAGACCTTAACGCTGGAGCTGAGTATCCATGTCCGCGCATCGCGGAAGGGGTCATGTCAATCAAGGACACATTAACGGAAGTAAACGTATGACCACCAATTCCGTTTCCTGCTTTCTTTAAGAGCTTCACTGAATGATTTGGCCCCGGCATGCCACTGTCGAGGTTTTCCTTGCTCAACGGCTGGTACCGACTTCGTTTGATTTAGTGAGTGTTGATCACTTGGTCGGCATCCGTGCATTTTCGTGGCGACCACGCCTTCTCTGAGCCTGGTCGCAGGGATGATCCCTTGAAAGGTTGAATACCATGGCAACTGCACCTGCATTACCCCACCTGAAATTGCGTCTTGATTGGGACGAGATGGGCGGCCATTGGGTAGGTAAGGATCTCACCTGCCAAGTTAAACCGGTTCAGGCGACAACAATAGCTGAAGTGCTTGTCCAGATCGATAAGTTGATCTGCGAACAGGACGCGTGGCACGCGACAAACGAAGTTGGAAACGTCGCGTCAATCAGGCTGGGACAGACTTGATCCTACGGCCATCTGAAACCTGTCTGTAAAATGTCAGATGGCCTAAATACAAGTAGATTCCCAGCTCTCTGATGTAGATCTTCTTGTCAGGCTTTTTGGCTGACCACTTTAGGAATAGCCTGCCAGGTTTTACCTGCGGATATGACGCATGAGCGGCGGCTCGGATAAGTGATGAGTATAGTCCAGCTACCGCTTGGCGATGTCAGAATCTCTACCATGTTGCCGTTCGTCGATCAGCAGAGCCGCTCCCCGATAGCCGGACAGTGATGTCGGGAATTTAAGCTATAGATCTGGTCTGTCGGTCAGGTTCTCCATGGTCTTTCTATGCAGCTATCTTGGCGGGCTGCGTCGTGTCTGGATGGTTGTAAGCGGCGTCGGGTGTCCGCCCATCGTGGGCATCAGACGTCGGACGCGTTTGACGTTGATCTGCCAGCCCTTGGCCGCAGATGCCAGGTCATCTGTCGAACGCCGTAAAACGGCGTGTCGAGAAACTGCCGATCGATCGCCGCCATGATCGATAAGTTGGTGTCACTCTCGCCGCGCGGTGCCGCATAGAATGTTGATCGGCTGATCGAGAGCAATTGGCATTGCTGAACAACCGGCAGGTCCGCACGGCCGCGTTCGACCATCGACCGTCTCACTTGCCGGTCCACGGTTTGAGCTTTTCGGACGAAAAATCGTTGGCAACCGTCAGCTCGCCGATCTTTGCGTGCAGAGCTGTCGACCGCGGGTTCCTTCGTTGACGAGCCACGCTCAAAGAGTTCCGGTGCACCTTCCAGGAGCGCTTTCTTCCACTGATGAATCATCGTCGGATGCACACCGAACCGGCTCGCGAGTTCCGACACCGTCTGCTCGCCCTTCAGCGCCTCGAGCGCCACCTCCGCCTTGAATCCCGGCTTATATTGCTTCCGTTTCGACATCGTCGCCCTCCGCCAGCCGGCAAACTTGGGCACTGTGACTATCCATAGGCATAGCCACAGTCAGCGTCAGAATGCGCGAGATCGTTAGGCGGTTCTCACCGGATGGCTACGCTCAAGCCTCTGCGAAGCTCCGTTTGGCGGGTCATCGCCATCTGCTTCGTGAGCCGCTCGGTTTCGCCCGAACTGTCGACCCGCGTCACCCAGCCCATGGCGTCGATCAGCTCGATCGTGTAGCGCGCTTCCTTGCCGCCATGCTGGTCTTCGACCCGCATCAGCCGGTCTGGCGAGGCCTCGCCGTCGGCCACCAGAAGTTCGTTGTCACCCTCGATGCGGTAGAGACGAAAGCCTTTGATCTGCGCGCCTTTTGCCGCCCAGATGATCATGTTCGATTTATCCTGACGCTCGACATTGAAGCCGGTGAGCTGGATAGGCGCCAGGGGATCGGCAATCTTCCCATAGGGACAGGCGATGGCGACGACGTCGGTCTGCGCCTGCATGGCCAAATGTCGCTGCTGGCCGCCCGGCTGCTGGGATTTCAGGCAAAAATCTTGGTTGGAACAAGCCGAGCCAGCACAGCCGGAGCCAAAACAGCCAGAGCCAACACAGCTGGAAGCAGCGCAACCGGACCCAATACAGCTAGAGCCGCCACAGGCCGAGCCGCCACAACCCGAGCCACCACAGGCCGAGCCGACACAACCCGAAAGACCACAAGCGGAGCCAGCGCAAGCTGACCCGACACAACCCGAGCCAACACAGCCAGATCCGCCACAAGCTGAGCCGACGCAGGCAGATCCCCCACAAGCAGAGCCAATACAACCGGATCCGGCGCAGGCAGAGCCAACACATCCAGAGCCGCCACAGGCGGAGCCGACACAAAATGAAGCGCCGCAGCCGGAAGCGGCACAGCCAGAACCACCGCAGCCGGAACCTGCACAACCGGAACCACCGCACCCTGAACCGGCACACGCCGAGCCACCACAGGCCGAGCCAACGCACACCGATCCGGCACAGGCGCTGAACAGTCCACTTGGTAAGACGAACGCTGTATCCTCTTCCTCGCCGCTGAAGGTCATAGAGGTGGTCGGGGAAATTCGGACAGGTAGTTAAGGTGTAAATCCTGCTCTAGGAGTTTTGGATTGAGGAGCAGGAGATGACGAAGAAGAACCGCAACAAACACACCCCGGCGTTCAAGGCGAAGG
>JBPCVQ010000099.1:0-24694 GCA_051010395.1 Geminicoccaceae bacterium | reverse complement strand
CAGCGCTCGCGAGCGGGCGTTACGCCATGGACACGATGCTTGGCGTCGCCGCCCATGCCGGCCTGGCTGCAGGCCTCGTCGCCCTTTCCATGGTCGAGGGCGTGCGCGTCGATCTCATGGCCTATCTGTTCGGAGACGTGCTCGCCGTGTCGGTCGCCGACCTCGCGGTGATCTGGAGCGGAGCTGCGATCGTCGGACTTCTGCTCTGGCGCCTTTGGCGTGACCTCCTGAACGCGACGCTGAACGAAGAGCTTGCCTTTGCCGAGGGCAGGCATCCTCCCCGCTACCGTTTGCTGTTGAACCTGTTGCTCGCCTTTCTGATCGCGATCGCCATGAAGATCGTCGGCGTGCTGCTGATCACGGCGATGCTGATCATCCCCGCAGCTGCCGCAAGGCCGATCGCTAAAACACCGGAAATGATGGCGATTTTCGCTGTCTTGATCGGTGTTCTCGCTGTCATTTTCGGCGTTCAGGGCTCGATCGGCTTCGACACGCCGACCGGCCCCTCGATCGCGCTCTCGGCAGCCCTGATCTTTCTCGTGGTCAACACAATCAAGGGCATTCTCGGCAGCATTCAGACGCGCTGAACATCAGGCCTGCTTCAGTCACCTTCGTCGTTGCACTTTCATCAGCCATTCCTAGAATTGCGCCAGCTCGTGCCGAGCAACATCGCCTGAGGAGTGCCATCATGTCGTCCGTTCGCCCATTTGCCGAGCTCGCCCCCACATTGGTCGATGTCGCCACCGGACGGACGCCAGCCGATCTGGTCGTCAAAAACGGCCGTTGGGTCAATGTCTACTCCGGTGAGATTCTTGCAGGCACCGACATCGCCGTCGCCGGCGGTCGGTTCGCTTTCGCTGGAGATGATGCCAGCCATTGCATCGGACCAAAAACACAGATTGTCGACGCTGGAGGTCGTTACCTTCTTCCTGGCCTTTGCGACGGCCATATGCATGTCGAAAGCGGCATGATCACGGTCACCGAATTCTGCCGTGCCGTAGCACGGCATGGCTCGACCTCCCTCTTCATAGATCCCCATGAGATCGCCAACGTGCTTGGGCTCGACGGCGTTCGTCTGATGCATGACGAGGCGGTGGCGGCGCCGATCAACGTCTATGTGCAGATGCCGAGCTGCGTACCGTCAGCACCAGGCCTCGAAACCGCAGGCGCCGAACTCGGTCCCGAAGACATCGAAAAGGCCATGGCCTGGCCAAACATCGTCGGCCTTGGCGAAGTCATGAACTTTCCAGGTGTTGCCGGTAATGACCCGAAGATGGTCGGCGAAATCGCGGCAACCACGAAAGCCGGCAAGACCATCGGCGGTCACTATGCGCGCCCGATTCTCGATCACATGTTCCACGGCTATGTCGCCGGCGGCCCGGCCGACGATCATGAAGGCACGCGCGTCGAGGACGCGATCGCCAGGGTCCGCCAGGGCATGCGCCCGATGCTCCGCCTTGGCTCCGCCTGGTATGATGTCGCAAGCCAGATCAAGGCGATCACCGAGCACGGTCTCGATCCCCGCCACTTCATCCTCTGCACCGATGACTGCCACTCCGGCACCCTCGTACATGACGGTCACATGAACCGCGTCGTCCGCCACGCGATCGAGCAGGGGCTCAAGCCCATTACTGCGATCCAGATGGCCACCATCAACACCGCCCAGCATTTCGGCATGGAACGCGAAATCGGTTCGATTGCGCCGGGGCGGCGGGCCGATTTCTTGATTGTGTCCGACTTGCCGGCGATGGCGATCGACCAAGTTTATGCACATGGCAAGCTGCTTGCCGAAGATGGGAGATTGGTCGCCGATGTGCCGGCCTACGCCTATCCGGAGACGGCCAAGAACACGGTCAACCTGGGCAAGACGCTGTCAGCCTCAGATTTCGACATCAAGGCTCCAGAAGGAGCTGCGAAAGTGCGCGCTCGTGTCATCGGCGTGATCGAGAATCAGGCCCCAACGCGGGCCATGGAGGCCGAGCTCGCCGTGGCGAATGGCACCGTCCAGGTGAATCGTGCAGACGACGTCTGCCAGATTGCACTGGTGGAGAGACATCGAGGGACGGGGACGGTCGTCAACGGCTTCGTTTCGGGCTTTGGCTATAATGTCGACTGCGCCATGGCCTCGACCGTTGCCCATGACAGCCATCAGATGATCGTGGTCGGCACCAGTAAGAATGACATGGCCAAGGCTGCCAATCGCCTTGGAGAGGTTGGTGGCGGCGTGATCTTCATCAGGGATGGAGAAGAACAGGCGCTGGTCGATTTGCCGATCGCTGGGTTGATGTCCGAGAAACGCGCGGAGGTGGTGGCGGAACAGGCGGATGGGCTTGGGCGAGCCATGCTCGATGCCGGATGCAGTCTAAACAATGCCTATATGCAGCACTCGCTCCTTGCCCTCGTGGTTATCCCCGAAATCCGCATTTCCGACCTCGGCATCGTCGACGTCACCAAGTTCGAAACCGTCGATCTCTTTGTGGTGTGACCACTTCATGGACTTGTGGACGTTGCCGACGAATGAGCACATCTTGAGAGGGTATGCGGGCTGCTGAATGGGTAAGGGGAATCAACCGGTGGGATTGAGCGCACGCCAGCCGATGTCACGGCGGCAAAAGCCTTCCGGCCAGTCGATCCGGTCAGCGGCCGCATAGGCGCGATCCCGTGCTTCGGCCAAGGTTTCGCCCTCGGCGGTGATGTTCAGAACCCGGCCTCCGGCTGCAAGCCAGCGATCGCCTTCGCGTTTCGTGCCAGCATGAAAAATGGTCACCCCCTCAACCTTTTCAGCCGCTTCCAGGCCTCTGATCTCTGTTCCCTTCTCGTAACCGCCGGGATAGCCCTCGGCGGCAACGACCACCGTCATGGTGTGAACGGGACGCCAGCGGACATCAGCCTGCTCAAGCGTACCGTTTGTGCCGGCAAGGACGATGGGGAGAAAATCGCTCATCAGCCTGGGCAGCAGAACCTGACATTCAGGGTCGCCAAAGCGCACATTATACTCAATCAGCTTCGGCCCAACCTCGGTCAGCATTAGTCCTGCATAGAGCACCCCTCGATAGGGAACTCCTTCCGTCGCCATGCCTTTCACCGTCGGGCGAATGATCTTCTCCATGGTGCTCTTGATCACCTCGTCGGTCATGCAAGGGGCCGGCGAATAAGCGCCCATGCCGCCGGTATTCAGCCCTTGATCGCCCTCGCCGACCCTTTTGTGATCCTGTGCCGTGCCGAAGCCAAGAATGTGGTCGCCATCGACCAGCGCAAAGAAACTGACCTCCTCGCCGATCAAACACTCCTCGATCACCAGCTCTGCGCCTGCTTCTCCGAAGGAACCGTTGAAGGCATCGTCGACAGCACCGAGCGCTTGGTCGATTGTCGTCGCCACGGTCACACCTTTCCCGGCGGCAAGGCCATCCGCCTTGATCACGATCGGCGCACCCTGCTCGATGATATAGGCTTTGGCTTCATCGACCTGATCGCGTGAAAAGACAGCGTGGGCAGCCGTGGGAATCTGATTGCGGGTTGCGAAAGCCTTCATGAACGCCTTCGAGCCTTCGAGACGCGCTGCAGCAGCACTCGGTCCGAAGCACTTGATCCCCGCTTCTTCGAGCCGATCGGCGACGCCGAGCACCAGCGGAAGCTCCGGCCCCGGAAACACCAGATCGATCGCCTGCTCCTGGCAAAACCGGATGATGCCGTCAATATCGTCGACGGCGATCGGGATCAGCTTTGCTTCTTCGGTGATCGCGGAACTGCCGGGCGCACAATAGAGCTCGTCGACTAACGACGATACGGCAAGGGACCAGCAAAGCGCGTGCTCGCGCCCACCGGAACCGATCACCAGGACTTTCATGATGCCATCCTCCAGGAATGCCGCCGTCACCCGACACGTTGCCGGCGCCCAGCACGCTGTCGACGATCGATTTCTAGCTCAGATTTAGGGCTGACGGAACCACCCAAAACGTCTGAATAATAGTGGCCAGCAGGCGTTGGTCGTGAGATAAACCCCTTGTCCGTCTGCCGGTCGAGGGTCGGTTTGCGGGCGCTTTCAACATGAGGAACGGGTCGATGGCAACGAACACAGCCAGCATCGGAATCTTGGGCGCAACCGGCTATACGGGTGCTGAACTGCTTCGCCTGCTCGCCCGCCACGGCTCGGCACGTGTGACCTGCATGACCTCCGAGCGTTTTGCCGGCCAGACCATTGATGCCGTCTTTCCCCATCTTGCCGGCCGCGACCTTCCGGAGCTTTCCAAGATTGGCGATCTGGATCTGGACAAGCTCGATGTCGTCTTCGGCTGCCTGCCGCACGGCACCACACAGGAGGTGATCGGTGCCCTGCCCAAAGGGCCGAAGATCGTGGATTTGTCGGCAGACTTCCGCCTCAGCGATCCCGCTGCCTATGAGCGGATCTATGGCAAGCCTCATGCTGCCGTGGAGCGACAGAAGACTGCCGTCTACGGCCTTACCGAACTTTGCCGGGACGATATCAGAAAAACCGATCTGGTAGCTAACCCTGGCTGCTATCCGACGACATCGCAGCTGCCGCTTCGCCCGCTTCTGGAGGCAGGCCTGATCCAGACCGATCCAATCATCATCGATGCCAAGTCTGGCGTGACCGGTGCTGGCCGCGCACCGAAGGAAGGCTCATTGCACACCGAGGTCAGCGAGGGGCTGCATGCCTATGGCGTCAGCACCCACAGGCATATGCCGGAGATCGAGCAGGGCCTCTCCGAGGCGGCCGGCAAAGAGGTGGCCGTCACCTTCACACCCCACCTCGTGCCGATGAACCGGGGCATCCTCGCGACCATCTATGTCAATCTTGAAGGTACGACGACGCCAGAAGATCTCCAGATCGCTCTGGAGCAACGCTACAGCGAGGAGCCTTTCGTGAAGGTTCTCCCTTTTAGAAGCCTGCCGGCCACGCGCCACGTCCGCGGCACCAACCGGTGCCTGATCGCCGTCCACCCCGGCCGCCTGCCGGACCGGGCGATCTTGTTAAGCGTGACCGACAATCTGGTGAAGGGCGCATCCGGCCAGGCGCTTCAGAACATGAATCTCATGCTGGATTTGCCTGAGACCGAGGGACTGGGCGAGGAACCACTGTTCCCCTGATCATTCATCAAAGCGAAACCGTACATGCATATTTGTCACGCCGAATAAAAAAAGGCCGCATCGCTTGCTATTCAATTGACATGTTAACGCTTTATTTACTTTGATCTGGTCAAATCTGCAGGTGATTGTCCAGGAGCTGACAAATGCGTCAATTTTTCGCTGCCACGTTGATTTTTGTCTTGTGGCCGCAGTTGCTCGCGGCCCAAACCATCGGTGATGCGGATGTGCTGCCGGTTAGCGAACCCGCCCCCCTGCCCTACGGCCTGTACGTCAGCCCCGCGGTCAGTACGCTTGGCCTTGGCCTTGAAGCAGGCGCCCGCCTCAATGAATCCTTCGGGCTTCGCTTCGGCGGTAACTGGTTCAGCCTGGATGCCGATCGTGAGATCGACGACGTCGATTATGACGCGGAAGCGACACTGGCATCGCTAGGCGCCCTCGTCGACTATCATCCGTTCAAAGGCGGATTTCGTCTAAGCGGTGGCCTTCGTTTCAACTTCAATGAGGCTGATCTTACCGGCAGGCCGAACGAAGACGTCGAGATCGGAGACGTCGTCTTTGATGCCGATGATGTCGGAACGCTCGATGGCGATGTCAGTTTCGACGTATTGGCCCCCTATCTCGGCGTCGGCTACGGGGCAGCCCTTCTGGACGGATCGCTCAGCATCGGCTTCGATCTCGGCGTCATGTATCAAGGAAAGGCGGACGTCAATCTCGATGCGGAAGACGGGCTTCTCGAAGGCGATCCAGTCCTCGAGGCGGAGCTGGCGGCCGAGGAAGAGGACGTTGAGAACGATCTGGAGGATTTCCAGTTCTATCCGGTGATTGGCCTTGCGGTCGTCTATCGCTTCTAGTGGTGTGACCACGTCATTCGGTTTCTGCAGCCTTCGGAGAAAGCGCCAGGACATCCAAAGATATGCGGCATACCGTCGGGATGGTCATGGAAATTCTTCGCAGCGGACATACCAATGGGTTTGCCGATCACCAAAGATCAAACGAATTCTTACTTCACCGTCGCGACCTTGCTTCGATCCATGGTGATCGCGACGGCCGCGACCAGGATCAGGCCGAAGACGATTTGCTGCGCGAACACGCTGACACCCACAAATGTCATCCCGATGCGCACGACGACGATGATCAATGCACCGATAAAGGTGCGCCAGACGCTGCCGACGCCGCCGGTGATCGCTGTGCCACCGACGATGATGCAGGCGATTGCCGGCAGCAGAAACTCATTGGCAAGCGTTGGCGAACCGGAGCCGAGACGTCCCGCCATGACCACACCGGCAAGACCTGCCATGGTGCCAGAAATCACGAAGGCCAGGATCTTGATGCGATCCGCATGGATACCAGATGCGATCACGGCGCGTTCCTGGCTGCCGATTGCTCTTAAAAAACGGCCGAACAGCGTCAGGTTGTAAACAAGCGTTAGGCCGATGAGGATGACAAGTCCGACCAGGATCTCATTCTGTAGCGGCCCGATCTCCCCAATCGCCCAGCCGAGATAGGCATCCCGATCATTGGCCGATATCAGAACGGAGCGGGTATCCGAGGCGATATAGGCGACCGACGTGACGACGCCGCTCACTGCAAGCGTTGCGACAAAGGACGGGATACGCAGCTTGGTGGTGACCAGGCCGCAAATCAGACCGGAAATCGCGCCCGCCATCAACGCAAGCGGTACGGCGGCGAAGCCAAGCGGCGGCAGGAGTGTGGCGACGATGCAGGACGTCATCGAGGCGACCGCCTGGATCGAAAGATCGATGCCGCCGGTCATGATGACGAAGGTGGCGCCAGCCGCCATTAAAAACAGCGTCATGGTGTCGGCAGTCATCACCAGAAGATTGCTGGGCCTGATAAAACCGGGATCGATCAGGCTCAAGACCAGAAGCAGGAGAAGGAGAACGATCAGCGGCATTTGATCTTTGAGCCAGCCCTGCATCGCTCAGACCATCGCCTCGATCAGATCGATCTGATCAGGTTTGGCGCCGACCGCAGCTTCGAAGGTCCTGCTGATGCGGCCATCCTTCATCACGAGAATGCGGGAGGAAATGCCGATCACTTCCTCCAGTGTATCGGCAAGCAGGAGAATGCCGAGCCCATCTTCCGCCATGTCGCGGATGAGCTCATAGACCTCCTCTTTCGCGCCGACATCGATGCCGCGGGTCGGGTGGTCGAGGACCATTACGTCGGAGCCGGCAATCCGCCATTTGGCGAGAACGACCTTTTGCTGATTGCCGCCGGAGAGGCTGCCGCCCGGCGTCCTCACGTGAGGCGTCTTGATGCCGAGCCGGTCGATCCAGGTGGTCGCCATCGCGCGTTCGGCCGCAAAGTCGATAAGCCCACGGCGAAGGAACTGATCGCCAGCAGCGAGGGTCATGTTCTCAGCGACGTCCAGAGCCGCAACGATCCCCTCGACCTTGCGCTCGCTCGGCACGAAGCCAATACCCGCCCTCACCGCCTGATGCGGTGCGTCGATCCGGGCGGCCCGGCCGCCTAGGATGATCTCGCCCCGATCAGCCGGCTCCAACCCTGCAAGACAGCGCGCCAGCGATTCGCGCCCGGAACCGACGACACCCGCAATGCCCAAAATTTCACCTTCATGCAGGCGAAACGAAACCTCTCCAAACTGACCTGACCTTGTGAGATCCGTCGTTTCGAGTAGCACATTTTCGCCAGCCTCGACCTGACGCTGTTCGCGGTAGTAATGGTAATCGAGCTGTCTGCCGACCATCTGCTGATGGAGGTTATGCAGTTTCGCCTTGGCCGAAGTTACTTCGTGAACGACCTTGCCGTCTCGCATGACATAAACCCGGTCGGAAACGGCAAGCACTTCATCGAGTCGATGGGAGATGAACAGGATGGAGGCGCGCTGTTTCAGATCACTGATGATCTCGAACAGGATGTCGATTTCCCGCTGCTCGAGCACCGAGGTCGGCTCATCGAGGAGAATGATGACCTCGCCTTCGATCCGGCCGTCCAGCGAGAGCGCTTTGGCGATCTCGACCATCTGGCGTTCGGCGAAGGTCAGATCGGCAACCTTGGTTGCAGGGTCGATATCCAGACGAACTTTGGCCAGTTCCTCCTTAGCCGCCGCCTTCATCTTCGCCTTGTCGATCAGGCCGAAACGCAGAAATTCTCGCTCCCGCCCTAGAAAGATATTCTCGGCGATGGTCAGCGGTGGAAGAACGGACTGCTCCTGAAACACCATGGCGACGCCGTGATCGAAAGCATCGCGCGGGCTCACGAGGGTGAGTTTTCGGCCGTTCACATGCAGCTCGCCCCGATCAAGCTGATAGATTCCGGTGACGATCTTCAGGAGGGTCGACTTACCGGCACCATTCTCACCGATCAGCCCGACCACTTCATGTCGATCGACATGCATGGAGACGTCATCCATCGCTTTCACGCCTGGAAAGCTCTTGCTGCCGTTCCTGATTTCGAGAACGGCCGTCATTTGACCACCGCCAGCCGCGTACGATCGAGAGCGAGCGCCACGGCGATGATGATCAAAACACCCTGAACCCCGAGCTGGACAAAGGGCGGGATACCCATCAGCACCATGCCGTTGGCCAGCACGATGACGATCAGTACGCCGACAACGGAATTCAGGACCGAGCCGACTCCGCCTGAAAGGGCCGTGCCGCCGACCACGACCGCCGTGATGGTCGTGAACAATCTTCCCTGGCTGATCAAAGCGTGACCCTGGCCGAGCTGCGCTGCACTCATGGCGCCGCCCAGGCCGTAGAAAACGCCTGCGATGGAGAACACCCAGATACGTGTGCTCTCCACAGGCACACCGACTTGACGGGCTGTGACCTCATCGGTGCCAATCGCATAGATCCAGCGACCAATGCGCGTGCGCTCTTGAATAACCCAGGCGATTAGAACGGCAAGCACTGCCACCCAAACCGAGTAGGGCACGTCGAGGAAACGACCGAGCGTCAGGTCACGAAAGCCGCGGTCCGAGATGCGTACGGTGTAGCCGCCGAGCACTGCTGTTCCGATACCGACGCAGGCGAAACCAATGCCAAGCGTGGTCATGAAGCTCGGGATCTGCAACCGGACGTGAACGATGCCATTGGCGAAACCGATAAGGCCGCCGACGAACAACGCCACCGGCAGCGACAGAAAACCGAGATCCAGACTGGTAAAGTCGTTCGCCACCATCATGCTGACGACGACCGCCGTCAGCGCCACCACCCCCTCGACCGAAAGATCGATGCTGCCCATCAGGATGACGAACGTCGCCCCCATCACCAGCACCAGCGGCACTGCTGCTGCGCTCAAAAGGCGAATGAAGTTCGAGACCGAGAGAAAGTTGCCGTTGATTGACGCGATGATCAGGCAAAGCAGCACCAGGACGATGACGGGAGCGAGAGATCGATATCGCCCCCATCCTTTCATGACGCCCTGTTCCCGTTACCCAAAGCCACCCTTCATCGCCAACGACCGGACCTCAGCCGTCAACATCCCAAGGCTAACACCTTCCAGTCAATGCAGACTGCCAAGCCGTCAACGGTATTGGATTTGGCCGGTCGCTTTGCCCCAGAAGTCCTTGTAGTCGAGACTGCTGTCCATGTTTTTGAAGTCCTCGACGGTATCGGCCGTTACGATGATGCCGGTGCCATAGAACTCGCGATGTTCCTGGGGTTCGCTCGCGATGTCGATCTCGCCGATCGCGCTGTGATAGCCGATCGAGAGCCCCATGCCGCCGGTCCAAGCGGGGTCCCAGGCGACGGTGCCGGCCATCTCGCCCGCCTCGACCGCTTGAACGGCGGCGTCGATGCCATCGATTCCGGTAACCGGAACATCGCCCGCCCTGCCCTCCTGACGAAGTGCTTCGAGTGCGCCGATCGCCATGCCATCATTGGCAGCCCAGACACCCTTGATGTCATCGCCAAAGCGAGTGAGCCAAGCCTGCATGATCTCGAACGCCTTGGTCTCGTTCCAATCCGCTGGTTGGAAGTCTAGAACCTGCACCTTGCCGCCAGTAGCTTCGACTGCCTGTTCCATGCCGAGCTTTCTCTCGATCGCCGGCACGTTTGAGAGAATGCCACCGATTGCGACGATCCCGCCTTCGCCGTCCATGGAGGAGATCAGCGCATCGGTGATCGCCGTCGAGGTTGGCACGCCGTCGAAGGACATGTGAGCGACGTAGCTCGGATCGAAGTCCCAGGGGTGCAGATCGTCTGGCTTGTTCCACTGTGTGACGACATAGGCACCGGCCTTGGCGCATTCCTCGACGATGACGCGCGCGTCCGGGCTGTCGTTTGGATCTATATTGAGGACCAACTTGCCCTGGGTACGGGCAAGCAATGCGCGCACGTCGGCGATGCCCTTCTCACTGTTACCCTCGGTCACCAGCATTTCGAAGGGCGCGCCAATGCTCTCGGCGAACGCCTTGCCGGCATTGGCGAAAGTGGCGTGGTAGGGATTGGCGAGCGAGCGCATCGAGATCGCGAGCGTCCACTCATCCGCCTGGGCGCGTACTGCTTTGCCGAGAACGCTCGAAAAGGCGCTGAGACCGGCAATGCCTGCCGTACCCTGCAACAGGCGGCGACGATCCAACATTGAGAGCCTTACATTTTGTGTAAGCTTATCTCGTAACATGGCACAGCCTCCCTGATTACCTTTTTTGTCACTGTTTAGTTACTTATATGCTGTGTCCAGATCGCTTGCAATCGGATTCCCGATCCACCCCAGCTCAATGGTGTCGGCTATCCTTGGCTGAGGACTTCAGCACTATCCACAGCATCATGTCCTCGATCTCCGGTAGCCCGTTCGTCCAGCGCCGGTGACGCTCCAAGATTGCGGCCATAGATCACTGAACAGATGAAACGGTTGGTGAGGTGGGTAATAGCCGGGTGTCACGATCGAAATGTAGAGCTGCTTCGGATCGATGCCCTGTCGAACCGTGTCGCCTTCTAGGATGGGCTCTCGCTTCGCCGCCGCGCCGCGCACCGGTTTCGGCATGCCGGGCTTGAAGCTCAAAAAGCTCCTCAAAAATTGGGCAGGGTCAGACCGCCGTCGATCAGGATTGGCTGGCCGACGGTGTAGGGGAGATCGCCCGCAGCACAGGCTGCGACCGCGCGGCCAACCTCGGCAGGCTTCCCCCAGCGCGGTATGGGACAATGCCCCTCTTCGAAAAAAGTGTCATAACGCGCCTTGGAAGGCGCCGTCATCTCGGTCGCGATAATCCCCGGTCTGACCTCGTAAACGCCAATCCCCTCACCTGCCAATCGCAGGGCAAAAAGCTTCGCCACCATCGAGGCTGCTGCTTTCGAAACGCAATATTCCCCCCGATTAACAGATACCGCCGTCGCATTCGCCGAACTCACCAGAACAATGGCGGGAGGCCCGCCGGCCGTTACCTTGGCTACGGTGTTTGTCTTGAGCTTGAGAAGATGCCTGGCGAAAGCCTGGGTCAGGAAGAAGGTGGCACGGGTGTTGACGTTCAGGCAATGGTCGAAACTGTCGACGCCCACTTCTAGCAGGTCGCCTCGGGAAAGGACGGAGACGCCGGCGTTGTTGACCAGGCAAGTAAGGGGGCCGAAGGCGGCAGCGTTGGCTATCAGATTTTCATGAGTGCTAAGATCGGCGATGTCTGCTGGCAAAGCAGTCGCTCGCGCATCTTCAGCCTCGACAAGACTTGCAGTGGCATCGAGATCATCGCCGGCCTCCAGGTCGTTCAGGGCGAGATCAAACCCACGCCCCGCCAGCGCCACTGCAATCGCACGCCCAAGCCCACGCCTTGCCCCAGTAACTAACGCCAGGGGACGCCCTCCCCCTCCAATTCTTGCCACGACGATATCCCCAAGGTTTAAAGTAAGTAACCATATAGTGACAAAGTGCTGGCGACGCCAATGTCGGACGGTGCTGCTGTTTCGGGTAAGCCTCAAAGGTGCACTTTTGTGTACGACTATATGATCGTTGGCGGCAACTCGATCAACGCCGAAGTGTTCACTCGTGACTGTCCGAAAGACTACGACCGTTGGGCCGAGGACGAAGGCTGCGCCGGCTGGTCTTTCGACGAGATGAAGTCCTGTTTTCTGAAGTCCGAGGACAACGACACGTTCGCCGGTGACGATCACGGCCATGGTGGTCCGCTCGGCGTTTCAAGCCTGCCCCCCCTGACCAGGCGCTTCGTTCGGGGCTGCCAGCAGAGCGATATCCCCTACACGCCCGATTTCAACGGTAAGAACCAGGCGGGTTCCGGCGTCTATCAAACAACGACCCGCCATGCACGCCGCTGCTCGACGGCAACCGGTTATCTTCGTCCGGCCTCGCGTCGAAGTCACTGCCGGTGCCGTCGGCTCACCCAAGCTTCTGATGCTCTCGGATTTCCTGCCAGCCGCCGGCGTCGAAGCGGGTGTACCGCCTGTCCCATCCGGCCATGGCTGCACCTCAATAGCTACTTATTACGGCCGAAGAGCCGAGGCTCGGTGAGATTGACAAGCGGCGAAGTCTACGACCCACGAGCGGTGGATCCCAATTACATCGCCGACGAGCATGATCTGAAGATGACGGTCAAAGGTCTGAAGATGATGTGTGACATCATGGGCCAGCCGGCACTCGCACCCTTCATCAAAACCTACACTACCTCGACGACGGCGTCACCAGCTTCCACCCCGTCGGCACCTGCAAAATGGGGGGCGACGCGCTCGCCGTGGTTGACTCACTACTTCGCGTGCATGGCATTGATGGGCTAAGTGTTTGCGACAGCGCCGTGGTGTCGTGCATTGTCAGCTCCAACACTAACGCCGCGACCATCATGATCGGTGAGAAAACAGCCGATCTCATCCAAGGAAATCGCTAGATGGCCGATCCGATGATCAGACGGGAAGCAGCCACCGAGCATGTCGTTCGCCTTGTTTTGGCTAGACCTGCGAAACTGAATGCTTTCAATGACGTCATGCTTGACCAGCTCGATACAGCACTCACTGCATTGGAGAAGGACAAAGAGACACGCGTCGTCATCCTCGCGGCCGAAGGCGGCAAGGCCTTTTGCGCTGGCGCCGATATCGCGGCCTGGTCCGAATTCGACCCGCTGGACATGTGGCGTCACTGGATTGCCAATGGCAATCGCTTGTTTGATCGCCTCGCCCGCCTACGACAACCGGTGATCGCCGCGATCGACGGCATTGCCTATGGTGGCGGGCTCGAACTTGCCCTTTGCGCCGATATCCGCATCGCCACGGAGAAAAGCCGCTTCGCGCTCCCCGAAACCGGCATCGGCACCATCCCCGGCTGGTCCGGCATCCGCCGTCTGATCAAACTGATCGGCCTCGCCCGCGCTAAAACCTTGGTGCTGACCGGTGCGCCGCTCGGTGCCCAGCAGGCGCTGGACGCTGGATTGATCACCGCGATGGTCGAGGAAAAAGCACTCGAAGCCGAGGGTCTGGCGCTTGCTGAAAGGATCGCGGCCAAGGCGCCGATCGCGACGCAAATGGCCAAGGCAATGCTTGACCATGCCGCCGACGAGGAACCCGGCCACGCCCTCCAGGGCTTTGCCTCGGCAGCCCTCGCCTTCACCGACGATGGCAAGGAGGGCGCCGCTTCTTTCAAGGAAAAGCGAGACGCACGGTTTCAAGGGCAGTAGAGCGTCCTCATCTCTGGAATAAGCGACCGAAAAACTGGATCCAGGCGAGTGTTTTGCTCAGAAAGATGGTTCTGTCGCAAATAGTTGGAGAGTTTGAGGGTCGGCTATGACTGGACAGGGGACAGCGCTGTTTTGTCGAACTGCTTTCTTCGGATCATGTGAGCGACCTCGATGCCCTGCAGGGTCGCCAATGCCGAATAGAACGCTTTGAAGCCCTTCATCGACTTTATGATCTTCTTGATGAAGCGGTGATCCTGCTCGACGATGTTGTTCAACATGTTTCACTTGCAAGATCTCGATCAGCGCCCGCCGCTTCGTCTCGTCGCTCGAACAGCATGAAATCCAGGGTTTCAGAAAAACACCGCAAACAGGATCACATCCTTGGGATAGTGCTTGCCTTTGAAACTGATCATGAAGCGATCCGAGCGATAAGGCTTGTCGAGCAACCTCTCTAAGTCATAAGCGGCGGCGACGCACAAAACTCTGAAGGTTTTGCGACAAAACCGGGCTGATTCCTACCGATGCCTGGGCAAGAATGACGCCCTGGTCATCGCAGCACGGGATGAAGCTACGTCAAAAGTATTGGAGCAATGTGGTTAAAAATAAAGCGCCCCCCAGACATAACCATTTTGCGCAGCTTTCAATACACTCATTTTTTCGACTTGGCCCTTTTTTTTACCTTTCTTATGAGTGATTGTCACTTCGCCACCATTGATGACAATGTCATTTCTTGAATGATCGAACCTATAGAATCCACCTGTTTTCGTATTGGTCACTGTTGTTACAGGTTCATTGATTATTCCAATCGTGCTTAGAATCCCCATATCGCCCTCCGCTTGATATAATCATTGTATGCATAATTACATCGTAGTTTCATGGCAATAAGAAGAAGATTTCTCCCAAAGCTCATATAAAAATGACTTGGATACCAAGCTTCAGTCAAGGGTTTTTTGCCGCATTTCTGGGCTTTTTCGATGATTCCGTTGATGAAAATCATTGAATGACACGAGTTCGATAGGCCAGCCAGCTTTCCGTTCTAGGAATTTATTTCAAATAATAGAAACGGACATTCCTGGAATTTTTCAAGTAACGACTAAGAAACTCTCTGGTTTGTCGCAAAGCCTTCGGAGGCATGTGCGTCACGGCCGCTTATGGCTTAGAGAGGTTGCTCGACAAGCCTCATCGCTCGGATCACTTTATGATCAGTTTCAAAGGCAAGCACTATCCCAAGGACGTGATCCCGTTTGCGGTGTTTTTCTAAAACCCTGGATTTCATGCTGTCCGAGCGACGAGACGAAGCGGCGGGCGCTGATCGAGATCTTGCAAGTGAAATATTTGAACAACATCGTCGAGCAGGATCACCGCTTCATCAAGAAGATCATAAAGTCGATGAAGGGCTTCAAAGCGTTCTATTCGGCATTGGCGACCCTGCAGGGCATCGAGGTCGCTCACATGAGCCGAAAGAAGAAGTTCGACAAAACAGCGCTGTCCTATGTCCAGCAATTTGCCGCTCTCGATGGATAAATCTGTCCAGTCATAGCCGCCCCTCAAACTCTCCAAATATTTGTGACAGAACCGCAAATCGCCTAAATGTTGGCAACCATCTCAGCGATGCTGGTTCATTCAACCCGTCGAAGAGGACAATGAACGCAGGCTCTTGCTCGACTGCTTGTTCGATCTCGCCGAGAATCCTGCGCTCATCAAGCTTGGTATTGTCGCCGTAGCGCCGCGCTTCGCGTTTCAGTTCATGAGCGCACGCAACGCTGACATCGCCGCCTCGCTGACAGGCACTGCGCGCAATACTGACCGGCACATCCAGAATCTCTCCGAGGTGCTCGAATTTCGCGGGTTGGAGCTCGAGCATGGCCGCTTTCACCCGCGACAGGGTAATACTGACTTCATTGGAGGTGTCGACGGCCAACGTCGCGATCACTCCGGCGCGAACGATGGGCGCAAGGCTTCAACCCATGTATCGCGTGCAAGAGGCGCATCACAACAGCGTAGATCTTGGCCCTACAATACCGTTTACGCGATGAAATGATTCACTTTTGGTGGAGGTTTTGATCATGCACCTTCCTCCTAACAAAGTGGGAGGAGAAGGAGACATGGGAGCAGCCTTACCGATTGCAGAACACCATGGCCCATCCATTTGGCACGATCAGGATACACCTGGGCGCGGTCCATTTCTTAACCAAGCGGCTGAAGAACGTGCGCACCGAAACGGCGCTCTCCGTGCTCGCCTATAATTTGACCCGCGTGATCAACATCTTCGACATCATGCCGCTGATCCGGGCGTAGGTCACCTCAATCAAGAATCAAAAATCGATCAGCCGGCCCAGATCCGTCAATCTGACGGCGTGAGAGCCATGCTGTGCCACGAAACACGAAAATCGGGCGTCACGGGCGACGAAACCGATGATAAGGGCGGCGGGCTCAAATAGCTGAACTCGTCCAGCCTTTCCGCACATGGCGTAATTCCGGGCTCGCGTCTCACCCGATACTTCTAATCTCGCCTACACAGGAGCGGATGAGGTGGATCATGTGACGGTCATGAAACGATGGGGATTGGACATGGAACATTACGTCGGACTGGATGTGTCATTGAAGCAGACGGCAATTTGCGTTGTCGATCGGGCGGCTGACCCGCGTCGAAAGCTGGTCGACACTCAAGGCTTGGGGAATACGGCTCGCCAAACGCACCAGCCTTCGCAAAGCGAAGGTCGCTGTTGCCCGGAAACTGGCCGTCATCCTGCACCTGATGTGGATCGATGCTACGACTTTAGCTGGACCTCCGAGAAGACGACTGAACAACCAGCATAGCTCGACACCGAGCTCCCGCTACCCTGTGGGAGGAAGCGTCCCTGCCAGGACGATAGTCGAGGTGAGGTCGCTCCTGGTTTTGCGATGCTCAATTGAGCAAACGCGCTCCGCACATTGATCCACCTACGTCAGTCGCCGTCATCATGCGGAGAAAACATGCCTAACGCGGAGAGAACCATGCATCCGGCGAGGACAAACTAGCGGAGTTTGACAACAACGCCCGGAATTCGAGAACCAAGAACCAAACGAGACGGTAGGAACTCCCTATCAGCCAGATGATAGCAAAAACTTCCTAAGATCAAGCGCGAGCCAACAACTGCAATTTGGGGAAGCCAGGGTGTTGATTCCTGGAATAAGACTTTCCCAACAGGTTCGAGCTCCAGCCGTCAGCAGGCAATATGGCCGGCGGTTTGCCAAAATTAGGAGGCTAGAACATAGAGCAGCTGACGGTCGCACAAGTCGACGCCGGGATGCTAGAATTCGCCGTTGAAGCATGAAAAACGCCGCGATCGCTGTTGCTCATTTACGTTTGATGATCTATCCCAATCTTGTTCTCAGGGCGGGGTGAAATTCCCCACCGGCGGTGACAGCCCGCGAGCGCCTTCTAAGGAAGGGTCAGCAGACACCGGTGAGATTCCGGGGCCGACGGTATAGTCCGGATGGAAGAGAACGGATCATTTGACGTGACGCGTCGAGTGTCTGCCGCCCTAAAATCTTCTTAAGTCAAGAAAGGATCGGGCGCGATGACCAGACCTGCGAAAATAGCCTTCATCAAAGCGCGCTGGCACGCCGACATCGTCGATCAGGCGCATGTTGGTTTCGTTGAAAGGCTGGATGAACTCCTGCCGTCGCCGATGCTTTCGGTGTTCGAGGTGCCAGGCGCTTTCGAGATGCCTCTTTTGGCGAAGCGGCTGGCGTTATCCGGTGATTTCGACGTCATCGTTGCAGCAGCCTTCGTCGTGAATGGCGGGATCTATCGTCATGAATTCGTGGCGCAGGCAGTTGTGACAGGGCTGATGGATGTTCAGCTCGAGACCGATGTCCCCATCCTTTCGGTGTCGCTCACGCCGCACCATTTTCAGCCGACCGACGAGCACAACGCATTCTTCGAGGCGCATTTCGTCAAGAAAGGGCGCGAGGCTGCGGATGCCGCCGCCGCGGTTCTCACTCTAGATCAGGTCACGGCGCAGCGTGACGTCGCCTGATGGCAGCGCCACAAGTCAGGACATGATCAGGCCACCATCGACATTGATGGTTTGGCCGGTGATATAGGCTGCGTCGTCGCTTGCCAGAAAGGCCACGAGACCAGCAACATCCCTGCCCTTGCCAGCGTACTTCATCGGGATGTTCTGCACCCAATCGGCCATGAGTTCGCCCGGACCATAGTCACCCAGCATCTGCCCCCAGACGCGGTCGTTATAATCCCACATGTCAGTCTCGATAATGCCGGGGCAGATCGCGTTGACGGTGATACCCTCCTCCGCCACTTCCCTGGCAAGGCTTTGGGTGATGCCCATGACACCGAATTTCGAGGCAGCGTAGTGCGGTGTGTAGATGAACCCCTGGCGCGCTTGTCCTGAGGCCGTGCAAATCAGCTTGCCACCCTTTCCCGACTTGCGCATGCGCCGGATGGCCTCCTGACAGCAGAGGAAGACGCCCTTGGTGTTGACGTCCATCGTGTTGTCCCATTCCTTCTCGGTCAGATCCTCGATCTTGGCGATCGTGATGATCCCGGCGTTCTGGATCGAGACGTCGATGCTGCCGAATTCGGCCTCGGCCGCGTCATAGAGCGCCTTCACGGCCTCAATGTCGCTGACATCGCAGAGCACCGGCAAAACCTCGACACCGCTTTCTCGAAGGCCAGTCGCCGCCTCATGCACCTGCTCTTCGATCGAAGCGATCACCAGGTTTGCACCCTCCTCACAAAAGCGCTCGGCCATTGCATAGCCGATACCTCTATTGCCGCCCGTGACAACGACGGTCTTTCCCTCAAATCGTCTCATGCGACGTCTGCCTCCTTTTCGAATTCGTGGTGCTGGTCCAGCAGTCTTGCCGCCGTGAATTTATCGGTGATGAGGACGTTCAACACGCCCGCATGCAAGGCGCCGGCAATCGCCTCAGTCTTCGATTGTCCACCCGCAAGGGCAATAACGCGGTCGACTTTCGACAGCGTCCCCATATCCATGCCGATGACACGATCGTCCAGGGGGGTTTTTACAGGGTCGCCGTCCTTGTCGAAGAACCGGAGGCTGATGTCGCCGACCGCACCGGCTTCCTTGAGATCGGACAATTCCCCCGCCGAAAACACGTTGCCGCTGCCCGCCAGCAAGCGTGACGGCTCGATCGCGCCGATACCGATGATGGCCAGAGTGATCCTGCTGAACAGATCCATGGTCTCGCGCACATAGGGATCTGACAGCATCACAAGCTTGGCTTCGCGGGATTGAGCAACGCCGTGTGAGGTCAGGAGCCTTGGCTCGGCGCCGATCAGCTTGGCGAGGCGCGCGGTCAGCTGCGTGGCGTGGGTCTGCACGCTTGGATTGCCCATGCCGCCCAAGGTCTGGACGACATATTTCGCCTTGCCAGCCTTCATGGGATGAATGTTGTCGACCATCTTCAAGATGGTCTCGCTCCAGCTGGAGACGCCGACCACCTCGCCTGGCTGCAATGTCACCTCGACGAAATGCGCTGCCGCTTCGCCGAGGCGGGACATGATGGCGCCATCCCTATCCTCGACGCATTCGACGACGATCGCTTCCGGCAGACTAAAACGTTCACGCAGACCGCGTTCGAGTTCACCATAGGTTCCGGACGGAGCAACGATCGTTGTGCGCACGATGCCTTCGTCCTGCGCGCGCTTCAGGATCCGTGACACGGTCGCCTGGGAGAGGCGAAGATGTTTGGCGATGTCCGCTTGGCGCATGCTTTCGACATGGTACATCTGCGCAACTCTGGCGATCAGTCGAAGTTCGTTGGTTCGCGTCAACGCACTGTTCCAAGCTGTTGGGCTCCGAGCTTTCCGCTGGTGCGCCCGAATGATCCGAGAGGCTCAGACGTCAAGTGTCGAGCGTGCAATGCCGCTTCGCCAATTCGTCAACGTCTCCTCGCGCACGCTTGGGGCCATCTCCAGCAACAGAGGTGTATGCTCACTGGCAAGCCCTGAAACCGTCTCCAAGCCGTCCCAGACGCCAGTGGACAACCCGGCTAGATAGGCAGCGCCCAGGGCAGAAGCTTCCGTCGTTTCGCACATGATCACTGGATGATCCAGATATCCGGAGACCAGGCCCATGAGGAACCGGTTGCTGCTAGGGCCGCCATCGACGAACAGCCGGCCAACCTCGGTGCCTGCGGCACGTTGAACAATGTCGAACACGTCATGCACCTGAAGCGCCATGCTTTCAGCCGCTGCTCGCGCCAGATGCGCTGGCTTCGAACCGAAGCTCAGGCCTGCGACTAGGCCGCGCGCCTCCGCATTCCAGTGAGGTGCGCCCAGACCGACGAAAGCCGGCACCAGCGAGACCCCCTCGGAGCCGTCCACTGTCTCGGCGAGACCGAGCAGGGCCTGGACATCCGCCAGTCCCAAAAGCTCGGCGGTCCAGGGAAGGACCGAGGCACTCACCAGAATGTTGCCTTCGAAGGCGAAAGTCGAAACGCCCTCCAACGACCAGGCGATGGTGGTCGTCAGCCCCTTCGGCGGCACTTTGAAGCCGGCGATCGTGGCCATGACCGAGGAGCCGGTGCCGAAGGTGACCTTGCCGTCGCCTTTGTTATAGGCGCCATGGCCGAAGAGTGCGCCGTGGGAATCGCCGATTGCCCCGCTGACGGGGATGCCGTCAGCAAGTCCGGAAACGCCAGATGTCTCGCCGAACACGTAGGATGAGTCCCGAACCTCCGGCAAGAGGGTCGGCGAGACGCCGAAGATCTCGCACAAACCTTCGTCCCACCTAGCCTCCGCGATGTCGAACAGCTGGGTACGTGCGGCATTGGAGCGATCGCAAGCATGGATAGCACCGCCAGTAAAGTTCCAGATCAGCCAGCTGTCGACCGTGCCGATGCATAGATCCTTCGGGTCCTGATCGGCGGGAAGGTGATCGAGCAGCCAGCGAACTTTCGTTGCCGGAAAAAGCGGATCGAGTGGGAGGCCGGTCAGGGCCAAAATTCCGACCTCACGTCCCTCGTTTCGGAGCAGCTTGCAGGCCTCTGCGGTGCGCCGGCATTGCCAGGTGATGACGGGACCAACGGGCTTGCCCGATCTCCGATCCCAGGCGAGCACCGATTCGCGCTGGTTCGAAATGCCCACAGCCACGATCTCGACATCATCAGCTTCGGCGAGACAGGCGACGATCGCCTCCTGCACGCTTCGCCAAATCTGCTCGCCATCCTGCTGAACCCAGCCCGACCGCGGATGCTCGATCGGAACGGGCGACGAGCCTCTTGCCAGCACGCGGCCGTCTTCGGCAACCAGGATCGCCTTGCTGTTGGTGGTGCCTTGATCGACGGCAAGGACGGAGCGCTCGGCCATGATGTTCAGTCCTTCCTCGCTACCAGCGCCTCGCCGCTCTTGGCGATGCCTTCGGGCGACATGCCGAATTCGTCCAGAAGGAAGTTCGCGGAACCGGTCGGCGCAAACACACCGGGAACACCGAGAATGTCCATCGGCACGGGGCGGTGGCGCACGACAACCTCAGCGACAGCACTGCCGAGCCCACCGTGGATCGTGTGTTCCTCGCAAGTAAGGATGGCGCCTGTCTCAGTAGCCGCGAGGATGATCGCCAACTCGTCCACCGGGCGGACGGTTGCCATGTTGAGCACCCGCGCTTCGAAGCCTCTGTTTGCCAGCATGCTGGCTGCGGCAAGCACGCGATGGGTAAGCACGCCGTTTGCGATGATGGTGAGATCGCCGCCATGTCGAAGTGCCGTCGCTTTGCCCAGCGTGAATTCATGATCATCATGCAGGAGATCCGGCACGCCGGCGCGGCTTAGCCGTAGGAAAAGGGGCCCGTCATAGCCAGCGGCGAAACGTGTAGCGGCGGCGGTTTCGATCCGATCGCAAGGTGCGATAACGGGAAGGTTGGGAAGCGCCCTGAGCCAGGCAAAATCCTCGATCGAATGATGGGTCGGTCCAAGCTCGCCATAGGCCATGCCCGAACTCATGCCGCAAAGCTTCACATTGGCATTCGAGTAGGCAATGTCTGCCTTGATCTGCTCGAGCGCGCGCCCGGTCAAAAAGCAAGATGCAGCGCAGACGAAGGGCAGCTTGCCGCCATTGGCGAGGCCCGCGCCGACGCCCACCAGATTCTGCTCGGCAATGCCGACATTGATCAGCCGCTCCGGCCACCGTTCACGAAATCCGCCAAGCTTGCTGGAGCCGACCGAGTCGTTGCAGACGGCGACCACGTCTGAATTCTCCGCTGCCATCACCTGCAGCGCTTCTGTGAACGCGTCTCGACAATCATAAAGCGTTTGGGAAGCACTCATGCCAAAGCTTCCTCGAGTTCCCTTCGGGCCTGCTCATATTGCTCAGGATTGGGCACTTTATGATGCCATTCGACCCGGTCCTGCATGAACGAAACGCCCCGGCCCTTGTTGGTGTGGGCGACCACGCATGTCGGCTTGCCCGGCACGCGAGCCTCGGGCGAAAGCGCATCGACGATCGCTTCCATGTCGTGCCCGTCGATTTCCTTTGCAGTCCAGCCGAACGCCTCGAGCTTTGGTGCAATCGGGGCGAGATCGTTCGTTTCGGCCAGGCTGGCGCCTTGCTGAAGGCGGTTGTGATCGACGATCAGCGTCAGATTGTCGAGACCAAACTGGACTGCAGCCATTATCGCCTCCCAATTGCTGCCTTCCTGCATTTCGCCATCACCGGCCAGAACGAAGGTGCGCCAGGAAGCACCGTCCATCTTCGCGGCTTTAGCCATGCCCACGCCGACAGGCAGACCATGGCCGAGCGGTCCGGTATTGGTCTCGACACCTGGCATTTTCGTGCAGTTTGGATGGCCGTTCAGCCGAGAGTGCGGCTGAAGAAATGTGCCGATCTCGTCTGTTGGCAGGAAGCCGGCTTCGGCGAGGGTCACGTAGAGCGCGCAGGCCGTGTGGCCTTTACTCAGGACGAAGCGGTCGCGATCCGGTCTCAGTGGATTCTTCGGATCAACATTCAATATGTCGAAGTAAAGCGCCGTCAACAGGTCGATCACGGACAGCTCGCCGCCGATATGGCCGGCACCTGCCTCGAAGACTGCCTGAAGATCACGCCGCCTGATACGATTAGCGATCTCTCTAAGCCTATCCGCTTCCATAACTTCGCCATGTTGAATTTTTATTCACATGCTATTATTGATGCTCTAAAGTAAGTGTGTCAAGCAACATAAGAAACAACGATTCTAGGCGAACTGATAGGTTTCTGCTTAGCGGTTGACAGAATTTCACGAGCCTCAGTATAAATGTTTTAACGTAGATGAATAAATATTCTGCAGGGGAGATGCATGCGCAACTCGGTCGCGAGAGGCTCCGCAGAAACGCCGGTCTTCACGGCGCTGTTCTCCTTGCGCGGTGCGACCGGCCCCTTGATCGGGCTTCTACTTCTCTGCATTTTTCTGAGCATCGCGACCGACACATTCTTCTCGCTTCGTAACTTCTTGAACATCCTCGACCAGATCACCGTTATCGGAATCATCGCCGTAGGCATGACGTTCGTTATCCTGATTGCCGGCATCGACCTCTCGGTAGGCTCGGTATTGGCGTTAGCGATGATGGTGCTGGGCTACCTCAATGTCGAGGCAGGCCTGCCCATGAGCATAGCCATCACCGGCGCGCTCGCCGCTGCGGCTGTTGCCGGGCTCATTTCAGGGTTGTTGATCACCGAATTCAAGGTTCCGCCGTTCATTGCAACGCTCGCCATGATGTCCATAGCCCGCGGGCTTGCAAACATGATCACGAATGGTTCGCAAATCATCGGATTTCCACCCTGGTTCAACTTGGGCGCAATCATCCGTTACGGTGGCTTCCTCACCATGACAGTGGCGGTAATGCTGGTGGTCTATGTGATCGCCATCCTCTTCCAGCGATACCGTGAGGGAGGTCGCGTGCTCTACGCGATCGGCGGCAATCCTGAAGTGGCGCGCCTTGCAGGCATCAACGTGAAACGTGCAACCGTTTTAGTTTACACGATGTGCGCCGTGCTTTCAGGTTTGGCTGGTGTCATGCTGGCGGCACGCTTGGACGCTGTTCAACCGAGTATCGGGATTGCCTATGAGCTTGATGCCATCGCTGCAGTGGTCATTGGTGGAACCAGCCTGTCAGGTGGCACCGGCGGCGTAGGCGGTACAATCATCGGCGTGCTGATCATCGGCGTGCTGCGCAATGGTCTCAATCTGCTTAGTGTTTCCCCGTTTCTACAAGCGGTGATCATCGGCTTGGTGATTGTGCTGGCGGTGGCGGCCGAGACATTCAAGCACAGAGGAAAATGAGATCCTGGAAAGCGGAGCAAACTTCGTTTCCCAAAAGGATAGTCCGAAGTGGTCGGACATGCAGGGGGCACAAGCAAACGCAATGGCCCAATACAAACGAGGAGGAGAAATCCGTGAAACTCATTATCAAGACCATGCTTGCCACAGCCGCGGTCGCTGTTGCGGCCGGCTCCACTTCGGCACAAGACGTTGGGATTAAAAAGATCGGCCTTGCCGTTCCGAACCTGCAGGCTGACTATTTCAACCAGATCAAACAGGGTGTTGAGGGCTATGCGGGAAAACTCGGCATCGAAGTCATCACCGTCGATGCCAAGGGCGACACCAATACCCAGGTCAGCCAAGTGCAGGATTTGTTGACCCAAGGCATTGATGCCTTCATCTCCATCCCGGCCGGCGCTGCCGCTGCAACGGTTCCGACCCGCCTTGCGCGTGCTGAAGGCATCCCGGTTATCAACGTTGACCGTCAGCCTGAAGGCGAGCCGGGTGACACGGCGATCTATGGTGAAAACGTCTTGTCTTCGTACCAAGTTTGCTCTCACCTCATCGGCCTTGCCGGTGGCGAAGGCAAAATGGTCATCATTCATGGCCAGAAGGGTACAACTCCTGAAGTTCAACGCTTCGAAGGCTGCAAGAGGGCAATCGATGAGAACCCGGGCATAGAGCTGGTTGCTCAGCAGTGGACCCAAATGTGGTCGCCTGA
>JBPCVQ010000098.1:0-5888 GCA_051010395.1 Geminicoccaceae bacterium | reverse complement strand
GGTTTGGACTGACTGACCGCTGGATTGATCGATGTCTGATACGAATGAAGAAACGTCGCCGGAAACTCCGGAATTCAACGAAGCCCCTGAGGCCAAAGAGCCCATCGAGATCCACACCGATGGCGGTTGCTCCGGCAACCCCGGCCCCGGTGGCTGGGGGGCCGTTCTGCGCTGGCGTGGGCTGGCCAAGGAACTCTCGGGCTATGAAGCCGACACCACCAACAACCGCATGGAGCTGATGGCGGCGATCCAGGCGCTCGAGACGTTAAAGCGACCGATGAAGGTCAAGATGATCACCGACAGCAACTACGTCCGCCGGGGCATCACCGGCTGGCTGATGGGCTGGAAAGCCAATGGCTGGAAGACCGCGGATAAGAAGCCAGTGAAGAACAAGGACCTCTGGGAACGCCTCGATGCCGCCACCGAACGTCACCAGATCGAATGGCGCTGGGTCAAAGGCCACAGCGGCAACGCCGACAACGAGCGCGCCGACAAGCTCGCCACCGAGGCCATCAAAACCAAAGGTGCCCTGGCAGGGCAGGCTTGACTGGACCTCAATTGGGAGGTGCGTAAGTGGCTTTGCTAAGACGGGCTCAAGCTTGCTTTTGGGCCTGTGGTTCCGACTTGGAGGTTTGATAGATAACTCCGGTGGCGGAACTGTCAAAAACGGCTCTTTTCTGCAGTAGGTTTTTTGGAAATTTGACGACAACTTTGGATATGAAATATTCATGTGCAGCGACTTCCAATATCTTGCAAGCCTCTCCCCCCTGCCCTAGCCTTTCTACAAAGGCATGTGACCAAAGGGCCCGAACGATAAGAGAGGGGAGACTGCCATGACGCGTATTGCCATCATCGGTGCTGGACCCTCTGGCCTGAGCCAGCTCCAGGCGTTTGCCCATGCCAAGAAGAACGGCACCGATGTGCCGGAGATCGTTTGTTTCGACAAGCAGGACGACTGGGGCGGGCTTTGGCACTACACGTGGCGAACAGGCCTCGATCAGTATGGCGAGCCGGTGCATGGCAGCATGTACCGCTATCTCTGGTCCAACGGACCGAAGGAATGCCTGGAGTTTGCGGACTACACCTTCGATGATCATTTCGGCAAACCCATCCCCTCCTTCCCGCCGCGCGAGGTGCTGCAGGACTACATCATCGGCCGGGTGGAGAAGAGCGGCGTCAAGGATCAGATTCGCTTCAACACCGCCGTGCGCAGCGTCACCTACGATGATGCTGGTGGCAAGTTCACGCTGACGGCAGAGCACCTCCCCGACAAGTCGCAGACAACGGAAGAATTCGATTACGTCGTCGTCGCCACCGGTCACTTCTCAGTGCCGAATGTGCCCCACTTCGATGGCATCGAAACGTTTCCGGGGCGTGTTCTGCACGGCCATGACTTCAGGAGTGCGGACGAGTTCAGAGGCAAGAACCTGGTGGTGGTCGGCGCCAGCTATTCAGCCGAGGATATTGGCCTGCAGTGCCATAAATATGGCGCCAAGTCCGTCACCATCAGTTTTCGTACTCAGCCGATGGGCTTTCATTGGCCGGATGGCATGAAGGAAGTGCCGCTGATCACGAGGGTCAATGGATCGACGGTGCACTTCAAGGACGGAAGTGCTGTCGATGCCGATGCGATCATCCTCTGCACCGGCTATCTCCACCATTTCCCCTTCCTCGACGACAGGCTTCGCCTGAGGACTCACAACCGCATGAATCCGCCCGGTATCTACAAGGGCATCTTCTGGCTCGATAACCCCAAGCTGATGTATCTAGGCATGCAGGATCAGTATTACACCTTCAGCATGTTCGACGCCCAAGCCTGGTACGCACGCGACGTCATGCTCGGCCGGATCGAGCTGCCGTCAAAGACGGCGATGGCCGCCGACATCGACGAGTGGGTTTCTCGCGAGGAGAAGCTCGCCGATCCCTTCGAGGAGATCATCTTCCAGACCGACTATACCAAGGACCTCGTGGCGGCGACCGACTATCCCGATTTCGATCTCGATATGGTCGTCGAGCTCTTCAACGAATGGGAGCACGATAAGGAGCACAGCATCACCGGCTATCGAAACAAGGCGTTCAAATCGCCCTGCACCGGTACGATGGCGCCTCTGCATCATACGTCTTGGGCCGAAGCCATAGATGACAGCATGCAGACATTCCTCGCCACCAAAGACGGCTGATGAAGTGTGTTGGCGAAACCTGGGGGCGTTCACGTCGGTGAAATACCAATGACGGGTGCATGTAAAACCAGCAACGCGCAATAGATCGCGACGCCCAAGAGAACTCTTAGCCAGGGGCGATCGAGACTATGTCCGCCGAACCCTCGTTCGAAAGGAATGAACGCGGTAGCATCGGAAATCTCTCGCCAGCGGGTTGGGCCGAGCCGTCGCCGCGTCCGGCGGTCGAAAGCGATCATGCCGAGCAAGGCGGTCAGCGTGAACGAACCGAAAAGAAGCACATGTGCGAGATCACCATTGGGCGCCAGATGTGCAAGGGACCAGAATACGAGCGCCCAAAGAAGTGGATGTCGGGTAACCGTGGCAATGCCGGGCTGGACGGAATCGAACGGATGCTGCATCCGGTTGCCGAGCGATAGCCCGCCGCGCGCGCCAATCCCGAAAGCGGCCAGCAAGCAGGCGGGAAGCATCAGGATGAGCGGCACGAGGTTTTGCCAAACGGCGCGCTCCCAGAGCGTGACATGCGGCGCTCTTGCGCTTGCGCCGATCAGCCAGGCCAGCAGCAGGATCGAGAGCGCAACATAGAGAAGGAGATAGAAGCGCTCCCCCAGGGCGGCAACCAGCCGGTCGCGGATGGCTGGTCGTGCCGGGATCATGTGGCTCGCATAAAATACCGAGAACACGAAAATGAACTCGCCCCAGCTCCACATTCCTCACTCCGGCTCCGCGCGTGTCCAGATGAAGGTCAGGACACATGTGAGAACAAGAGCCTGCACAAGAAGCACGATCACCGGCGCTTTGAGAACCAATGAAACTGCAAAGACCGCGACGCAGGCCGCCGTCGCAGCAACCTTGGCGGAACGGGCAATGGCGCGCTCACGGTGCCAGTTCTCGATCAAGGGGCCAAAGATCCGGTGAGCGAGCAACCAGGCATGCAATCGATCCGACGAACGGGCAAAGCAGAATGCTGAAAGCAGCAGAAACGGCGTTGTCGGTAGCAAAGGCAGGACGATGCCGACAATGCCGAGTGACAAGCTAGCCAACCCAAGGACAAGCCAGAAAATGCGCATGGCCTATGTTCGAGGCCCGTCATCGGAGTTTGTCAACTGTCGCGACAAGAAATGGCCGCACATGGCCGGTGATGAGATTTCGGGCAGTGGCGTGATCACATCATTTAATTCTCTAAGGGCGCAATGTCTGAGCTAACGAAATCAACATGTTGCAATTTTCGAATGGGAAATCACGCGTTGCGGCCACGCCACCAGTGTCAGGCTTCGACGGAAAGAGCTGCCCTCCAGCATCAGGCAGCCGCGCACCGTTTGGACCCTTGGCGACGTTACTGATCGCAATTCCTGTGTTGAGAGGGCATGGCTGAAACGTTATGTCGAGAGAATATCTTGAGACCAGAGGACGCCATGCCCACCGGCAATTCTGTATCAGGCCTCGCCCATTTTGGCCTTCAAGGCGTCGAACCCGCCCTGAAAGACGCCGGTTCCGATCAGCTCGATCAAACCGCTCTCCGCTTCCGGATCGCAATCGAAGTCAGCACTCCATTCAGCGAAACATCGATCAGCATCGGTAATCTCCGTCAGCTTGAGCGTCGCACGATAGTTCCGAACACCCATAGGACTTTCCAAAATCGAATAGGTGCAGCTGCAGGTGTCATCGGACAAGGCAAGAAGCTGCTCTCTTATCACGCCGCCGTCCTGGAGCTTGAAGTGCCGAATGCAGCCGACCTGATCGGCAACAAGCCCGGCCTCGATCTCGCTTTCGGCGATGGCCGGGTGCCAGTCCGGCAAGCCGTTGAAGTCGCGGACAGCAGCCCAGACCTTGTCGCGCGGCGCGTCGATGACGGAAGACGTGTAGACATGTGTCATGGCGGTTCCTTTAAAACGTGGTGGCCTTCAAGGCCTTGGTTTGCTCGATCAGCGCAATCCCGGTCGGTAGGCGCTCCATCGAGGACAGGCTGTAGAACCCGTGACTGTTCCTGGTATTCTTCAGGATATACGCGGCATCATCCGGCATGGAAACCGGGCCGCCGTGGAAGAGAATGATGACTTTCGGGTTGATCTCGTGAGCGGCCTCAGACCCTTCGTCAATCAGAGCCGGATACACATCCAGCTTAAGGATTATATCGGCGCCGACCTCAGCCATCGCGGTCGCATCGGAGCTCGAAAAAACATCTTGAGAAAACACAAGGCGTGGTCAGCATGTCCTTCATCGCCCCCAAGGGGTGACCTTGGCCCCCCCGAACATAGGACATGCCGGTCTCTTCGAGGTTCGCACGGAACACCTCCTCGATCAGACCGGTGGTCGGAAAGCTATGCCATCATCTTCCTGGACCAAGACAGCGCAAGACGGCTTTGAGCCTGCTGGCCGTCAAATCCTGTTTGGCCATGAAGAAATCGCCACCAGCACCAACCGCCTCCTCGATTGTGAGCGTGTTGGAATTTTCGCCACTCAGGACCAAAATGTGAGTCCGTTGGTCGGTTTCCCTGTCGCGGAAGGAACGAATGAACTCGGTGCCGGCGATTCCAGGCATGCGTTGATCGACAAGCAGGCAATCGAATGTCTCAGTGGTGAGCACGTTCAATGCGGTGGTTGCATCCGGCACCTCTGTGACTTCGACCGATAAATCAGAGCTCTCCAAGAGCTTGCAGATCAGCCGCCGGTCAGTTCGACTGTCGTCAACAAGAAGGGCGCGCATTTCATATCCAGAGTTGGTCGTTCGCTCATGCCAGCATTCAAGTGGCTTTCCAAATTCGGAAACTATACGTCCCGACTTAATTGATGGTTAACAAAGCGTGTTGCAGCCCTCAGGGTTCGCCACGAGCTGGTCAAACGACGATGCCCTGCTGACCGATCTCGGCATCGCGAAGTAGTCGTCCCTGAAAAACGCCCAACCCACTGAAACCATTTATTTATCGGTTTCTGCCCAATATTCATTTATGCGGCGGGCGCTGTTGTGGCGGCCGATATGCCGGTCATAGCGGCGAGAATGTAGAGAATAGCGCCCGGAAACCGGGCAAAAAGAATGGCCAGGCGCCTCAAGACGAGCCGAAGGTTGTGGCCGGCTGCAGCGAGGATGGCGTTGATCTTATCGCCGGTGGTGCCGAGAAGGTAGTTTCTGCCAAGCCTGCCGTCATTTTTGGCATGGCCGATCATCGGCTCGATGGCTGAACGCCGTTTGAGCTCGCGTTTCATGGTCGGTGTCAGGCCGCGTTTGTTGCCGGAGAGCATGACCTTGGCCTCGCCGTCATAGTCGTGGCCTTGATAGCCCTTGTCGGCGTAGAGACGCTGGATCGTGACGCCGGTCATCGCTTCCGCCTTGTTCGCTGTGGCGTTCAGGGTGTGGCCGTCATACGGGTTGCCCTCGAACGCCATGGCAGCAATGAACAGGCCTTCGCGATTGGTCGCTGCAAGCCCGACTTTGCAGCCGAACTCGTAACGTTTGTGCGCCTTACCCTTACTGATGCAAACGACCTCGGGGGCATGGAGCGAATAGAGCTTGTTGTTGTCCTTCGGCTGTTGGGTCAGCAAGCGAACAACCAAGCCGAGAAGACGGGCGAAACGGGTCTCCAGATCGGCCTGGCCGTCGATTTTCCGGCTGACGTCACGGAACACACGGCCGAGATAGGTTCTCAAACGTTTGAGTTCGCGGCGCATCCGCTTGAACTGTTTGGCATGAGCATAACGCCCGGCCTTCACCGC
>JBPCVQ010000097.1:0-20802 GCA_051010395.1 Geminicoccaceae bacterium | reverse complement strand
TGAGCGGGTTCTTGATCTCATGGGCGATACGGCGCGCAATCTCGGACCAGGCGGCGGTGCGTTGCGCGCCGAGCAGTTCGGTGATGTCCTCGAAGGTCACGACGAAACCCGCGATCTGCAGGTCGTCGTCGAGCTGGGCTGCGACCCTGACCAATAAGGTGCGATGGCCGTCTGCCCTGCGAAACTCGAGCTGCTCCTCCATGGCCGGAATGTTCGGGGCGGCCACGGCGCCTGCAAGCAATCCCGCGATTTCCGGCAGCACCGCGATCACCGGACGGCCGGTCAGTCGGTCAGCGGTCTGCTCCAGAAATTCGAGCGCCCTAAGGTTGGGCAGGGTGATCAGGCCCTGGCGATCCAGGCCGATGACCCCTGAGGAAACACCGCCGATCACCGCCTCGGTGAACGCCCTGCGCCGGTCGAGCTGGCTGTTCGCCTGGACCAGCTCTTCGCGTTGCGAGCTCAGCTGATCGGTCATGCGGTTGAAGGTGCTCTGCAGATGATCGATCTCGTCCTTTGCCTCGGTTTCGGGCACCCGTACGCTGAGATCGCCGGCGCTGACCAGATCGGCGGCCTTAATCAATCCGGTGATCCGTGACGCCAGGCCGTTGGCGAACAGCAGGCCGACCCATACCGCTGCGAGGAGAAGCAACAGGGCCACGACGCCGAAGGTCACGGCAAACAATCGCTCGATGCCGGAGCGGCGCAGCTCCAGCGAGCGGTATTCGCCAACCACTTCCTGCGCATCAGCAAGATACGCGAGCACACGAGGGTCGACGAGCCGGCCGACATAGAGATAGGTATCTTCGAAATTCCTCAGACCAACCAAGGCACGGACCCGGTCTTCGGTATCACCGGTTAGGATGACGGCTTCGCCGAGCGCCGCCCTGGCAAGATGATCTGCTGATGGCAGGCTTTCGAACTCGAGCCCGAAGCTCAGCCCAGTCCTGGCAATACGTCGGCCGTTGCCTTCGAAGATAATGGCCTCGGTGAGCAAGCGGCTGGCTACCTGGTCGTCGAAGATTCGTTGGAACTGCACCGGATCGTTGATCAGAGACGGGGCCACATTCTCGATGAGGACCGCCATCGACACGACTTCGCTAGCGATATTTGATTTGTGTTCTTCGAGGTAGGACTCGGCGACGCTCAAGGATTTGGTGAGCGCCCGGCTGACACGCTCGCTGAACCAGGACTCGAGCCCATAGTGAAGAAACATGACTGCGAAGATGGCGACCAGGATGGCGGGGGCTACGGCAACGAAGCTGAAGAGGGCGACGAGGCGGGCGTGGAGTCGCGATCCGACCGACCCCTGACGTCTCGCCTGTACGATGTTGACGAGCCTGTAGGCCACGATTCCGCCAAGGGAGAGCAGCAGAATGACATCGAGCCACAACAGGCCGAGCACCCACTTGGCGTCGGGCTGCAGCGATCGAAAGGTGAAGTAGGTCGCAAGGCCGGAGAGCGTCGCGGCGACGGCGAGGACAATCGCCAGCCTGCGCGCCATATGCGGCCGGCGCATCCAGGAGGCGAGCCTGCTCCATCTGGTTTGTGACGATGTGATCGTTAAGCTCGCCATCGTGTCAGTTCAGGCCCGAACTCTCATTTCCTGCGAGCCGGCTAGCGCGGAACGCGCGTCACCTCGATCTCCAGCTCGCGTATTTTCTTGCGCAATGTATTTCTGTTGACCCCGAGGAGTGCGGCTGCCTTCAGCTGATTCCCCCGGGTGACCACCAGTACCTTCTCGATCAGCGGTCGCTCGATATCGCGCAAAATTCTGCCATGAAGCCCGCTGGGCGGCAAGCGCCCTTCAAAGCTGGCGAACATCTGATCGAAATGGCGCATCAAAAAGCCGGAAAGATCATCATCCGCAACATTGCCGCCGTCCGACGATGGCCGGCTCGCTTTGAGTTCGATTTGAATCACATCGCGGCCTATTGCATCCTCGGAGTAGAGGACGGCAAGGCGGCGCACCAGATTCTCGAGCTCGCGTACATTGCCTGGCCACGCATAGCCTCTGAGCAAAGCCATGGCGTCGGGTTCGATGGTCTTGATGGGCAGGCCCTCGCCCTCCGCCCGCGCCAAAAAATGCTGGACCAGAGCCGGAATATCCTCTGTACGTTCGCGCAATGGAGGCAAGCGGACGGGCACGACGTTCAGCCGGTAGAAGAGGTCTTCGCGAAACAGGCCCTGGGCGACCAGCTGGCGAAGGTCTCGGTGGGTGGCGGCGATGATGCGCAGATCCGCCTTGATCGGCGAACGGCCGCCGACCGTCATGAACTCGCCGGACTGCAGCACACGTAGCAGGCGCGTCTGGGCTTCGAGCGGCATGTCGCCGATCTCGTCCAGAAACAGCGTACCGCCTTCCGCCTGCTCGAACCGCCCGATTTTCCTCACCGCCGCTCCGGTAAACGCGCCTTTCTCATGGCCGAACAGCTCACTCTCGATCAGCTCCTTCGGGATTGCCGCCATATTGACCGCAATGAAAGGACCGTTTCGGCGCTTGCCGTAATCATGCATCGCTCGCGCGACTAATTCCTTCCCCGTCCCGCTTTCGCCGGTGACCATCGCCGTCAGGTCGGTGCCGGTAAGGCGTGCGATGATTCGATAGATGTCCTGCATCGGGGCGGACCGCCCGATAATCGGAAGAGGCTCTTCCGGGCGACTGGCGGTCTCTTCGCTTGGCGTCGGCACGGCGAAGGCGCGCCTGACCATGGCGCTCAGGTCGGCGAGATCGAAGGGCTTCGGCAAATAGTCGAAGGCGCCGCGTTCGGTCGCGCGCACCGCGGTCAAAAGAGTGTTCTGAGCGCTCATCATGATGATCGGCAGCTCCGGCCTGCGCTGCTTGATCCTGGGCAGAAGATCGAGGGTGTTCTCATCCGGCAGCACCACATCGAGGATGGCGATATCGCCGGCGCCATCCTCCATCCAACGCCAAAGCGTGGATGCCATGCCGGTGGCGCGGACATTGTAGCCCTGCTGAGTGAGTGCCCGCGAAATGACCGTGCGAATGCCAGCATCGTCATCGGCAAGTAGAATAGTCGGCTCGGCCATGGTTGTTCCTCAGACCTCCGGCTCTGCGTGATCCGCCTTGCGCGCCTCGCCTCGATAAGCGGGCAGATGGGTGCGAAAGAGGGCGCCGCGCGCAAGATTTTCGAATTCGAGTATGCCGCCATGGTCGCCGACGATCTTCGCGACCAGCGGTAGGCCGAGGCCCGAGCCGGCGTGTTTGGTGGAAATGAAGGGCTCGAAGATATGCGCGGCGATATCCGCGCTGACGCCTTCGCCATTGTCCTGGACGCGCACTGTGATCGGCAGGTCGATGCGTTCCCGACTGTTGGGAACGCGGATTGAAAGGCCGTGATGATAGTGGGTGGTGAGGATGATCTCGCCGCCCTCTGAAGGGGCCGCCTCAACGGCGTTCTTGATGAGGTTCAAGAAGACCTGGACGAGCTGGTCGCGGTCGCCGTCGACCTCGGGTAGCGAGGGGTCGTAACGCTCGACGAAGCGAATGCCCTTGCCGAAGCCGGTCTCGGCAAGGCGGCGAACCCGCTCCAGCACCTCGTAGATATTGACCGGTCCGCGTTTGAGCGGCTTCAGGTCGGCGAACTGTTCCATCTGATCAACGAGAGCGCAGATGCGATCGGTTTCATCAACGATCAGTCGGATCAGCGGGCGCTCGCTTTCCTTGATCTCCGGCTCGAGCAGTTGGGCGGCGCCGCGGATGCCGGAGAGCGGGTTCTTGACTTCATGGGCGAGCGTAGCGCCGAGCACGGCTACCGAGCGCGCGCGGCCGCGATGGCCGATCTGGTGGTTCAGGCGGTTCGCCACAGAGCAGGGGTGGAGCACTACCAGCACGTCATCCGGCCGTTCGGCAAGCGGCGACACGTGAAGATCGAGGAGATGGCGGTTCTCCCTGGCAAAGGGAAGCTCGACGCTGTAATCGGAGATGCTGTTGCCATCGATCTGCACCCGGCGAATGCGATCGAGGAGCGGGCTGTCGTCGGGCATGAGGTCTTCGAGCGGCATGTTCCTGAGCATCGTTCGGCTGACGCCCAGCAGCTGTTCGGCCGCGGGATTGACGAAGGAGAGGCGCATGGCTGGCGTGACCACCAGAACGCTTGACGCCATGGCGTTCAAGATCATGGCCTCGGTCTGAAGAGGAGGCACATCGTGATCGGGGTCGAAAGATCGTGTCGATCGAGATCGTTCTTGGTTAATTCTTAAGCACTCCATGTCTCTGCACAAAATGAAAGCAGAAAAATACGCCGGGGTCGCCATGATAGCAAGAGTTCGCCATAAATTCGGGCGTTGCCCGGGCAGGTGGGGGGTGGTCCATGGACCGGACCTGACCTTTCCTGGTAAGCGCAGATGTCTTGGGGACCAGGAGCGAACTCGCAGAGGGATCGACGGTTTGGACGGTGCAACAAGGCGGGCGATATTGGAGAGACGAGCGTGACGGACTGCATTGCCATCATCGTGGCGTCCGGGCGCGGGCAGCGTTTTGGTGGTGGACGCCCGAAACAATATATGCCGCTTTTGGGGGAGGCACTTCTTCGTCACACGCTCGAATGTTTTGCCGACCACCCGGATGTCACGGGCGTTCGCGCCGTTATTCACCCTGACGACCGCGCACTTTACGATGAAGCGGTCGCCGGGCTGGATCTGATGCCACCGGTGACCGGTGGGGAGACGCGGCAGGACTCGGGTCGTCTCGGATTGGAGAGCCTGGCCGGAAAGCCGCCCGAAAAGGTGCTGATCCACGATGGTGCGAGGCCGCTTGTCGATGCCGAAGTGATCAGCCGGGTGATCAGGGCGCTCGATCACGAAGCGGGAGCCTTGCCCGCCTTGCCGGTTGCAGACACTTTGAAGCGTGTTCAAGGAGAAACCGTAGGTGAAACCGTCGATCGGAAGGGTCTCTATCGTGCACAGACCCCGCAAGGTTTTCTCTATGAAAGTATTCTTTCCGCCCATCGCCGCTTCGAAGGCGAAGCCATGACCGACGATGCCGCGATTGCCGAAGCGGCCGGGATTTCGGTCGCCGTCGTTGCCGGCGATGAGGGGAATATCAAGGTGACGGCGAAAGATGACCTTCTCCGCACGGAGCGTCAGCTCATGAAAGCACTCAGGCCGCGCACCGGCATGGGCTTCGACGTCCATCGACTTGAGGAGGTTCGCGCCGCCGACCATGCTGGCTTGGTACTGATGGGGCTGACCTTGCCCGAACCTTTCCGCATGATCGGTCATTCCGATGCCGATGTCGGCCTGCACGCGATCACCGACGCGTTGCTCGGCGCTCTAGCGATCGGCGACATCGGCAGCCACTTCCCGCCAAGCGATCCCAAATGGAAGGGCGCAGATTCCGCGATCTTCCTCATCCATGCCGTCGACGAGGTCATCAGCGCCGGCGGGATCATCGAGCATGTCGACGTCACCTTGATCTGCGAGCGGCCGAAGATCGGTCCTTATCGTCCGGCCATGACCGAGCGGCTGTCAGAGTTGCTGCGGATGTCCAGTGATCGTATCAGCATCAAGGCGACCACCACCGAGCGCCTCGGCTTCACCGGCCGCGGCGAGGGCATCGCCGCCCAAGCCATCGCCACCATCCTGGTGGGCGGCGGTGGGCGGCGCCCACGGGCTTAACTTGGCGGAATCCTAGTTGGGCGAGGATCGAGATCCATGATCATGTCGGATGCCAGTCTGAAGCTCGCTGTCGATATCATCGGTCGATGCACGGCGAGGGGCCTTACGATAGCTACTGCCGAGTCATGCACTGGCGGTTTGATCGGCGCTTGCCTCACCGAAGTTCCCGGCTCGTCCGCCGTGCTCGATCGCGGTTTTATCGTCTACAGCAACCGGGCGAAACAGGAGGTGCTGGGTGTGCCTTCCGACGTTCTGGAAGCGCATGGCGCTGTTAGCGATGAGACGGCTAGAGCCATGGCAAAGGGCGCACGTGATCGGTCGGGTGTTGACATCGCGGTCGCCGTCACGGGCATTGCCGGCCCTGGTGGCGGCAGCGACGTGAAACCGGTCGGTCTGGTGCATCTGGCGCTTGCCTGCGATGCCCGGATCGACGCGGCTCGTGAAGTTTTTTCAGGCGATCGCCAGGCGGTACGCAGAGCTACGCTGGAGCGGGCCCTCGGTATGATCCTCACTGCCGTCGATTGATGCTCCTCTCTTGCATCGGTGCGGAACTAGGGTCAGTTTGGAGTGCCAGCGTCCGAACATAATGAGAAAAATGGAGAAATCGCCATGTCCGTCGCCCGCGTAACCGAGATTATCGCGAGTTCACCGAACAGTTTCGACGAGGCTGTCAAGCGAGGCGTCAAGCGTGCCTGCAAGACGCTGAAGAATGTCAAAGGTGCCTGGGTCAAGAGCCAGAAGGTGGTGGTCGACAAGGACAAGATCGTCGAGTACCGGGTCAATCTCGAAGTCACGTTCGTCCTGAAATAGCTGATCGACAGAGCGCGGCGGCGCCTCCGGCCGGGATGTGCCGTCCGCCTGACCCGTTACTCCCATGTCTTAAGAGCGCAGCGCCATGATCACCATTCGCAACACCGCCAAGGAACGCCTGCTCGCCGGCGAACTCGCTATCGGCATCGGCCTTCGTCAATCGCGCACCGTCGACATCGCCAAGGCCATGAAGACAGCGGGGTTCGATTGGCTGTTCATCGATCAGGAGCATGGCATGCTCGGGCTGGACGATGCGGCGGAAATCTCATGTGCGGCCCAGGATGCCGGCATCACGCCGATCGTGCGCGTTCCCGGTTTCGAGCACTACCATGCAGTCAAGGCGCTCGATGGTGGGGCGCAGGGCATTGTCGTCCCGCATGTGGATACGGCCGAGGTCGCCGCCGCCATGGTCCGGAACTGCCGCTACCCGCCGATCGGCAAGCGCTCGGTGACCGGCACCTTGCCGCAGCTGGACTTCGCGTCTCTTCCGCTCGGTGAGGCCGCCGAGGCGGTCAACGCGGCAACGCTTCTGGTGCTGATGATCGAAACCGGTGAAGCTGTGGCGAATGCCGCCGAGATCGCGGCAGTGCCCGGTGTCGATGTTCTTCTGGTCGGCGCCAATGATCTCAGCATGGAACTCGGCATCCCAGGCGAACTCGATCATCCCGACATGGTCAAATCCCTGGAGATGATCGTGGCCGCCTGCCGTGCGAACAGCATTTTCCCAGGCCTTGGCGGCATCTACCGCCAGGACATGATCGAGCGCTATGTCGAGATGGGCTTTCGCATGATCCTGGCAGGCAGCGACCTGTCCCTGATGCTCAATGCCGGCAAAGCAAGCGCATCAGCGATTCGAGCCCTGCCTGTCAGCTAAAACTCACCCGCAATCAGACCCCGTCGACCGTTACAAGGCTCAGCCAATGCCAGGCCGCGGCGCCACGCCGCCTAGACGGGGCTGCGTCGGACTTTTGGGCTGATTAGTGAGGCGAGGCGGGCCGAGAGGGCTACGGGATTGGTGCCCCATTTGACCACACGCGCCGCGATGCGCTGCCCCCGGTCTCTGAGGCCGCCGGGCAGGCGGCCGCGCACCTTCAGGAACATGCGCCGCCGGTCCCGATCATAGGCCTGTCGATGATCATCATTGCCATGGATGCCGCTGGTGATCGTGCCGCCGTAGACCCGAAAGCCGGACCAGAAGCCGTTGGCGCGCAGGAAACGTTTGCCGGCGAGCGCCATGTCGAGCCAGAGTTCGCCGTCCCAGCAAGTGCGGTTATTGACGTTGAAACCGCCGGCCGTTTCGAACGCACTCGCTCGGAAGAATGTTGATTGCTGCAAAAGGACCGCGCCGCCGTAGAGGTAGCCCCAGAGGCTGAAACGATCGGAATACATACGCCGGATCGTGGCGCCACCGGCATCGAGAATATGGCCGTTGCCGGAGATGATATCGGCATTCGGGTTCTGCTCGAACGCCTGGGCGACCTTGGCGAGCGCGCCGGGGCGGAGCAGATCGTCGGCATTCAAAAATCCGTAGATCTGGCCGGATGCCCGGGCAAAGCCGCGGTTCAGGCCGTCTGCCGGGCCGTCGTCACGCTCGTAGACGACATGGCTGAGCCGATCCTGATAGCGCTCGATGGTCGATCGGCTCTCATCTGTGGAACCTGGGTCGACGACGATGTAATCGAGATCGACGCCTTGCTGATCGATCACAGAGCGGATGGCGCTTTCCAAAAACCGCCCCTGATTGAATGACAGCGTGACCATCGATATCTTCATGCGGCGTTCCCCTCGAGACAGTCTTTCGACCTCATTTGCTCAGACCAAACCATCGCAAAAGTTGAACTTCATATTGACAAGAAGCCTATTAATAGGATATTAGTCCCAAAATGATGGCCCCCCTCTCAAGAGAAGTGGACTTCGCCCCATGGTAAGCGCCATTGATCCGACCAAGCCCCTGGATGGTGTGCCCGCCGTCAAGAGTGACCTGCGCGGCAATCTCCAGGCCGCCAAGACCGAGATCGAGGCGCTCCAGGACAAAAGTGTTCTTGGCCAGATCGGCGACGTCACCATAACCGCACTCTCTCCGCAGTCCAGCCCCGCCAGCAGTGCCAGGGTTGCCGTGGAGCAGACCGATGGCTCGTTTCGTAGCGTGGCGCTTGCCGATCTCCCGGTTGTCTCTACCGGCAGTGGCGATGGCACCACCAATGTTCAGTCTGCCCCCTTCAACGCCGTCGGTGACGGCAGCACCGATGACACCACAGCCATCCAGGCGGCTATCGATGCGACTGGCAATGACGGTGTCGTCTATTTGCCGCCCGGCAACTATTCCGTCAATAGGTTGAATGTCCCCCATAGCCGCGCCATCAAGTTTCAGGGGGCCAGCCCCTGGGCAACCACCCTGGTCGGTCGGACCGCGGGTGAGGACATTTTCCGCATCACCGATCCCGGCGGAAGCACGGTGCAGGATCGGTTTAACCGGGTGCATGTCTACGAGAACTTGGGCTTCCTATTGAACACTGGGACCGGTAATCCGGATCTGACCACCGGCTTCGATCGCTGCACCACGGCCGGCCTTGCCGTCGGTCCCTGCTGCATCGCCTATGTCACCGACTTCGTGCCGTCGGCGACAGGCAATCCCGGGATCAATGCTGCCTGGCTGCATAGCTTCGGCGTGGTCAGCAATTGCGTTGTCAACGTCTCCGACAAGCACGGAAATCATGGCTGCGGCTTCATTCACCACGGCGCCAATCACTATGGCTGGACATATCAGAACATCTGGATCGAGGGTGGCCACTATGGCATCACCGATAGTCTGCCGTTTGCGCGCAGGGTCACGGTTTCAGGCAGCACTGACCGCCTGACCGTCGCCAATGGCGCCAATCCGTTCCAGAATGGCCAGACCCTGTTCGTCGCGGCGCATGAAGCGACGGGCAGCATGCCCGGTGGGCTGGACCGCTTTGAGGTCTATCATGTCGTCAATCGCAACGGCACGAGCTTTCAGCTCGCGGAAAGCAGCGGCGGTTCTGCCATCAATATCAGCAGTAACGGCAGTGGTTCGATCTATGTTTACGGCGCTGCCGACTTCGCTGGTGAATATGCGCCCGACGGCATCTCGATCAACCGGCTCACCCATTATGCTGGCCGTTGCCCGATCTCGCTGACCAACACGGAGAATCTGCATATCGGCCGGGTCGACAGTTATGCAGCAGTTGCCGCCCTCCACCTCTATGCGGTCGAGAGCCTGACCCGAAAGGAGCATATCGGCCCTGTCGTCGACGCCTTCTATTCGGAAAGCCCGCAATCCTCCACCATGCCGCCAGGCGAGGACATCGTGCATGTCGATGCGGTCGCAGGGGCATTCGGCTATCTGCAGGTGCGCGGCGAGAGTGGCAACGTCACCGATCCACCGGTGCGCTTCAAGGGGCGCGGCTATCGAGTTGCCGGTCTCGACCTGATCTCCAGCTTTTCCCAGGCGCAGCCGGCGATCATCATCGACGGTGACAATATCGGCCTTTTCGGTCGGGTGCACACCGCCTGCACGCTCGCCGACAATGGCAGCGACAACTACTACCTCCTGACCCAGGACGGTGGTGGCTGGAAGTTCCAGAGTGCCAGCCCTTTTCTCTGACCGTCGGCGGGTTTCGGTCCTTGGGAGCGATCCGGCGCTTGCGAGCGAGCGCCGTCCGCCGGCTGAACCGCCGCCGATTGAAGCGACGGCATCATGCAAAGAAATGATAACTTTTGGTTGTGCTCGCCAGGCGAATGAAATTCAGCCGAAATTCTTGAAAAATCAGCACAACTGCCTTGCGGTCGATGGGTGGCTGGACTATCAGAGCGCTAGTTGTCGGGTTTAGCCTGATCGTAATAGTCGAAACCATACGTCAAGAGAGCGCTGCCGACGCTGGCCACGGGTCAGTGCGGGTTTTTCGGTCTGTCGGGCAATTGCACGCGCCGTCGCGTCTAGAGAGCCGGGCACCGAGCGCATCTCTACCACCGGCATTGATGATACGCCGGTCGCCGTATCGAAGGCAGTCGAGGCAGGATTTGATGCGCATTCTGCATGTAATTCCAACGATGTCCGCGCGCTATGGCGGACCGGCGAAGGCGTGTGGGGAGATGTCGATGGCGGTCAATGACCGCGGACATCACGTCGAGATTTTTACCACCAATTATGACGGCTTCGGCGGCTATGTCGAACCGTCGGTAGGCCCGCTCTCCGAACGTCGCGAGGGCGTTACGGTTCATACCTTTCCCGTCGACTTGCCCCCTGATTATTTCCGCATCTCACGCCCGCTCGCATCGGCACTGAACGAAAACTTGCAGAAATTCGACTTGGTGCAGGTGCATTCGCTCTATCTGTTCACGACATTGGCCACAGGCTTTTTCGCGCGCCGCCACAAGGTGCCGCTCATCATTCGCCCCCATGGCACCCTCGATCCCTATATCTATCCCCGCCATCGCGGGCGGAAGTGGGTGGTCGAGCAGCTCTATCAGAACCGCATTTTCAAACGCGCTGCCGCCGTCCACTACACGACGGCCGAGGAGCGCGATCTCGCCGCCCCCTACACCTTCAATCGCCCGGGCTTCGTCGCACCTCTCGGCCTCAACATCGATGATTATCGCCCACTGCCGCCACGCGGCACCTTTCGCGCCCGATTTCCGGAAACACGGGACAAGGCGATTCTCCTTTTCCTCGGTCGCATCAACTTCAAGAAGGGGTTGGATGTTCTGGCGAAAGCCTTCGGCGAGGTCGCGAAGAAACGGGACGATGTCCATCTCGTGATCGCCGGCCCCGACAATGATGCGTTGAAGCCGAAGGTCGAGAACTGGCTCAAAGCCGAGGGCGTTCTCGAAAAAACCACCTTCACCGGCATGCTGATGGGCGAGACCAAACTCGCAGCACTCAATGACGCCGATCTCTTCGTGCTCCCCTCCTTCAGTGAAAATTTCGGCATCGCCGTGATTGAGGCTATGGCTTGCTGCCTACCGGTTCTGATCTCCGACAAGGTCAATATCCACAACGAGATCAGCGCCGCCGGCGCCGGCCACGTCGAACCGCCCGAGCCCGAGCGGTTCGCTGATCGCATGCTCTCGATGCTCGACGATCGCGAAGGCCTGAAAGCTCAGGGTGAACGAGGCATGGAGACTGTGACCAAGCTCTTCAACTGGCCGAGCATCGGCGAGCGGCTGGAGAAGGTCTATCAGGCGGTGGTGGAGGGGCGGCCATTGGAGGGGGATGCGACCGCTGCCTGATGGAGATCGGACAGCGGCATGTCTTCGACGTCTTGCCATTCTTCGACCTTGTGCCACCCGTTCATTCCAACACCATGAAATCCGATTAGACTTAAATGCAGGCAACGATCCTGCTTTAAATGCCGAGAGCTTTTGTGGAAAATATAATAAAATTATAAATATAGAATTAGAAATCGAGAAGAAATACTCATAAAAATATATGAACTCTTCATTTTTTATTTACATGATTCGATCATGATGTGTTTTCTTATTCGCCTTCCTACCCTCACTTGGCGAACGCAAATGAAGTAAGAAAGAGGCCCTTGCCATGGTCGAAGCATCTGAGTTGCGAAGGGCGTTGGAGTTAAGTCGAGGAGGGCGTCTTTGGGCTGACGAAGGTGGCGCTATCGCCGCCATCATAGCCTTGGCCATGATACCGCTTTTTGCCGCCACCGGCCTCGCGATCGATGTCGGCCGCAGCTATCTCCTGCAATCGAAATTATCTTACGCGATCGACTCCGCCGGCCTCGCTGGCGGAAGGGCGTTCGACAGCGACAATCGTCTGAATGATGTTCTGATGTTTTTCGAGGCGAATTTTGGCGAAGGCACTACGGACGCCTCGCTCAAGACGGGTAGCCCCTCTGTCACCTTCGACGACGAAAGCAATACCATTCAGATCGAGGCGAGTGCTTCCATACCCACATATTTCATGCAGATTGCGGGGATTGACGAGATGACCGTCTCCGCCCGCACCGTGATCCAGCGTGAGATGCCCGGCATGGAGCTGGTGCTGGTCATGGACAACACCGGATCGATGCGCAGCAGCGGTAAGATCGACGCTATGAAGGATGCGGCGACCGCGCTTGTCGAGACTCTTTACGGTGACCGGGAGACCGTTCCCAATTTCTGGGTCAGCCTGGTCCCCTACGCTGCGACGGTGAACATCGGCGCCGATCGCACCGACTGGCTGGTCGATCAGAGCTACGATTCGGACGCCGCCTGGCTGTCCGCCGATATGGATGGCGAAGAGCGCTTCGGCTACCATCCCAATCACTTTGCGCCGACGAGCTGGAAAGGCTGCGTCGAAGCCAGAAGCTATCCCAATGACAGCAATGACGCCTTTGCCAGCGAAGAAGCCTGGTATCCCCACCTTTGGCGAACCACGCTTGGCGCCTTTGCCAACCCGCATCATGAGCCCGACCCCGACCCCTATGACGAGTACACCCCCGAGACATGGGGCGCGTATCTGAACGGCGACAATGATTGGGATCCGGACGGCAACCAGGCTGATCTGCAGGAAGAGAACAGCGCCCAGAATGAGGGAACGGGCCCCAATCTCGGCTGTGGTCCGGCGATCACGCCGCTGGTTGCAAGCAAAACCACCGTCCAGGACGCGATCGATGAGATGCTGCCCTGGCATCGCGGCGGCACCATGGCCAATCTCGGCCTCGCCTGGGGATGGCGCGTCCTGTCGCCGAACTGGCAGGGTCTATGGGGCGGAGATACGCCCGAAGAACTGCCGCTAGCCTACGAAACGCAGAGCATGGAGAAGGTCGTCGTTCTGCTCACCGATGGCGTCAATCAATGGTATGACTGGCCTGGCGACAAGTGGACGGAAGACGGCGAGGATCATTATTCCGGACTGCCGGGCAAGAATAGATATCCCGGCACCCATGACGATACCTTCAGGAGCGACTGGCCTGGCGCCGACTACACTGCCTACGGCCGGTTGAGCGAAGGGCGCCTCGGCACGACCAGCAACAGCGGCGCCAAGAACGAGATCAACAGCCGCATGCTCGAACTCTGCGAGAGCATGAAGGGCGAAGACATCCTCCTTTACACCATTACCTTCAGGCTGACCGACAGCGCTACCCGCAGCCTCTACGAGAGCTGCGCCACCAGTCCGGACCACTATTTCGATTCGCCGAGCAACAGCGATCTGCAGCAGGTCTTCGTCGAGATCGCCAACGAACTCAGCAACTTGCGGATCGCGGAGTAGCGATTGAGGACATGACGGTGTCGGCAGCACTCAAGAGGAGGGCCAGAGCGAGGCTTCAGTGCCCGCTACCAGCCCCTATTCGTCCGTAGAGGTCATCCCGGATCAAATTGATCTAAAAGCCGGGCACCGTCCTTGCTCTCAGCGCATCCAGGGCTGCGGCGGCCCGTTTTCGAACCAATTCGTTTTCGTCATTCATGGCTCTTTTAAGCCCTTCGCTCAGCATGTCTTCGTGATGCGATGCCGCGACCCTGCCCAAGGCGACCGCTGCGCTGGCCCGGACTTCGTAATCGAAATCGTCCAGGGCCTCGAGGAGTGCTGGCAAGGCGGCCTCGGCCCCCGGTCCAAACCGGGCTAACGACCAAGCGGCACTCCAGCGGACAACGTCGTTATGATCATTCAAGTGGCTAATGACCGCTTCGACCAGGTCAGCATCGACGATGCCCCACTCGCCATTGTCTTCGACGACTTTGCCCATCGCCCAGACGGCATCGGCGCGGACATCCCATTGTTCGTCGAGCGCTGTCTCGAGAAGAATAGGCATGGCGTCACCGGCTTCTTCGCCGACGCGGCCGAGCGCCCAGGCAGCGTTGCGCCTGATCTGAGCTTCGTCGTCCTTGAGCGAGGCGATCAGATCGGGAGCGGCCGCTTTGGCTTCCAGACCGATACGCCCTAAAATCTCGATAGACTGGTGACGAAGCCTCAAGTCGCCCTGGTTCATGGCGTCGACGAGCGCCGGGACGGCGTCCTCGCCCAGCGCTTCGATTTTTTGGACGATACCGGGTTGTGTCAGAAAATCCGCGTCTTGGAGCTGTTCGAGCATTGCGGCTACATCGCTGGATGAGGACTGTGCATGAGACAAACCGGAGGGCAGATGAGCAGCTAAGAAAATAGCCACGCCGATCGCCCTAGCATGTCTCAGACCAGCAATTTCAATTTGATTTGGCATGTTTACCCCATGATCCCCTGCATCGATTGCCCTTATAAACACAGCCAATTGGGTTTCCATCCAAGCCAAATGGCTCGGTTGAAAGTTTTTATGGTCTCGTGGGTTATCGTCACGCATGGCTTGGGTCTGCAGTGAGGTCGGAACGGCCGAATGATGACCGCATTTGGGATCGATGTGGCCTTTGGTTCATCAATCGATGGCTTCCTTAAATGGCGTGGCCGCTCCGCCCCTCGCAATGAGGGCAGGGCACTGGCGGTGTGACCATATCTTCGATTCATGCTGAGTTTGGCGACTGGATCTGGGATTTGTGTCCTGTACTCCCAGCCAACTGAATCTTCCGATGCGGTCACGCCACTAGGCATCATCGGCGTCCGGCGTTAGAGAGACATGGTGGGGCGTGTTCGTCCTCGCTTTTTCCCTCCATCAATGAGCCCTGATCCATGGCCCGAACCTCGATCGAGCCCGCCGATCCCGCCCGCGATGTCGACGGTCCCGCCGCTTGGTGGCGGCTGATCGCCTCGGTCCTGCTGGCGACCATCGGTGGGGTGGGGATCTGGTCCTCGGTGGTGCTGCTGCCTTCGATCGAGGTGGAGTTCGGGCTGGATCGGGGTGGGGCGTCGCTGCCCTATTTCGCGACCATGCTCGGCCTTGCGACCGGCGGCACGTTGATCGGACGGATGACCGACCGCTTTGGCATGATGCCGCTGATGATCATGGGGGGCTTGATGCTGGGGGCTGGCTATTGGCTGTCGGCGCAGGCGGCGAGCTACTGGCAGTTCGTGCTGATCCAGGCGGTCATGATCGGGATGCTCGGCGCCGCGGTCAGCTTCGGGCCGCTGGTGGCGGACATCTCGCTCTGGTTCCGAAAAAGGCGTGGCATCGCGGTCGCTCTGGTGGCGAGCGGGAACTATCTGGCGGGCGCCGTCTGGCCACCGGTGATCGAGCACCTGATCGAGATGTCCGGCTGGCGGCAGACGCATATGATCATCGGCGCCGTTTGCGTGGCGACCATGCTGCCGCTGAGCTACGCGCTCAGGCGGAGGGCAGCCATCAGCGATGGCGCTCTGGTCGATCGGGCGCCAAGTTCACCGACCGGCGGCGCCGGCGGCCTTTCGCCGTCAGCGCTCCAGGCGCTCCTGGTGGTGGCGGGGCTGGCTTGCTGCATTGCGATGTCCATGCCGCAGGTCCATATCGTCGCCTATTGCCTGGATCTCGGCTTTGGCACGGCGCGCGGTGCCGAGATGCTCTCCTTGATGCTCACGCTCGGCATCGTCAGCCGGTTGATCTCGGGCTGGATCGCCGATTATATCGGCGGGCTCAAAACGCTGATCCTCGGCTCGGTGCTGCAATGCTTGGCGCTGTTTTTCTACCTGCCGTTCGATGGCTTGGCATCGCTCTATCTGGTCTCCGCCCTGTTCGGCCTCTCACAAGGTGGAATCGTTCCGAGCTATGCTCTGATCGTCCGCGACTATTTCCCGGCGAACGAAGCGGGTGCCCGCGTCAGTCTGGTACTGATGGCAACCGTGGTCGGCATGGCGCTCGGCGGCTGGATGTCCGGCGAGATCTACGATCTCACAGGCTCCTACCAAGCGGCTTTCCTGAACGGCATCGCCTTTAATCTCCTGAACATGTCGATCGCGTTCTGGTTGCTGTTTCGGCCGCGGGTGGACGAGGTGCGGGCAGGGTAGGGGGGCGGAGGGCGCCTTTTCGACGACCGTGGCAACAAAATGAGGTGGTCTTACCGCCTAGAAGAGGCTGCCCTGCGCAGGCTTGATCGGCTGATCGACAGTGTTCAGCACACTCTCGTCATCATTAGCGGGCTTGTTGATGGCCTGTCCGATCATGACCGGCTCCAACCAGTCATCGGGACAAGGGCCGATGAGGGGGCGGGGATCTCGGTCCAGATCCAGCCAGGGGCTGTATGTCTCTGGGGCGAGGACCACAGGCATGCGGTGGTGGATCGGGGTGAGCCTGCGGTTGGCGTTGGTGGTGACGATGGCGAAGCTCTCGATGGTCCGTTCGCCGTCCGCCGATCGCCAGCGCTCATGGATACCGGCGAACGCGAAGGGCTCTTCGTCCGGCCGGCGGATCCAAAACGGCTGCTTCGGTGACTTTTCGGAGGCATCCACCGTCTGCCACTCGAAAAAGCCGTCGGTCGGGATCAGGCAACGGCGCATTTTATAGGCGTCGCGAAAGGAGGGCAGGCGGTCGACGGTCTCGCCTCGGGCGTTGATCATCTTGTAGCCGACCTTGGGATCGTCAGCCCAATGGGGAACGAGGCCGAAGCGCAACATGGCAAGCTCCCGGCCTTCCGACGTCTGCCGGATGATCGCCGTGTCCTGGGTAGGTGCGATGTTGTAGCGGGGACGCAGGTTCGGGCGCTGATCTATTCCGAACAGCTTGGCGATCTCGTCGATCGAGGATTTGAGCATAAATCGGCCACACATCGCTGAAACCTAACGCTCAAGCGGCCTCCCTGTCGAGCGCCAGCCCAACGAATCAACACCAAGTCGACGCTGCAGGGCGTCCCCCTGCTGAGGTCATTGTTGTATTTCTGCCGCTAACCGACCGGGATCGTACCCTTTTAGGTGGAACACCGAAGGCAATGCTTGCGCTGATCGCTAATTCCGGGAAACTTTCATGCAAATCTAACTTAACTGAGTGTGGACCGTCCGGCATCCGAACACATCCGAATGCCGGGCCGGGTATATTGGAGATCCCGTTATGGTATTTGCTGATGGTGGGCTACGGCGCCGGGCGGTGATGTTTCTTGGCGCGCTGGTGTTTTGTGCCGGTGCCCAGAATGCGCAAGCGGAGCCCGATGTCACGGCTGCGCGGGCGATGATCGAGGAGGTCGGGCAGGAATTTCTTGCAGTTCTCGGGCCTGACGGACAAGAGGATGAAGCGCAGCTGCAGAAGCTGACCGGTCTCCTCAAGGAAGCGATCAACCTCGACATCACCGGCCGCCTCATTCTCGCAAAAAATTGGCGGAGCGCCTCGGACGAGCAGCGTACGGCCTATCTCGACCTGTTCCGACCCTATGCGCTCGACAACCTCGCTTCGAAGATCCGTTCTTCCAGTGCTGAGATCCCGCTTCAGAATTTCGAGATTATCAAGGGCGAGGTCGTCGGCAAGAGCGATGTCCTGGTGTCCACCGATCTGTTCTGGCGGGGCTTTCCGCCCTATCGCCTGGATTGGCGGCTGCGCGGTCGTGACGATGGCAGTCTGCAGGCGATCGATGTGGTGGTCGAGGGGGTGAGCATGGTGGTCACCCAGCGCGCCGAGTTCGCCTCCGTGATCGAACGTCGCGGTTTCGACGGCCTTCTCGCCCGCATGCGCGATCAGGTCAAGCGCCAGCTTTGATTTCGTAGCTCGCCTGAGGTCTTTGACGAGAGAACGGCGCCCGGTCCGACCGAGGCGCCGATTTCTTGTTTTGGGGGGAGGCCCTGCCTACTGGGTGAGGCGCAGAGAGGTGAGCTGGCCGGCGATGTCCCGGAATGCAGCGTCGAGGGCTTCGCCGTCGGGGGCATCGAAGAAATGCTCCTCCGAGCTGGCGCAGGCGCGATAGTCCCGCTCGATCGTCGCATCATTGAGCGCGAACATCACCGTATAGATCTCGATGCCTTCGATCTTCGCGAGTTCGCAGCTTTCCAAGAGGCGGTCGTTGACTTCGCTTTCTGCGATCGGCTCGCTCGTGGTGTCGAGGCGTCCTTCATTGAGAAAGCCGTAGGAGGTGTAGTAGCCAGGTGCCCAATCGGCCCTGCCGTCGGTCATGAAGATGATCGCCTTCGAGACGGTCGGGTGATCATAGGCAACCGGCGCATCCTCGCTGCTTCGGCCAGCACCGAACGCCGGAAGGTCGTCATCGCCTTCGGCTTCCACGCGAGAAATGTTCCAAGCTGTGCGCCATTCCGGCGAGATCGTGCGCCAGCCCCAGGTGAAACCGACATTTGTCATGGTGAAACCTTCGGCTTCCAGATCATCGATATGATCGGAGATCACTGATTTCTCGGCGGTCAGCGGCAGAACCTCACTGTCCGGGCAAAAGGCATTCGGATCCTGGCTCGGGTTGAAACCCGTGCCCTCTCCGATGGGCCAGAGAAATGCGGTGAAGGGCTCTTGGGAAGGGGGCGTATCGTCCTGATCAAAAGGCTCGGCGCGCGCTTCGACGCAGCCTTTCCAGCCGTCGTCGCCGAAGTCGTCTTCATTGAAGCCGGCCAGAAAACTGGTGCGATCGTCTCCGAGATTGACCTGGGTGTTGTAGGGCACGACCGAGATCGACACGTCCTTCACCGTCTCCTTTTCGCCGTAGATGACGTTCAAAAGTGTCTCTGAAGCGTCTTTTAGGGCTTCGAGCTTGGTGCCGCCGGCTGGATCAGGCCTATTCATCGAGCCTGTGACATCCAGGACCATCGCGAGTTCGATGCCGTTCAGCTGCTGCTGCGCGGTGGCGGTTGCTGCGACCGACATGGTCGAAAAACCGGCGACCCGCATGAAGGAAGTGGGGATGTCGAGCTCGGCGTCGACCGTAAGCTCGCCGGTCTCCTCATTGAAATTGGCGTCGAAATCGGTAACCCGGCTGCCGAGAAAGTCACGCGGGAAATTGGCCTCGAAGAACATCTGGGCATCGGCCTCGACATCAGCCCCTTCAATGGATGCGGCGCGGGCGCTGGCAAGCGCTGCGGCATCGAGGGCGCCTTGCAGCTTGCTGTGCGCGCCGTAGGCCACGCCGCCGTCGACGGCAAGACCGAGTGCCAGGATCACAGGAATGATCGACAGGCCGACGATCGTGGAGACACCGCCCTTTTCGTCCGATGGCAGAATGGCTGTGGAACGGCGGAGAGCCTGGCTGAGGCCCTGGAGGTGCGAGGTAGCGGCGGTGGTGAGAGGCATGGGCGGACACCTGATCTTGGGGGTGGGCTGCACGGCAATGACCGGCATTTGTCAGGCATCTTATGGAACTGGCGCCCGCCATGTGTTAACGCGATGTTAATTTTTGATTCCTGGTTTTTCCTTTCGCTTTTAGTGTGTTAAGAAGAAATTAAGCATGAAGGGCCACTTTAAAGGTTGGTTAAGCATGCACTGGCTTATGCGGCTGCGTGACGTTTTTTCTTCAAGCATCTGCTTTCTGGCATCCGAGAAGTAGATCGGAAGCTTTCTCGCCGATCATGATGGAGGTGGCGTTGGTGTTGCCGGAGATCATGGTGGGCATGATCGAGGCATCGGCGACATGGAGATTATCGACGCCCCGAACCTTCAGCGCCGGGTCGACCACAGCCATCGGATCGGTGCCCATGCGGCAGGTCGAGATCGGGTGATATTGCGTGATGCCGACGTCCCGGGCGGCGGCAAGCAGCGCCTCGTCGCTGTTGGTGCCGGGTTCCGGGAGAAGGGCTTCGGCATTGAGACGCTGCATGGCGGGGCTGGCCATGATCGCCTGGGTCAGACGCATGCCGGCGATGACTACGCGTTGATCGCCTTCTTCCGCAAGGTAGTTTGCCATCATCGCCGGCTGATTGCGTGGATCAGCCGATTTCAGCCAGAGCCGGCCTCGGCTCTCGGGGCGGAGCTGGGAGACGATCGGGGTGCAGGCCGGAAAATCGTGGAGATGGCCCGGACGATCGCCGCTCAAGGGGTTGAAATGGAATTGCAGGTCCGGGAGGTCGAGCGCTGGATCGCTTTTAGCGAAACCGCCGCATAGGGAAGGGCCGGAGGCGAGAGCGCCTTCGCCGCGAAACGCATATCTGAACGCTTCGATCATACGCCGCGGCCAGCTGTTGAAGACCTCGTTCAAGGTGGTGACGTTCTCGACTTTGTAAATGAGCTTCACCTGGAGGTGATCCTGGAGGCCCTGACCGACACCCTGAAGGTCGACCCTTGGCTCGATTCCAAGTGCCCGGAGGTCCGCCGCCGGACCGATACCGGATAGGAGGAGGAGCTGCGGCGACTTGATGGCGCCGGCAGACAGGATGACGCTCCGTCCTGCCAGCACGTGACGTCCGGTGTTGTCGGGGCTCTGAAAATGGACGCCGGTGCAGCGATGCCCTTCGAAGCTAAGCCCGTTGGCTTCGGCATGGGTCACGACGGTAAGGTTCGCGCGGCCCCGCGCCGCGGCAAGGTAGCCGCGTGCTGTGCTGCAGCGGCGACCCCGCCTGGCGGTCAGCTGATAATAGCCGATGCC
>JBPCVQ010000096.1:0-5040 GCA_051010395.1 Geminicoccaceae bacterium | reverse complement strand
CGTGCGCGATAATGGTGATATCGAGCGCATCATCCATGGTCGATCGGCCGGCCATGCTCATGGACTGCACGCCGCACATGCGCACCCAGTTCTCGTAGTTCTGGGTTTTCTTGGGGGTGTAGCTTCGCCCGTAGCCGTTGACGGTCGTGAACTTCGGCCTGCCCTTGGCTACCGGGACTCCCTCAACGACAATGCGGAGTGGCGCGGCCATGACATGCCTACGCGCAAGACGATTGAAGGAATTTGTCGGATCGGCTAATGTTAACTGATAACATAACCACACAAACCTTTCGTCAATCTTGTGAATGCTCCAATGACGCCGGCAGGGCTCCCACCCCATATTGCCGGCGTTCTTTCTTTCTTCATGATGGCGTCACCAATCTGTCTCGCAGCCAGTGCTGGCTTTCTTGCAGCTTCGTGATCGCGAGAGAAAGGGACCTATGTTTCGGCAGATCATAAACTTCTGCCAGGACAATGTTGATTTTGATCAAGATCTCTTTGATCCCCTCTTGCTCGGCTTCCGTTAATCCGTTCTGCACTGCTCCCTCGATCATGCCGCCTTGTCCCCATTGTCTTGATCCTTCTCCCTCTCCTGTGCCGACGCCAAACGCGACAGAACTGTTAGGTCTCGCTTCTTTTCTCGCAATGAGGCCAAGCGCGACAAAACGGTCAGTGTCGGCTTGTACCCATCGACCTTCATGAAGCGATAGAGCGTCGTGCGGCCTATGCCGGTACGCCGGCTGATGTCTGCGATGCTCTGGCCTTCGAGCCAAAGCCGCAGCTTTTCGGTCTCTCGATCTATGCTGGTCATAAAATCATCATATGTTCCAAAATTGGTGTTGACAACAAGATTCTTCCTGTGCCAGGATCGGAACATCACAAACGGAGATGACCATGCGAATAGCCTAGGCGTTACCCGAATGTGAATGAGAGTAAGAAGGAATGAATGATGCGAAGTTCCCCTAACGAGGATCGAGCGATGTAACCGGGACTAAAGCCCCAGCTGAACGTTCAGCAAGTGCCCGTCTGCGGGCGGGCACCTCTGAGCAGTCAGATGGAGAGGGTGATGTTCGTTTGGTACTTCGGGATTTTCAATCCAGTTGAGTTTGCCGAATACGGCATTTTCAACCATGACCCGATGATTCTGTGTCGCGCAACCTACGAAACAGAATCCGTCTGGCTGGTGCCAGGCACGCTGGAGGATGAGAAATGAACGGCGGCCCGTCTTACATCCACGACCCGCACCAGCCGCCACACCACCGCGGCAACACCGAGCCAAGCTATAGCAGGCCGATCGCGCCACCAGCCAACGACTCCGCAAGCCTGGAGCGCGCCGACATCCTGCTCGAGCTCCGCGGCGCCCTGATCGGCGCGGCATCGATCGCCAAGCTGCTCGGCACGACGGGCGTCCGAGACTACGAGTTAGCGCTGGACGCCATCCTACAGAACATCAGGAATGATCGGGCGGCCATTCTTGAGGGAGAGAAGGGATGACCCGCCGCGAGCTAGCTCAACACGTCAGGACTACAGGCAACGGCTTTCTGGAGCCGATCCAGGATGGGACCGACCTCACGCAGAGGGAAATCACGCTTCTTCAGGCGCTCTGCAACTCGGCCGCAGCCATGGCAGGGCAGATAGAGGCCAAGATGCTTCAACGAGGAACCGACACATGACCCCAACCCAACGTTCCAAATGGGCTGAATTCTGCCAATTGGCAGGCGAGGCCATGGTTCCGGCGCAATCGCTCTGTGCCGACAATCCATCTCTAGAGGCAACCCTGAGCGGGGTCGACAAGGATCTGTACATCCGATCGGTGACACTCTCCGAGATCGCCGCCGACTTAGCGAGAAAGGCGCGTCTTGACTGGTGGGCGCTCAAGGAGAGGATCGAAGCCAATGCCGACTGAGATCACCTTCGAGCAGATCCACGCACCCGGCTCGCTCATCCTCACAGCGTCGCGCTGGCCGTGCCTGATATTGCCTGCAGAGCAGCGGCCCAAGTGGCTTTGCAGCCCCTACGAGCTTGGCGCCCACATGCTCGGCTTGCGCGCGATGCCCGACCCCGGAGACGAAGTCCGCCGCGGCAAGCAGCTTGAGGCGGTCGCGCTGAAAATGCTCGCGGAACAGTTAGAGGAAGAGTTGGAGGGCCAAACCTGGGTGGAGCACGAATGGTTGGAAGCCGGCGCCACCCTGGATGGTCGTACCAGGGCCGGTATCCCCGCCGAAACCAAGGTCGTTGACGGTCGCGACTTCGATCGCGATTGGGTATCCGGCCCGCCCATTTATCCGTCCCTGCAGGCACAGTGTCAAATCGCGTGCGCTGGGGCAGATCACGGCATCGTCGGCGCTCTGGTGCTGCGACACAAAACGATCGAGATGCATAAGTTCCGCGTCGATCGCCATGACCGCATCATCAACGCCTTGGAGGTTGAAGCCGAGCGCTTCAGTGAAATGCTAAAGGATGGGGTCTACCCACCGCCCGACGCCAGCCCATCGAGCTACGCTGCATTGCAAGACCTGGTCACGGTCAAGCCTACCACGATCCAAGTCCCGGGCAGCGAGGCGATGGACCGGGCCAACCGCTGGCGCCAGGCTCAGGCGGACAAAAAGGCGGCAGACGCCCAGATCGAGGCGCAACGGCTGTGGTTCGCGGCCAACGCCAGCGACGCCGCCGTGATGGAGCTCGACGACGGCAGCGAGATCAAACGCTCTCAGCGCACCCGCAAGGCGCACGAGTGCAAAGAGTCCACCTATTGGAATTGGAAAGTCTAATGAGCGAAAACGGCAAGCTGATCGTGCAGGATGACGCAGTTGCGTTGTTCGACACGGCCAAGTTCGAGCAGATGTGCAAGGTCGCTAAGATGATGGCGATGGCCAGCCTGGTGCCGAAGCACCTGCAGAGCAACGAGCAGCAAAATCGCGAGGCCGACTGCATGCTGGTCGTCCAGCAGGCCCGGCGCTGGCAGATGGACCCGTTTGCCCTGGCACAATGCAGCTTCGTGGTCGGCGGCAAGCTCGGCTACGAGGGCAAGGCGATCGCCGCGGTGGTCAACAGCCGGGCGGACCTCAAGCAACGGCTCAAATACGACGTGACCGGCGCAGGCGAGGATTGCTCTGTGGTCGTCCGCGGCACCTTCAAGGGCGAGGATGAGGAACGCACGATCGAGGCGACATGGAAAGAGGGCAAAGCCCTGTCGCAGAGCGGCGCCAAATGGAAGGAACTCCCGGATCAACAGCTCTGCTACTATGCCGCCAGGAAGTGGGCCAGGCGCCATGCACCCGAGCTGATCATGGGCGTACTCTCCGCGGACGAGATCCAGGCTATGGCAGGCAACATCGGCCCGGACAACGCAAGGGACATCGGCGGGCATAGCGAGGCGAAGCGTACTCCGATCCGGTCCATGGATGATCTAGCCGACAAGCTTCAGGCCAAGGTTGATGATGGTGGGGAACTCCCATTCAGACGGGATGATGATTTCGACATCACGCCAGAGCCACAGAACAGCCCCCAGGAGGCCGGCGACGACATCGTGGACACGGACACGGGCGAGGTGACCGAATCCTCTTTTGAGCAGCCACAGGCGAAGCACGGTCTGGTCCACGAGCAAGAGGGCTTCGACCTCGGCCCGGTTGCGATTCAGATCGACATGGTGCGTAAGGGCCCGAAGCCGACATTCAGGACTGCGGACGATGCCTACAAGGCGTTGTGTGATCGGCTCGCCAATCTTGATGCCATTCCCGGCGTCCGGTCCCTGGAACAGGCAAACCATGGCTTCATAAGCACATTGCCTCCGTCCTTGATCGAGGTCTGGCAAAACGCGGTCGATGACAAGATCCTGTCGATTCAGGAGAAGGCGGCATGAGCGGGATCAGCGATCGATTGTCAGTAGAGGTTACCAAAATCTGCAAAGAGCAAGGCCCAGCCGATGCTCTTGCTTGCCTCACCATCACCCTCGCCGGTCTAATCCGCTTCATGGTCTCTGACGGCTCAAGACGCGCGTTAACAGACGATGAGCTGAAAGAGTGCTTGCACCTATGGAGCGTAACGACTCAGCAAGCCAATCAGGTTTTTTCGAAATGAGCGAGATCAGCGAGGAACAGTTGTATGCCATGGAACAATTCAGCGAGGATTGGCGCCGTGGTGGCCCAGCTCCCTCAGAAAAGGAGTGCCATGCGAAGATAGGCGAGCTCATCGCCGAGATCCGCCGCCTGCGAGCCGTGATCAAGAAGCGAAATCATTGCGATGACTGCGGCAAGCTCAACCCGGTGGACAACGTATGTGAAGAATGCTGGCGGAATCACTGCGAATGACCCGCGCCATCTTCGCCGCCACCACCCTCACCGCGTTGGTCCTAGCCGCGGCAGCGATCACCGACCCCTACTGGCCAAACCCCTCCTATGAGGCACACCAAGCCATTTGGACCCTGACCAACTAAAAACCCTTGGAGCGTACAATGAACCGACCAATGACCATCCTAGCGCTTTTCCTACTCGCCCTCCCGAGCGTCCGGCATGCGGAGGCGGCCTATGGAGTCACATACTGCGAACGCTACGGATCAGCGACGCCGCCCGAATGCCATCTCCGCCTTGAGCAACCTGACTCCAGCGATGCCGACCGCGGCGAAGGCGTGTCTGCCCCATCTGAGCCTGCTACTAGCCGCCCTGAGCGGCCTGACCCTCCTGCTTCTAGGCCCGATCCTTCTAGTCCTCCTGATCGCGGGGAGTGCGTTCGATGAATGACGACCTGAAACTGCAAACAGCTCGCGATGTCCAACACATGCTTCGAATTGCTCTTGTGGCATATGGCCAAGGTGAATTGGAGCTTTTCGCAAGCCAAATCCACATGTGCTCCCAGCTGCTGGAGCACTGGTATCCGAGGGACAGCGATGAAAGCTAAAACCCTCCTGGTCGGTCCGCACATGTGCGAGATTGACCCGCCATTGACACCCGAGTTTTTAGCCGAAGACCAAGCATTCGTGACTCTGATGGAAACTGCACCGGAGAGCCGCTATCCGCTGCTTTTTGGCTGGACACGTCAAGG
>JBPCVQ010000095.1:0-5021 GCA_051010395.1 Geminicoccaceae bacterium | reverse complement strand
GCATAGTATCGACGGCGTCCGGCGACGATCTCGAAACGGTCGCCCGCTTCGGTCCTTCGCACCATCAGCGTCTGCTGAATGCCTTTCTCGCGAATGTTCGGCAGAATGTCGTCGATGTAGGGCGGCTTGCTGTCATCGCGCATGTTGAGCGCGGAAATGTCGAGTTGAGCGAGCGGGATTTCGGCGTATTGCATGGTTCTTTTCCTCGTTTGGGTCGGTCTGCGGGGTTGGGCTAGATGAGCTTCAGGACGATCAGCCAGGACGGATGGCCGTGGGGGCAAAGGCCGTCCGGCTCGACTTGGCAACCGTCGGTCGCTTCCGTATCGATCGCATCGACCAGCATGGCGCCGATCTCGTCATCACTCGGCTGGTCGACGGTTGGCGTTGGATAGGAGCCGCCTGGGAAGGTCTCGGGGCGGTGCGTGTCGATCGCGTCAAGCACGTCCCGTTCAAGTTCGTCGTCCATGTCTTTTCCTCCGGTTGGATCGGTCAAAAGAGGTCGAGCTGATCGTCGATGACGTCAGGCGATGGCTGATTTTTCGGGGATTGGCGTTCTTGCCGGCGTGTTTGGCGTTCACGCTCTTTCTGGTGGCGGATCACGCGGCGGCGAATGTCGTTGGCGACATGCCTGTAGTCGTGGTGAAGGCTGCCGGCGGGGTCTATGACTTCGCCGTCTTGAACGAAGTCGACGACCTTGCGAATCTCGTCGGCGGGCACCCCTTTCTTTGCCGCCTGGGCGTGGCCGCATGCCCAAAGGTAGATTTCCGCCGACCAATGGTGCATGGGCGCTTCCATGCTGGCCGGGTAAAGGACGGCGGCGAGTTCCGCGGGTCCGACCTTCGAGCCTTCGCGACCATGGGCATGATCATCCAGGACGATGGCAAGCCGCTCGGCCGGAATGGCGTCATAGAGCCAGGGCGGCGTCGTGTCCTGCCAGCCGTTTCGATGCTGCACGACAGGACCGGTCAGAAAGCGCCGATGGTCGGCACAAAGCTTGATGCCGGCAAAGTCGACCATGGCGACAATGAGGTCCTTGGGCGCGCCGACCATGGCCAAGGCCTGAAGCTGGTTCTTCGTGCTTTCAGGAAGCGCTTGCGGCGTCGCGCCGAAGAGATCGGAGGCTTGCCGGGTCATGCCGCGTCCTCCTGGCTGTCATCCGACGCGCGGAATTGCAGGAGGTAGTCGGCGGCTTTCGAGGCGTGGCTCGCGGCCTGGAAGATGGCGCGATTGTCCTCTCTCAGGACGTCGATCCAATGGCCAAGGTAATCAGCATGACGCACCGTGGGCTTGATGCCGAGTTCGGCGCAAACGAAGGCGGCGCACATTTCAGAGACCAATTCTTCGCGTGCGTAACCGGCATCACCCCAGGTCTTGCGGCCAAAATCGCGATCGAGTCGGGACGGGTGACGACTCCAGTGGCCTAGCTCATGGAAACTAACGCCGTAGAAGTTGGTCTGGTCGGGAAAGGCGGTTGGCGGCGGGACCTGCACAAAATCGCCCGCCAATTGATAGAAGGCGCGATTACCGCCAATCCGAAAGTCCGCGCCGGTCGCCTCGATCAGCGCTTCCGCAGCCGGTACGATCTCGCGTTCCGGCAAGGGCGGCGCTGTCTGATAGGCGCTTTCGGGCAAGCCTTCGAACTGATCGACGTTGAAGACCGTGAAGCGCTTCAAGAACGGTCGCGCTTGGGCCTCGTCGCCGTCCGCTGCTGCGCGTTCCTTTTCGTCCTTGGGAATGAACTTGTCGGCGTAGCAAACCGTTGTGCCGCGCTCGCCCTTGCGCACCTTGGCTTTGAGCTTGTTGCCCTGCTTGAGGGTCAACCAGTGCTGACAGCTGTATTCCCCCTCGATCACGGCACCCCAAAGGATCAGAATGTTGATCCCGGAATACGGGCGGTGCGTCGTTGCGTTTCGCGGCAAGCCAAGCGCGGCGTTAACGTGATCGGTGCCCCAGGGCTGAACCCAAGGCACGCGGCCATCTTCAAGATCATCAATGATCTTGGCGGTAACCTCTTCGTACAGGTTCGAACGGTTCGACTTTCTGGCCATGGCGACTCCCTCCAGCTCGATCTCTTCCCCGCCACGCTTTCCCCGGCAGTGGGGGGCGGTGAGTGCGACCGAAGAGCCCCACCGGAACAGGCGGGCCGCACCCGAAGGGCCGGAAGGAGGAACGACTGGAGGACCCGCGAAGCGGGTTGCGGCTTGCCGCGGTGGGGCTAGAAGGAAGCGCCGCCCCCCGCTGCCAGGGAAAGCCGCCCTTGCCGCCTAGCGATCAAAGCAGGCTTTTGGGTATCATCCGACGCGCGGAATTGCTGGAGGCAGTCTGCGGCTCCGTCTTGGTCACATAGAGGTCTCGCAGGCCTAAACTTTGAACCGGTGATTAATGCAGATAGCTTGCGGCCAGCGCGGAAAGACGATGCTGTGCCAAATCGCCGATTGGCTTTGGAAACAGCTGTAGGAGATAGCAGTCGCTAGCGTGAGATGGAGATCGGCTATAGTGAAGTGGCGCGGGCAGCCGTTTTTCGCGTTGGTCCTTGAAGTTGCGCAAGCAACATCGAGGCGGTGGGATGATCGTTGATGGCGAGAGCTTCCAACGCATCGGCGCAGAGATCCGGTTTTGTGCGCGCGATTCGTCCAAGCAGAATGATGCAGTCTTCATCTGCGACGGAAGCTACGGCATCGATCACTTCTGCGGTGGGTCTATCTCTCAACTGGGACATCAGCCATGGCCTCGCTTCGTCCCGGCCCGAGCGGCCAAGGGCCAACATGGCCGCGCTACGCACATCTCCATTCTCGTCATGTCGGCATTCGAGAAGGCACTGGATGATCTTGAAATCCGAAGTTGCAAAGGCACATGCCGCCGTCCTTATCCTCTCATCCCGGTGCGACAGGAAGGTCAAGACCATGTTGCTCGGCAGCCTCGCCCCAGCTTGCGACGCGGCCTTGATCGCCGTTAGCAATGACGGTCCCTCAACCACGCAATTGACGATCAGGCGCGTCATGGCTTGCTTGGCGTCCCGGCCGCCGATCATGCCGAGCGCATGGAAGGCGGCTTCCTGTTCCGGCACAGCCCGTTGCTTGCCGAATCCAGAGAACCGCCGACAGAGCGCCTCCAAGGCAGGGATGGCACTTTCGAGTCGTCGTCGCCCTGCCTCCACAGCAAGCCCAGGCGCTTCTTTCAGTCCTGCCCTGGGCAAGCGATCGATGATGTCAGAATTACTCATGCTGCCTGGAGAAGGTGCTGCGGGCAGCGGATGAAGATCGCTCGCTGCAGGCTGGCTGGCTCTCTTGGCAAAGAGATCCATTTGAGGTTCGCTCATCTGAGTCTCCCCATGACTATTTCGCGATGGCGGCACGGCTGCAATTTTCATCGACACGCACTCTCAGGGACCTGTCGATCACGGGCAGCAATGTTGGATCGGCGGCGGTCTGAAAACAACCGGACTGCCGCCAGGCATCGTGATTGCCGACGACAATGAGGCCATATTTTGCGCGCGACGCGGCAACATTCAACATATTGGGCGTGGTGCCTCCGGAAATAGAGGCGAGCCATTATGCCCGGCGCATTCTATGGAATTTGTTAGTGGCAGAAAATGGCACGACTTGTGAACGAGACACAGGCTCGGTTAGCGGAAGAAAACCGGCGGTTAGCACGCATTCCGGGCCAATCTCGCCTGTAGTGTCTGGTGTTGCTGGGCGAAGCTGACCTACCCTAACGAACGCGCGGAGGCGATTCCTGACCCATTGCCGACGGTTCGGGCGAGATGCGGAAGGCCGCATGGCCCTATTTGGGAGTCTCAGTTTTTCGTGTGCGGCGCGTTCGCGGTTTCTTTTTGGGTTTCCCTTCTGTGTCCGAGTCTGTTTGAGGCTTTGCATCGCCGGTCTCCGTACTTTGCTCTTGCAGTTGTGGTGGAGATACGGTTGCTGGTTTTTCGTTTGCAGGTGAGGGCCAGGCCACGAATGGAAAGGCCAGGTCTTCGGTCACAAAGGTCTCAAACCGCACGATCTGCGCCATATAGTCAGCCAAGCTGCCTCCGAACGCGGTGAGGTGTTTGAGGGGATGGCCGGTGAACAGCTTTGCCAGAAACTGCAAGACAATGACCGCGATAAAGATCACTTCCGTCACCACCCAGGCGACGGCAAGTACGAGCATATAGACAAGGCGAAGCCATGTGCTTCCTTGGCTCAAATTGCCTTTCACACCTCTACTATGAGCGTCATCAGCCATATCAATCGGCCTCCCAATATCTGCTTGTTGATTGGCATGACCAAGCAGGCGACTGCCATGTGCACTATAACGTCGACGTTTGTGTTGTCTAATGCCCGGTCCTGGATCGCTCAGCGGACCAACGTTAGGCCGCCGCTAAAGCGAACATATGCCCGACCCGACCTTTGAGCATCGGTCAACAGGGCCAACTAGATTGGCTCCTAGGCCTTCGATGGCTGGATTGCCTCCATGGCAGATAGGACTTCTGACAAAGATCGCCTCGCACCAGTTTGCAGGTACTCCACCGCCCGCAAGGCCGCCTCATGTGCGGCGAGGCTTGATCCGGCGACGCAATCTTCGATCACGCGACAGAAATAGTCCGACTGATGCCCATCAACAAAAGTGTAATGCACACATACATCAGTTAGCCCGCCGCAAAGAAGGAGCGTGTCCACTTTCAAGCCGCGGAGAAGTATTTCGAAGTCGGTTCCGAAAAAGGCCGAATATCGACGCTTCTTGATCAGATAGTCATTCGGTAGAAAGCCCATCTCCTTCGCGATCTCGGTGTTCGGATTGTCCTCCAGGCAATGCACATCTTCGTCGCCATCTAATTCGCGCCCGAAATCGATGAGATCCGGCCGATGAACTTCTTGGATGAAGACGACAGGAATGTTGGTCTCGCGCGCTTTGTCGATCGCTGTGCGCGCCATGAGCATTCTTTCTTTATAGTCGGGCATGTGATCGATCGCCCTGACGTCGCTATGATCGCGAAAAGTGCCAGCCAGAATGTCGATGACAACAAGGGCCGACCTGCC
>JBPCVQ010000094.1:0-3321 GCA_051010395.1 Geminicoccaceae bacterium | reverse complement strand
GGATGATCTAGAGGTGTGTCTTCAGCATAAGAGTTCTGCTTCTGTACGAACAAACTTGGCGGCATACCGTTAATTCTTGACGATAGCGGCGGGATTCAAATGATGTAGTCATACCGCTTGGGGATCTTTTGGTGGTGAACATGTGGTTCACGGCAGCGGCGATGTCAGATGCTGGTGAGCGGATCATTCTCGGCTTCGTTCGGGAGTTTGGCGATCAGTTCCGAGAGAAGCCCCCAGAAAAAGTCTTCGCCCGGATAGCCATTGATCCGCCCGACCTCGCGGCCGTGGTCATCGGTGAGAACGAAGGTTGGCGTGAAGCGTACGCCCTGGATGTCGCGCAGATCATCCGGCCGGGTGCCGTGGATGTCGACGCGACGAAGCGGAGCGCGCCTGCCCTCGGTGGTTTTCGGATAGATCGGTCCGATTTCCTCGTTCCAGGTCTCGCACCAGACGCAATCATCGCTTTCGAACATCAAGAGCTCCGCCGCATCGGCAGGCGCTGACACGGTGGTGATGAGGCCAATGGCCACCAGCATCGGCGAGAGCCGTCTTAGAAGCGTCCCGATCATGTCCATCACTCCCCAGGCCACCGATCGGCTGGTTGCTCCGAAGCAACACTGGTCGCCTTGAGGCATGAAATGGGGATTCCTGCCGTCATTGGCGACCCCGGATGTCGGATATGCCGGCCCGGGATCAGGAAGATGCCCGTCCGATGAGCACGAGAAAAGCGCCCTTGATGCTGCCCTCTTCCAGGAACCGAAGGCCGAAGGCGGCACCGAGAAAGATCGCCAGCAAGGCGAGCGGGGCCGATAGAGCGAGCGTCGACATCGCGCTCATGCCCTGGCCGATGGTGCAGCCAAGCGCGAGCACACCGCCAACGCCCATGAAGGCCGCCCCAATCAGATGGCGGGTCATCTCGCGTTCGCCGTCGAAGCCCTCGAGGCGCCATTCGGCCCTAAGAAGGGCGGCGGCGAGGGCGCCGGCGAGTACGCCCGCCACCGTGGCTGCGCCGAAGCTCAAGCGCATGCCGCTCATCAGCATCATGTAGAGAAATCCGTCGCCGATCGGCCGGACGAAGGTGAGGGAGGCGAGCGGTTCGGGCTCGAACGGGTCCTGGCCGATGACCCCGGTAGCCAGCCAGCCGAGCGGGATCACCGCCCCGATCGCAAGTGCGGCGGCCAACTCCCTGGGCTCGTGTCGGAGGTCCCGGTCCTTCAGGCTGTAAACAAGAAGAGCGGCTCCGATCAGAGCGGCAAGCACGGGGCGCAGTCCGTCGGCCGGTTCAGCAGTGATGTGGCTGGCGAGTGCGACAAGGCCTGGGGATGAAAGACCCGGGAGGGTGAGGTCGGTGGCCTCTGCGGCATAGATCCGAAGATAGGCGAGCGGTCCCGAAAGCGTGATGTACGCAAACAAGCCGAGACACGCCATGTCGATCAGTGCTCGAAGATCACCGCCGCCCAGGCGGATCAGCGTGCCGAAGCCACAGGTGCCGACCAGCGCCATGCCGACCCCGAACAGCCCGCCGCCGGCGACTGCCATGACTGCGTTGAAAGGCTGGGCCAGATAGATCGACCGGCCGAGGTCGACCACGCCAAGCTGATGGAGCGCCTGGCTCCCGAGCAGGGCCACGGCGAGCGCGAGCGCCCAAGCGCGAAGTCTCCGATGGCGTTGCCCGACCACTGCATCCGCAATGGCGCCCAACGTGCAAAACGCCGCAGCCCTCGCCGCAAAGCCGGCGATCAGACCGAGGAGAAAGCCGGCGATCAAGGCCCAGTAGCGAGGCTCGATGTCCATGGCGGTCTCCGATATCGAAGCTCTTTTATCCGCTTGGTTCGGTCATCATCTTCGGCCCTTTGATCGGGTGCAAGGCCGTTTCTTCATCGGGTGTCTTAGCCGGATTTTAATCTTGGGCTGATAGAGAAAGGCGTGATCACGGATTGGGGCATCGGGGCCAAGCATTGCTGGCCGCTGAAGGGAGGCCTGGGTGAAAAGACGCGCGTTCATCGGTATGGCGACCGCTCTGGCCATGGGGTTGGGCTGGCGCGCGAAATCCATCCAGGCAGCGATGGATGGGCTCGATGTCGGCGCTGCAGATGAGGCGTCCGCTCTCGTTGACCATCTTCTTCGGGCCTTTCCACAACGCGAGAGCCTTCAGGTGATCGGCGGCGTCTATCGGCGAAAACAGGTGGAGAGCACTACTGCTTCCGGAGTCTGCATGTCCGATGTTTTTCAAGGATTTCTTCGCCATCTCGACCTTTCGAATGCCGAATTTCAGCGCATGACGCCTGCCGCCATGCGCCGCTGCATCGATGCCGAAACGACGAGGGATTTTTCCGAAGGCCGGATCATTAGCGTCGACGGCTGGCTTTTGGGCGAGACCGAGGCCAGGCTCTGCGAGGTCGCGGCATTGCGCATGGTTTGACGCTTGCCAACCATCTTTGGACGGGCTCTTGCGGATCAGGCCGGAGGCTCTAGTGCACCGGCACATTCAGAAGATTCAGTTGGCGGCGCACTAGGTTGTTGGTTTTGCATCAATTTTTCCAATCAGACCTGATCGGTCTGTTTGGATCGATGCACGAGCTTACTTTCCGCTTCCGAAATTGGCGCTGCCGCCCTGCCGCGCCGGATCTCGGCCATGCGCTTCACCACGCTCCGCCTCGGGCCAATGACCCAACGGCGAAGACGCATCTTGAACCATCGCCACCAGGCATCGAAACGGCGCTGCATCGGTTCGGGCGTTCGCCACCAGACGATATCGATCACCCGATCGACCGTCCTGTTGACCACGAGATCCAGGCCCATGCGCTCGAAAATGAAGAGCGCGACGCGCGCCAGCTGGCGTCTGAGAAACAGGATCGCCACGATCGGCAGGCCGCCGAGCCAGGGGAGGACGAAGGTGATGCCGAAGACGGCGGCGATCAGGAAGCCGCTGATGACGAACAGTGCTGCCATGCCAATCACCGCCGGCACCAGCATGGCCACCTTGATCCAGAACGTCTGCCGCCGCCAGCGGACCCAGGCTCGGAGACCGCGCATGCGTGTCCAGCGGCGCATGTCGATGAGGGCGTGGTGCAGCCAGTAACGCTGCCGTCTGGTCATCAGGAGCGGCAGGAGCCACGCGGTGACAGCTTTGTTGATCAGGCGGAAGAGCGCCTTCACGGTCAGCAGCAGCGATTGCACTAAAGCCTGCAGCAGATTCTTCTTGGTGAAGAGTGCCTGGATCTTGAGCAGGAGAAGCCAGCCCTTCTTCCAAAGAAGAAGGATAAGCGGCGTCAAAATGCTGTCCGCGAAGAAAAATGTCGCAAGAGCCACGACGATGAT
>JBPCVQ010000093.1:0-2548 GCA_051010395.1 Geminicoccaceae bacterium | reverse complement strand
CCCATCATTGCCACAAGGAACGAACGGTTCGGCGGAAGGAAAGAGCGGTAAGCGGAAACAACATGCTGCATTTGGGATCAAATCCCATCCAAAGCAAATCGGGTCGCTGTGTCGCAATGTAGCGCAGTCGTATTGAACATCGGAAGATCCACCCTGTCAGCCTGACTGATCAGCAAGAAGATCTCGGTGCAGCCGAGAATCAGACCCTCCGCACCCTCCTCTCTTGCCATCCGGTCAGCAATGGAGAGGTAACGAGCTTTGGAAGCTGGCTCGATCCGGTCCTTCACCAATTCGTCAAAGATAATTCGGTCAATATCATTTTGTTCGTCGTCATCGGGGACAATAATTTGGATATCGAAATTCGTTTCGAAGTAGTTGCGCATGTAGGCCTCAGCCATCGTTGGTTTCGTGCCGAAGAGCGCGACACGCTTCAAACCTCCTTGCTGGATCGCTTCGCCCGTGGGATCAGCAATATGGAGGAAACGCCAGTTCGGTCGGCGTGCCATAATTTGCGCAAGTGGGCGGTGCAGGGTGTTGGAGACACATATTGTGAGATCGGCGCCGGCAGCAATTAGCCCAGCTACTTTTCGTTCCATGTAGGCCTCGAGTGCTTTCCAGTCACCTTGACGCAGGAAGGCTTCGATGTTGCCGAAGTTCATCCCGGCGATCAGCGTCTCGGCTATATCCCATCCACCAAGACGTTCATTCGCTGCCTTATTTAGTAGTTTGTAGTATTGCGCCGTCGCAACATCACTAGCGCCACCGAGAATGCCGATGGTCTTCTGTTTGAGACGTTGTTTTCTCATGACTGCTCACCTTGAAGTTTCGAAACAAAGATGCTGAAGAAGTTTGTTAGAACCCTGGGCTGCATTGTGGATTCAGCCCATCGCCGCAATTTTTAGATCCGAATAACGTCTGATGGCGCGAAGACGGCTGAAGGCCGCTGCTGCAAAAGACAGGAAGTAAATCCCAATGATCAGAATTAAACCGCCCTTAGGCGATGTCGCTTCGACAAAGGCGCCACCGAGCAACGCGCCTACAGGCCGGACGCCATAGATTGCTGTCTGGATCACCGCGTTGACACGGCCCAACATATGCCCTGGACTGACGAGCTGGCGCACCGAATTTTGGACGATTAGCCACATCGAAGGGCCAAAGCCCAAAAAAAAGAAAATTACATAGATGAACAGGGCAGACCCGCCTGATGGCATCAGAAAAAGTGCAAGAATTGCCAGCGCTGAGCTGCCTGGACCAAACAGCAGAATGAGATTAGGTGGGATACGGTTGGCAAACCGTGCCGCGGTCCAAGATCCAGCTACGGCAGCCAATCCGAAGGCAGACATTGCAAAGCCGAAGGCGCCCGGTTCGATCCGATGGAAATCGGTGATGAGCGGCACCATGGCAACGAGCAGGGCGGAAAAGGCGAAATTCCAGAAGAGCGAGCAAAGCGAAATCGCCAAGAGCAGGTCGTGCTTGATCACGCAAGCACCTCCTTGAATGACTTGGCGGAGAACGCCTTCGCTCGCTGGACCGTTGGCTTCAAAGCTCGGCAGACGGAGAACGAAGATAAGTGCAACGACAGCCCCAACAGTTGCAACCACGAAGACCCATCCGACGGTCGCATCGGAGATGACGATGCCTATGACCAGCGGCACAGCAAAGGACGAAATTGCGCGCGGCATCTCGATCCTGGCATTGGCTTGAGCGAGCGCGTCAGTCTCGACGGCTTTGGGTAAGATAGACAGGGCAGCGAGGACAAAAAGCACGATCCCAAACCCTGCGCAGGTGACCCAGACACCAAATCCGAGCACGCTGCCGAGCCACACGCTTGCCGCCGTTCCCAAAAAGCCCACCAGGGAAATTAGGATGGAGGCGACAACCACGAGTCGCATCTCAGCACGGTCAACGATTAAGCCGAAAGGCAGTGAGCCGACAAGGTGAGCCATGGACTGGCAAGCGACGAGGATGCCAATGACCTGGGCCGACGCATCGAACGCGAGCGCGGCGACGAGCGGAACACAAACTAGCGCGACCTGATCGGCCAGATGCATGCCGGAGCCAGCGAGTTGCAGCCGTTGGATCACCGTCATGAGACGCCTCCGAAGGTACTTCGACGTTGCCTAACGGTCTTTGTTCGATGAAACGACCCGAAACTTGCGATCAGTCAGTTAAGCGGGGAAGAGTCGCGCCGACGTTGGAGGCCGCTTTGTCCACATTCTCACCTCTACGAGCTGCCTCGCTTGTGTCCATACCTGGCACTACCTTTCCACAAGCCTTCAGGCAAAAAAGCGCCAGAAAGCAGGCACAACGGGCGAGATCCGGCTGTAGTGGCCGGTTACCGGCGCATTGCCCGCGCTACGAGACAGGGCTCTTTTTGCCCAGGCCTGAACCACAGCCGTCAAACGACTCCGGTTCTAGGGGGGCCTTTGCTCTCTCCATCAACAGCGTCGGCTTGCCTCTATAAGACGCCGTGCTGACGTCGACGTAACCCATCTTGCGCGCCACCCGAATCGATGCGGCATGGTTGGGATCAAAGATGCAAACGGTC
>JBPCVQ010000092.1:0-6981 GCA_051010395.1 Geminicoccaceae bacterium | reverse complement strand
AATCATAAAATAACTGCTCAGGCGCTGCCTGCCTGCCCATCATCGAACCGCTCTCCCACTCACTCTATTGAAGAGAACGAATCACGACGTCGTCGATCAGTCAACAACAGCCTTTTTCATCAAAATCTGCCAAGAACCGTCGTTGGGGAAAGGCCTGTGACACCTAGACAAGACACGAAGGGCTGAATGCAAATCGGCATTGCTTCCTTCTTATTGGAGGTGTCCAACGCCCTCTTGAAACGACAAGTTTGAACCATGGATATTCAAATATTTGGAGATCCAGTTCAAGCGAATCACACCCATTTCCGATGGAGGAATTGTCAATATAGGGAAGGATGATCTGATGCGCATTGTTGCTGAGCCGCCGATCGTAGAAGTGACCCACGCCAACGCTACTGCTCAGCTGGAGGTGTTTGCAAACAGGTGCCAAGCGTTTGGGCTCAGTCTTGCTGAACACGGCAGTGAGGTCATTCATCGACCGAATCGCCCGGACTTTCCCATCGCCGCTTCAGCGCATAATGCCGCAGGCATGGCTGAAGAGGACGAGGAGGGAGAGTGCTTGCTATTTGACGGGCTCGGGGCACCGGATCATCATCTGTTTGCTTACATGCTTGGCAGTGCTCCAGTGGGCATGATGCTCTGCGGCGGCGATCTTGAAAGCTATGAGCATCTTGAAGCGCTGGCATGCAATCCTGGGCTTAGTGGCTGCGGCGGAGCGTTGATCGAAAGAGCCGTCGAACTGTCTATGGATAATGGCCGTGGCGGAAGGGTGGCCCTCTACGGGCACTCTGAAGAACTCAAGCAAATCTACCTGTCTTATGGATTTGTCTTACAAGACGTTGGCACAGCAAATCTGATTATTGATCCAACGTCGTCGTCTCGATGGCATCTCATCTCCACGCCAGCGGGTCTGCGTTACCGCCTGATACCAAAATTGCAGTATATCGGCGACTAATTCACACAGGGAGCACGATCATGTTCAATTCTGTCGATGTAACATCGGTTGACCAAATCGGCTGAATCTTCTGCCAAGGCCAAGTTAAACTGTTCTGGCAGGTCTGGGGCAGGAGCACGTATGCGCGGTATTTGGCCTGTGTCCGGTTTTGCCGGCTTAACAGCCTCTGCCTTGTAAGTCGGATAGGCGCGCGCGAGTTTGCCAATCGAGCGGTCACGAAGGCCATTCTTGGCAGGGCGGCAGTTCGCTCAATCCGAGCCGGATGATCAATAATCGACGGCCGTCAGATACAACCCGGCCGCGGGCGCGGTCGGGCCGGCGGCGGCGCGGCTTTTGGCTTCCAGGATGTTTTCGATTTTGTCGACCGGCCATTTGTTGTCGCCGATCATCTTGAGGGTGCCGACGATGTTGCGGACCTGGTGATGCAGGAAGGAGCGGGCGGCGACGGTTATGCGGATTTCGTCGCCTGCGCGTTGCACAATGATGCGGTCCAGGGTTTTGATCGGTGACTTGGACTGGCAGGCGGAGCTGCGAAAGCTGGTGAAGTCGTGCTTGCCGATCAGGCGTTGCGCCGCTTCGTGCATCGCCTCTGCTTCGATCATCGCCGGCAGATGCCAGGCGCGGCCAGCCTCCAGGACCAGCGGGGCGCGGCGGTTGATGATGCGATAGAGATAACGCCGGCCGGTCGCCGAGAAACGGGCGTGGAAGTCATCGGCCATCTCGGTCGCGCGCAGGACGGCGACCGGGTGCGGGCGAAGGTGGTGGTTGATGGCGTTCTGCAGGCTCTCGAGCGACATGATCTTCTTGAGATCGAAATGGGCGACCTGGCCTTTGGCATGCACGCCGGCATCGGTGCGGCCTGCTCCCTGCACGGTCACGGTCTCGCCCGAGAAGGCGTGGATAGCCGTCTCCAGCGTTTCCTGCACTGACGAGGCGTTTTTCTGACGCTGCCAGCCCTGAAAGGAGCGGCCGTCATATTCGAGGGTCAGCTTGAAGCGCGCCATCTTAGTGGAATGTCCACATCATCTGGTTTGCACCGCCTTCGAAGAACGCGCCGGGACACCCATGGGTTTGCGGGCTCTTGTCGGCTTGGCGACGGGGCTCATTCATGGCGAATGGATCATCGGTCAACCTGGGCGCCAGGTGGCGCAACCCGGGTGTCGGGCGGCGCAACCCGGGTGTCAGGCGGCACAACCTGGGTGTCGGGCGGCACAAACCGGGTGCCGGGAGGCACCGGGTGGCCGCGGAGAAAGTCGCGGGCGTTCATGGGCTTGCCGCCGGCTTTCTGGAGTTTGGTGATGCGCAGTACGCCCTCGCTACACGCAATACGCAGTTCGTCATCGAGCACAGTGCCAACTTGTCCTGCGCTGGCGGGCGCTCCCGCCTCGACCTCGCCGGCAAGCAATCTCAGCCTCTGGCCGCCGGCCAGCAGGGTGAAGCAGCCGGGCCAGGGGTTGAGGGCGCGCAACTGGCGGTCGATGAGTTCGGCGGGCTGGCGCCAGTCGACCTGACCCTCCGACTTCTCGATCTTCTTGGCGTAGGTGGCGCCCTCCAGAGGCTGCGGCGTCAATGTAACGCGACCGCCTGCCAGGCGGTCGACTGTGGGGACGATCATGTCGGCGGCAAGCGTCGCGAGCTGGTCATGAAGGACGGTGGCTGTGGTCTCCGCAGTGATTGCCACCCGTTCCATCGCGAGCATCGGGCCGGTATCGAGGCCGGCTTCCATCTGCATGATGGTGACGCCGCTTTCCTTGTCACCAGCCAGGATGGCCCGTTGTATCGGGGCGGCGCCCCGCCAGCGTGGCAGGCAGGAGCCATGCAGGTTGATGCAGCCGAGGCGGGGGATGTCGAGGACTGCCTGCGGCAGCAGCAGACCGTAAGCCGCAACCACGGCGAGATCGGCGGCCAACGCGGCCAATGTTTCCTCTTGTTCATTCCCCTTCAAGGTGAGAGGTGTATGGACCGAAAGGCCGAGATCGGTCGCAGCTCGTTCGATCGGCGAAGGACGGGGCTGCATGCCGCGGCCGGCGGGGCGGGCCGGTTGGGTGTAGACGGCGATCACCTCATGCTGGCTTTTCGCGAGTGCGTGAAGAGCCGGCACGGCGAAATCCGCCGTTCCCATATAAACGAGCCGAAGAGATGGACCGCTCTTATCGTTCATTCCGGCCGGGCCACGCGTTCGAACTCCCTAAACAATTAATCTTCCAAGGTGATCGGCCGACGTCAATGTAATGACTTCGGATTGCACCACTTTCGTCTGTGATAGGCTGCTATCGCCAAAAAGCCAAGGGAAACAGCAGGGTGCCGCTCTGTTCATTCGACGCTTGCCGCTGCTGGCTATCCAGCGCGTTTGACCTTGACCATGCGGCGGAGAATCATGCGTCGTTTGAGGGCGGAGAGATGATCGACGAACAGGATGCCATCCAGATGATCCATCTCATGCTGGATACAGCGGGCGAGCATGCCGTCAGCCTCCAGGGTGCGTTCGACACCGGTGCGATCCTGGTAGCGAAGGCCGATGGCGTCGGCGCGCTCGACGTCGCCAAATTGCTTGGGCAGGCTGAGGCAGCCTTCTTCGTACACCGCTTTGGTCTCGGATCTCCGGGTGACCTCGGGGTTGATGAAGAAGTGCGGGTCGCGCGCATCATCCTCGCCGACATCCACCACGAAAAAACGCTTCAAGACACCGACCTGCGGTGCGGCGAGACCGATGCCGGGTGCGGCGTACATGGTATCTAGCATGTCGTCCATCAGCTGCTTCAACGCGCTATCGACCGTGTCGATCGGTTCGCAGGGCGTGGTCAGGCGCGGATCCGGAGCGAGGATGATGTCGAGCTTGGCCATGCCGTCGCGTTCAGAGCTCTTCGGTCGAGCGTTCGACGGGGCGGCGCGCTTTCAGGGCGGCGCCCAGGGTGCCGTCGTCGAGGTAGTTGAGCTCGCCGCCGACAGGAACGCCGTGGGCGAGGCGGGTGGTCGTCACTGAGGACTGCGCCAATCTGTCAGCCAGGTAGTGCCCGGTGGTTTGGCCATCGACGGTGGCTGACGTGGCGAGAATGACTTCCTGGATTCCGTCATCGAGCCGCGCGAGCAGTCGGTCGATGCCGAGATCCTCAGGGCCGACGCCGTCAATTGCGGACAAGGTGCCACCGAGCACGTGATAGCGGCCCCGGAAGAGGTTCGCTCGTTCGACCGCCCAGAGATCGTCCACGGCTTCGACCACACAGATCAGGCTGTCGTCGCGTTTCGGATCCGTGCAGATGTTGCAGGGATCGGCGTCGTCGAGATTGCCGCAGACCTGGCATTGACGCACGTCATCTGCCGCCTTGGCGAGGATCGTCGCGAGGCGCTTCAAGGTGGTGTCCCGATTTTTCAGGAGATGCAGGGCCGCGCGCTTGGCCGAGCGCGGGCCGAGGCCCGGCAGCCGCGCCAGCATGTCGATCAGCTCGTCGAGTGTCCTGCTCGCCATGGTCGTAGGACGACCTCCGTTACTAAAGTCGTAGGACGACCGCCGCGACTAGAAGGGGAGCTTCAGGCCGGCGGGCAGGTTCAGGCCGCCGGTGAGCTTGCCCATTTCCGCCTGGGTCTCTGTTTCGACCTTGACCTTGGCGTCGTTGTAGGCGGCGACGATCAGGTCTTCGAGGATCTCCATCTCGTTGGGATCGGCGAGCGCGGGGTCGATCTTGGCCTTGCGCATTTCACCCTTGCCGTTGACCGTGATCTTGACCATGCCGCCGCCGGCCGCACCTTCGAGCTCCATCTCGGCGAGCTTTTCCTGCATCTCGGCCATCTTGGTCTGCATCTCCTGGGCCTGCTTCAGCATGTTGCCGAGGTTCTTCATCTCTTCTCCGCCATCTGTTCGGTGTTGTCGTCCATGTGGGGGCTCGCAGGCTGCACGTCGATGATCTGGGCGCCTGGGAAGGTCTCGAGAACCGGCTTGATGCGCGGATCGTCGGACAGCTCGGCGAGGCGCCGCTCCTTGGCAAGGGCCGCCTGCTCGGTGAGGCAGGGTTCGCCTTCCTCATCCGATTCCACCACCTGCCAGGGCCGGCCGGTCCATTCCTTCAGGAATGCCGCGATCTCCTGACGCCGTTCGGTCAGCATCAGATCGCCCTTTTCGAGCTCGATCATCCCATCGGCAAAGCGCACCAGCCGGGCACGCCCATATAGCCAGCCATAAAGCAGCGGCTTGTTATGCCGCTTGAAGAGACCAACCGCCCCTTCAAAAGACGTCACCGCCGCTTCCAGCGGAGGGGCGACTTTGGGGGCGTGGCCGTTGATTGGCTGCGGTAGGGCCTCTTCCTGGCGAGGTCCAGGTTCAGCAACGGGCGGCACGCCCGCGTGAGGTGCGACCTCGGCGTGAGGTGCGGCCTCGGCGTCAGGCACAGCCTCGGCTACGGGGCGCGCGCTTGCCGGAGCTGCGGCTTCAAGGCGAGGTCCAAGTTCGGCAACGGGCGGCTCGCCCGATCCGTTGCTGCCGGAGGACATGGCACCGGGATCGGAGCGATCTGAGCCGGGATTGCCACCTGCATTGGGCTCGGAGATGCTGAGAAGAATTTCTGGGGTGGGGAGATCGGCAGCAAAGGCGAGGCGGATGATCAGCATTTCGGCGGCGAGCAGCGGGCTCGGCGCGATGCGGAGATCATCGAGGCCCTTCAGCAGCATCTGCCAGGCGCGGGAGAGCGCGCCATGGGAAAGGCTCGATGCCATCGTCTTGCCGCGGGCGGCATCCCAGGCGGCAGCTATGGCCTCGCCCTGATCGCCTGCGACCTTCAGACGAGTGAGCCAGTGGCTGATCTCCAGAAGATCCTGCACCACGGCCTCGGGCTCGGAGCCACGCTCATAGAGATCGCCGAGCCCGGCGAGGGCCTCCTTGATCTGCCCGCGCATGATCTGCTCATAGAGATCGAGCACACGCTTCCGGTCGGCGAGACCGAGCATGTCCTGCACCTGCTCCACCGTGATCGTTGCACCGCCGCCAAGGGCGATGGCCTGATCGAGCAGCGAGAGCCCGTCTCGGGCGGAGCCTTCGGCCGCTCGGCAGATCAGGGCGAGGGCGGCATCGTCGATCTCGATCTTTTCTCGTTCGGCGATCGTCCGGAAGTAGCGGACGAGCACATCAGCCTCGATGCGCCGGAGGTCAAAACGCTGGCAGCGGGAAAGGACGGTGATCGGCACTTTTCGGACTTCGGTCGTCGCGAAGATGAAAAGCGTCTGCGGCGGCGGTTCCTCGAGGGTCTTCAACAGGCCGTTGAACGCCTTTTCCGAGAGCATGTGCACTTCATCGATGATGTACACCTTGTAGCGGGCGGACGTCGGCGCATAGCGAACGCTGTCCACGATCTCGCGGATGTCGTCGATGCCGGTATGGGTGGCGGCGTCCATCTCCAGGATGTCGATATGCCGGCCCTCCGCGATGGCCGTGCAGGGCTCGCATTCACCGCAGGGCTCAGGCGTGGGCTCGCCCATGCCGTCGGGGCCGATGCAATTCAGGGCGCGTGCAATGATCCGCGCCGTCGTGGTCTTGCCGACGCCGCGGATGCCGGTCAGCAGGAAGGCGTGGGCAATGCGCCCCGTGCGCATGGCGTTCGAAAGCGTCCGGACAAGCGCTTCTTGGCCAACCAGCTCGGAAAAGCGCTGCGGCCGATAAGTCCGCGCCAACACCCGGTAGGTGCCGGCGGCACTTGCTTTACCGGGAGCCTCTTTCTCGGGCGCCGGGTCAATATCTGTGATGAGGCTTGGCTGTGGGTCAGACAATTAAGGTGGCCTAAAAGTTGACTGGCCTTCAGGACACGCACCAGCGCAAAGTCAACGCTCTCGGGCGTCCCCGAGGGAGGGAGCTGAACCAACGACCCGATCCGAAGCTCGTTACGGCTGCTTCCTTCCGGACCTGACCGGTTTGGCGAGAGGACCGTCCGCGGCCAACTCCCCCGCGCAATATCGGAGTTTTGTCGATGAAGTGCAAGGCCGGAGAGAGCTGTCCCGGGATTGGATTGGGGGGCTGGTGCAAGTCCGCGGTAATCGGCTAG
>JBPCVQ010000091.1:0-16359 GCA_051010395.1 Geminicoccaceae bacterium | reverse complement strand
CGCGAGTGCATAGCCGAGATCGCTTCGGGCGATCGCCCAGCGCATGGGATCCCTTTGTTTCGGCCATTCGCCGAGTACGGCCTTGAAGGCGAGAATAGCGTCGTTCAGCTCGCGGGTTCCTGAATTCCGTTCTGCCGTCGAGAGCAGGCGGAGACCGAGAAGATACTGATCTTCCGCCCAGCTGGAGGCGCCTTCTTGCTGCTCCGACCCTTCGAGCGATGATGACAGGGGCGGCAAGCCACTTTGCCCGCCACTCTTTGCCGAGGGGTCCGCCGACAGGCTGCCGAACTGATAGAGGCCGCGCGATCGGTCATTATCCTCCAGGGCGGTGCTCTCGAGGATCGCTGTCGGCGCCGCCGGCTGCCCAAGAAGGGGTTTCGGCGGAGGAGCTGGGCTCTTCTCCGGCGATAAGGTGGCTATTTTCGCGGGCTGCTCGACCATGCTTGCGAGGGCTTTTGCCGCCATGGCTTTTTCGGCCATGCCGAGGTTTGCCATCATCGTTTCTTTGCGTACTGCCAGGCTTGCAATATCGCGATCGAGCGATTCCGAGCGTTTTTGACGCTCGGCGGCTCCGATCTTTGTCTGGTGCAGGCGTTCTTCGATCTTCTCGACCTCGTTCTGCAGGCGTTGTCGCTGCTTACCAAGCGCCGCCATATCCATCTCGATGGTGGTGAGCGCGCGTACCTGATCCTGCAGATCGAGAAGCGCCGTATCAGCACGACCTCTGGCGACGACACGGTCGGACTCGAGCCGGGCGAGCTCGGCCGCGGCATCTAGAATCTGCGCTTCCAGCTTGGCAAGCTCCGCCTTGGCCTCCCTTTCTCTCAGGTTATCCTTTTTTGCATCGGCCAAGGTCTTTGCTCGCTCCTCGGCGAGACGCTCGGCCGCATCAAGGCGACTGCCAAGTTGCGAGGCTTCCACGCGCCAGGATTCGCGCTCCGCCTGGTGCTTGATCTCCAGGTAACCGAGTGCAGAAGCACTTGCCGTGATCACAAGCAAAAGAAGGCCTGGCTTCATCGAGCGCCTCTCCTGTGGTCGTGCGCCGTGCTTGCCGGTGAATGCAATGTCTTTAATGCCATGCGTAGGTTCAATGCCACGTATGGTTGATGAACAGGTCTTTTTTTCTACTACCAGTCTTGGCACACCGAGTCTAACAGGAAAGGAAAGATCAAACTACCCACAGCTTTTAGAGTTCGGCCCGTTGAAGCGTTATAGCGCTTAGTGTACGTAAAATGAGCTGTCTGAGCGGGGAGGTTGATCGGCGCCAGCGTAAATGACGGCGTATCTGCCCCCCAGAAGATGACCCTCCAGCGAGGTCAGGGCCATGATCGACTTCCGCGAAAAAGTCATCACCATCGTCGGACGGTTGGCAGCCGTTCCGAGTGAACAGGCTCTTGCGGCTGTCGCCAGGGCTGGGGGGGTCGTTCGACGCGGGCAGCCCCGTGAGGGAGGTTTCCTGGTCATCGGCAGGCAGGCCTCTCGCCAGCTTGATCGAGGCAGCCTCAGACGACGCATTCGCGCCGCCGATGACGTCGGCGCCCGCTGTATCAGCGAAACCATGCTCCTCGAAGCGCTCGATCTTCTGGAACCAGGCCAGAAGGCGGCCGGCGTGGTCGATCTCGAGCGCCTTCCAGGCAAGACCGGACTTGATGTCGACACCCTTCGCCTCCTGATCCTGTTCGACGTCATTCGGCCGAACGGTAACCAATGCAGCTTTCAGGATCTCGTGGCGGCACGCGAGGTGACCAGGCTTCTCGGTGAAGGCGTCAGCCTCGGGGACGTGATCGAGGGAGCCAGCCGGATCGCTGGAAACTGTCCAGAGCATAGTGCCGGCCCTTTTCATCAGGATCAGCCGCTTGCGCGCCTTCGCCTGGTGAGCGATCAATATGGCCAAATCGTCCATCAGATCGGTTCGGCCCTGGCTGATCTGGACGGGCAACTCCGGTTGCCGCTGCCCGATGCTGACAACCCGTCGATCGATGATTTGTTCGAGGCCGCCGAGGAGGCGGAGTGGCTGGGCGAGTTGCCGGTCGCGACCAAACTCTATCAGCGTTGCATGCGTCTTGATCGAAAGGACCCGATCGCCTCCTTCAACCTCGCCAATGTCCTGCGTGAATCCGATGACATCGACGGCGCGGTTTTCCACCTGCGCATCGCCCTCGGTCTTGATCCGCATTTCGCTGATGCCTGGTATAACCTGGCATTGATTATGGATGGTAAAGGTGAAAAACGTGCCGCCATGGAGGGGTTTGAGCGGGCGACCCAGGCCGATCCCAATTATGCAGACCCCATCTACAATCTGGCCCAGCTTCACTTCGACGACGAGAATTTCCAAAGAGCAGAGCAGCTCTGGGCCCGCTATATCGCCCTGGATAGCGACAGTGAATGGAGCCGACGCGCCCGCTACGGCATTGCGCTCTGTCGCCGTCAGCAGGATGTGGTGTGACCACATTTCGCCAGCGTTGAGGGGGTGGTCTGGTCCGAACCCAGCCGGTTTGGCCCGAACTTAGCCCGGTACCGGGTCTTTCTGTTTTTTGCTGATCAGGACCTCTTTGACGACATCGTCAGTTTCAACGACTTCATCAGTATCAGTTTCGACGGCATCATTGGTCGCGGCGTCGGTGGCTGGCTCCGTATCGCCGTTGACGCTGGCCACGTTTCCGGCCTCGATCGGCGACGCAGCGACGATGGTGTCTGTCGCCGCTGTCTTTTTCTCTGCTATCTCCTCCTCGGCCTCCTCCGGCTCATAGAGAAGGATGGCGCGTTGGGCGATGTCGAGCGCCGTGGTTAGCCCGTCGACTACGACCGCATTGGCGCCGGCCTTGCGCAGGCTGTCGACGCCGCTGGGTTCGGCGCTGCGTGTGATGATCCGAAGCTTCGGATGCAGGTTGCGGATCAATGTGATCACCCGCTCAGCCATGGCCAGGCTGTCGGTAGCAATGATGACCAGTTTCGCCTGGCCGACATGAGCGGCTTTGAGAACTTCGGGCCGGGCGGCATTGCCGAAGTAGATGGGCAGTTTTTTGGCTTGGCCGTCGCGCACCCGCTTGGGATCGAAGTCGAGTGTCTGAACGGGTATCTGCAGTCCCGCGAGGTGGCGCGTAACGGCTTTGCCGATCTGGCCGAAACCGACCACCAGGACATGATTGTGCTGATCGGCGGTACCGGCGGACAGCTCCTGGAGGGAGGCCGCAGCCTGGCCTTCGATCTTATTGAGATGGCGCTTCGTCAAGGCGGCCAGTATCGGGGTTATCGCCATGGAGAGAGCGACGGCGACAGTCAGCAGCTGGACATCGCTGCCCACGAAAAGGCCGGTGGTCGCGGCAAGGCCGAGCAGGACGAAAGCGAACTCGCTTCCCTGGCCGAGAAGGCCGCCGAGGAGCAGGGACTGGCGCACCGCAAAGCCAAGGCCGATAGCAAGGCCGGCGATCAGGAGTGCTTTCAACAGCAGGAGGCCGATCGCGACCATCATGATCGCATCCAGATGATCGATGGCGAAGCGGAGATCCACGGTCATGCCAACGGTCATGAAGAAGAAACCGAGCAGCAGCCCACGGAACGGCGCGATATCGGCAGCGACCTGGTGCCGATATTCGGTATCCGCGACCATCAGGCCCGCAACGAACGCGCCGAGCGCCATCGACAGGCCCGCCTGCTCGGTGGCGAAACTGGCGCCGAGCACCACCACCAGCGTGGTGGCGGTGAACACCTCGGAAGCGCTGATCGTCGCGATGAAGTCGAACAGCGGGCGCAGCAGATAGCGGGCGAGCACCACCACCACCAGGAGGACCAGCACCGCCTTCAGCCCGGCGATACCGAGGGCCATCCAGATCGACTCGCCACCCTCGCTCAAGACTTCGACCAGCACAAGAAGCGGCCCGACCGCGATATCCTGCACCAAGAGCATGGCGATCGCCATGCGGCCGAGCTGGGTGAGTGTGCGCCCCCAATCCCGAAGCACCTGCAGCACGATCGCGGTCGAGGATAAGGCGAGAGCTCCGCCCATGACGACGGCGCGTTCCGCAGGCAGGCCGATAGCATGGGCCATGGCTGCGATTACGACGGCAGTGACCATGAGCTGCGTAATCGCCAGCATGTAGACGCGGGTCTCGAACAGCTTCAGCCGTTCCAGCTTGAGTTCGAGGCCAAGGGTAAAGAGAAGGAAAACGACGCCAAGTTCGGCAAAATGGCGAACCGCCTCCAGATGTTCGATCACGCCGAGGCCCGAAGGGCCTATGGCGGCACCTCCGATCAGAAAACCCAGCACCGTTCCGAGGCGCAGCCGGTCGAACAACGCGGCGAACGCGATGAAAAATAACAGAACGATGAGCGTCTCGTGCACCTTTATCCCTTAAGAGTAGAGTAGCAATCCATTCGCAATCGTGGTCAGGCGACAAATCGGTCGACGAACGCAGCCCCCGTCAGGGAGAAGCAGATCCGGCAACCGCCACTTGGCCAGCCCAATCCTTCCAGCATGATAGCAATCGTGAGCGGAACCTCTGATGAACGATGGGCCAAATTGAGGCCAGGACATCGCTCATTGCGGCAGCGTAGCTTTCTAAACCTAGGGTTGCAACAGAATTTCCACGCGTTACTATCGCGATTTCAAGGTAACCGACAGTTCCTTCCGAAACGTCAATTTCCCATTTCAAATGTCGATAACGCGTCAATCTGTCTCGGAGGCTCGGCCAAGGCGCTACTATGATGGGCAGAAAGCTAGGCAACAGCGCCGGTGCGCCACCTATCCCGTCCATCGAAGGCGGTGTAAGCGTCAGCAATATTCTCCTAGAAACCTGTGGCCAAACGTTTGCCAGCCTTCAGGCCCCATAGTGCCAACGCTCAAAAAGCCGTGCTTATTCCACAAGGTGAAAACCGGTTGACGTGCCGTTCGGCTCATACATTGCCGAGATTGACCAATGTTACCCGCCTATTCAGTGCCTTGCCATTGTCGCTCGCATTATCGGCAACCGGACGTTCTTCGCCAAAACCTTGGACCTCGAGGCGATCTTTGGGAATGTCGTATTGGTCGGTCAGCATGCGAACGACGGCGATTGCCCGCCTGTAGGAGAGGTCGACATTGTAACCGGCCTCGCCATCACCGTCGGTGTGGCCTTCGACCATAATGCGTTGTTTTGCCAGGCCCGGCTGGCTGAGCGCTTCGGCGATCTCAAGGATTTGGGCATGGGCTTCACCTTGCACCAGATCGGAATCATAGGCGAAGTTGACGGTCAGATCGACACGCGCATCGGCGCCTCTGGAAAGAACATCCTCAATCGCAGCCGCGTCGATGATCGCCGGGCGTTCCCTGATCGGCGCTTCGATCGACAGCGATGCCCGATGATCCAGGCAGGATTCCGGCCCGCGCGTAATCAGAGCGCCTCGATCGCTGTTCTTGAAGTCGGTTCGGTCGGCCAGAACGCCGATCCAGACCGCATCGGTGAGGTCGCTGTCGTCGAATTCCGTCCGGTCCATGGTGGCGTAGATGAAACAGGCGCCGCCAAGCCGGCTGTCTTCGAAATCGACGCGTGAGAGAATCGTGTCGCTGAAGTCCGCGCCCTCGAGATTGACGTTGTCGAATTTTACCCGGTCCATGATGGCGCCTCGGAAATCGGCGCCTTCCAGATCCGTGTCGACGAATTTGACCCGATCCAGACGATAGCCCGAGAAGTCGTAGCCGCGCAGATCCATGCCGTCGAACTTGTCGCGGCTGACCGAACCGTCGGCGGCGAAGAACTCATTATCATACTGTCCGGGTGCTCGGCTTTCCCGGATGCGCGTGCGATCACCGGCTTCGATACGCACGCCGGGTGCCGACACGCCATCCTGATCAACCCGGACGCCGGGAGCGCTGACGCCCTCATCGTCGATGGTGACGCCAGGCGTTCTTATGCCGTCCTTATCGATTTCAACGCCCGGCGCTTTGATGCCATTCTCGTCGATGGTGATGCCCGGCAGCTTGATGCCGTCGGCTAAGGCAACCTGACTGGCGAAGACGATCGACAGAAGCGGCAGCGTAATTTTCGTCGTCATTGTTTCTCTCCCTTGGATCGGTATTTGCGGAGCGGCTTCGATGCTCGATTGCAGCTCCACCGATAAAAATCTCCTTAAAGGCGATGTTCTTAAACCATGTCGTGCCTGAACCCAAGCTGACCAAAAAAAGAACCCGCCTGCATGAGGCGGGTTCTCATTTTTGGATAGCTGATGGCCAAACACCGGGTCTGGCCAATCGGCTTGATGCATCGTCAGTCGCCGATGGAGTTTGTACGGTCGCAGACGTTTCCCATCAGCAAAGTCAACGATGTCCTCGCAGGACTATTTCGGGATGGTGCCTTGTACGCCCTCGACATACCAGTCCATCTTCAGGAGATCGCCATCGCTGATGGTGTCACCTTCGGCAACCACCTGTTCGCCGGCCTGGTTGTTGATCGGTCCGGCGAAAGGGTGGAGCGAGCCGTCGACGATGCCCGCTTCGATCGCATCGGCCGCCGCTGCAACATCCGCCGGAACGGCCTCGCCGTAATCGGCCATTTCAACCATGCCATCTTCGATGCCAAGCCAGACATCCGAGCTTTCCCACATGCCGCCGATCGCTGCTTTGGTGCGCTCGACATAGTAGGCGTCCCAGTTGTCGATAATCGAGGTCAACTGCGCTTTGGGCGCGAAGCCCGACATGTCGGAGGCCTGACCGAAGGCATAAACGCCCCGTTCTTCGGCGACCTGCAACGGTGCCGGGCTGTCGGTGTGCTGGGTGATGATATCCGCGCCCTGGTCGATCAGCGTCTTGGCGGCGTCCGCCTCCTTGCCCGGATCATACCAGGTGTTGACCCAGACCACCTTGACCTCGGCGTCGGGATTGATCTTGCGCATGGCGAGCGTGAAGGCGTTGATGCCGCGGATCACTTCAGGGATAGGGAAGGAACCGATATAGCCGATAACATTGGACTTCGTCATATGGCCGGCGATGGTGCCGAGAATGGTCCGGCCCTCGTAGAAACGAGCGTTGTAGGTGCTGACATTGTCGGCCTGCTTATAGCCGGTTGCATGCTCGAACTTCACGTCCGGGAACTGCTTGGCCACCTTCACGGTCGGGTTCATGAAGCCGAAGGAGGTGGTGAAGATGAGGTCATGGCCATCGGCGGCGAGTTGGCGGATGACGCGCTCGGCGTCCGGTCCCTCGCTCACACTCTCGACGAAGCTGGTCTCGACCGCATCGCCGAACTCCGCCTCGATTGCCTGGCGGCCGATATCGTGGCGGTAGGTCCAGCCATGGTCACCGACCGGTCCGACATAGATGAAGCCGACCTTGGTTGGGTCGTCCTGGGCAGCGGCGGCGAAGCTTGAAGCTGCCATTGCGGCGAATGTCGCGGCCATAAGACTATGCTTGAAGAGACGATGAAGGGGCATCCTTAGAACTCCCAGAGTTTTGTTTGCCGATAGGTGGTTCAGGTCCCGGCGAGACCTATGCTGTAGGATGGAATGGTCTGCCGAGGCAAGCCGGAGCCTGCAGGCGGCGGCGCGTAGCTCCGCTGGACATCAAGGTGAGCACGATGATGGTGGCGATGTAGGGCAGCATGGAGAGATATTGGGATGGGATGTCGATCAGCGATCCGCCCTGGGCGTGCAGCTGCAGGATCGTAACGCCGCCGAACAGATAGGCGCCGATCAGGACGCGCAGCGGCCGCCAGGCTGCGAACACCACAAGGGCGAGCGCGATCCAGCCGCGCCCTGCCGTCATCTGCTCGATCCACATCGGCGTGTAGGCGAGCGACAGATAAGCGCCGCCAAGCCCGGCCATCATGCCGCCGAACAAGACAGCCAGATAGCGGATGCGGATCACGCCATAGCCGATCGCATGGGCGGCATCATGGCTGTCGCCGACCGCGCGCAGGATCAGACCGGCGCGGCTCTTGTTCAAAAACCAGGCGATTGCCGGGACCATGGCGACGGCCGCATAGACAAGAATGTCATGGGAGAAAAGGAGGGGGCCGGCCACCGGCAGGTCCGAGAGGCCGGGAATATCGAGGCGGGCAAGGCGCTTTAAGGGTGTGCCGACATAGGGAGCGCCGATCAGGGCGCTGAGCCCGATGCCGAAGATGGTAAGCGCCAGTCCGGTGGCCACCTGGCTGGTGAGAAGGCTCAACGTCAAGAAGCCGAACAGCAGCGCCATGGCCGCGCCGGCGAAGGCTGCGGCCAGGAGGGCGAGGACGGTGCTTTCGGTGCCGACAGCGGTCGCGAAGGCGGCAACCGCGCCGACCAGCATCATGCCTTCGATCCCGAGATTGAGTACGCCCGCCTTCTCGACCACGGTTTCGCCGAGCGCCGCAAGGAGCAGCGGCGTCGCCGCTCCGATCACGGTGACGAGGGCTAGAATGACGGGTTCTATGGTCATGTCAGACAGTCGCCTTGCCAGCAGAGCCGAAGACGACGCGATAGCGGACGAAGAGGTCGGCGGCGAGCACGAAGAACAGCAGCATGCCTTGAAACACGCCGGTCGCGGCCGTCGGCAGGCCGACGGCGATCTGCGCGTTCTCGCCGCCGAGATAGGAAAGCGCCATCAGGAGGCCTGCAAAAAGTACGCCGAGCGGATGCAGCCGCCCCAGAAAAGCAACGATGATTGCGGTGAAACCGTAGCCGGGTGAAATTTGCGGGACCAGCTGGCCGATGGGTCCTGCGACTTCGCCAAGTCCGGCAAGTCCCGCCAGGCCGCCTGCGAGCAGCATGCAGAACCAGACCATGCGCTTGTTGCTGAAACCGGCAAAGCGTGCCGCGCGGGGCGCTGCTCCCACCACCTTGACCTGAAAGCCGAGCATCGTCCGCGACAGCATGAACCAGGCCGCGCCGACCGTCACGACGGCAAGTACGGCCCCGAGGTGCAACCTCGTGCCTTCGAGGAGGATTGGCATGATGCCGGCATCGGGGAAGAGGCGGGATTCGGGGAAGTTGTAGCCATCGGGATCGCGCCAGGGACCATGGACCAGGGCGCTCAGCAAAAGGGTCGCCACATAGGTCAGCATCAAGCTGGTCAGGATCTCGTTGACGTTGAAACGGGTCCTGAGGAAGGCCGGGATCGCCGCCCAAAGCGCGCCGCCGATAGCACCCATGACCAGCATGGCCGGCAGGAGCAGCAGGCTCTCGCTCTCATGGAACCAGATCGCGAGCCCGCCGCCGAAAATGGCGCCTAGCGTAAGCTGGCCTTCAGCGCCGATGTTCCAGACGCCGGCGCGAAAGCCGATCGAGAGGCCGACACCGATCAGCACCAGCGGCGTCGCTTTCACGATGAGTTCGGCGATGCCGTAGCGTGTCGAGATCGGCGAGATGAAGAAGTGATAGAGGGTGGAAAAGGGGTCGTAACCCATGAGCGCGAACAGCAGGAAACCGGCGAGAATGGTCAACGCCACCGCCAGCACCGGCGCCAGATAGGACCAGGCGGCGGACGGTTCGGCTCGTGGGACAAGTCGGATCATCGGGCAGCTGGCTCCGGCACAAGGTGATCGCCGGCCGGCGTACCGGCCGCCCCGCCCATGAGGAGGCCGATCTGCTCGGCGCTGACCTGGTCGGTCGGATAGCTTTTGGAAAGCTTGCCAAGGTGAAGGACGGCGAGGCGGTCGGTGATCGCGAGGAGCTCGTCCAGGTCCTGGGACATCACCAGAACCGCGGCCCCAGCGGCTGCAAGGTCGAATAGGGCCTGATGGATCAGCGTCGCCGCACCGGCGTCTACTCCCCAGGTGGGCTGGGCGGCGATCAGGATGCCCGGCTGCTGCTCGATCTCCCGACCGATAATGAATTTCTGCAGATTGCCGCCGGAAAGGGAGCGGGCCTCAGCATCGATGCCGGATGTGCGCACATCGAAACGTTCGACGACAGTCTCAGCATAGCCTTTGGTGGCGGCCTCCCGGATCACGCCGCCTGCGGCCACGAGATTTTTCGGGCCGAAGCCGCTTAGAAGTGCATTTTCGATCAAGGTCATTGACGGCACAGCACCATGGCCGAGCCGCTCTTCGGGAAGGAAAGCGATGCCGAGGCGCCGACGAGCGATGGGGTTGATGCGGCCGACCGGCCGGCCGTCGATCTTGATGGCTGCTGCCCGCACAACCGGAGCTTCACCAGAAAGCGCCTCCTGCAGCTCGACCTGACCGTTGCCGGCGACACCGGCGATGCCGAGGATCTCGCCGGCTCGAAGCTCAAGGCTTATCCCTTCGAGATCGACGCCGAACGGAATGGATGAGGCGAGAGAAAGATCGTCCACCTCCAAACGGATCTCGCCGGCCTGCCGGTCGCCGCGTGGGCGTGGCTGGGTCAATTCGGTGCCGATCATCATGCCGGCGAGGTTTGCTGCGGTTTCCTTGCGCGGATCGGCCGTCGCGACCACCTTGCCCTGGCGCAACACCGTTGCGCGCTCGCAAAGGGCGCGGATCTCGTCGAGCTTGTGGCTGATATAGAGGATCGAACAGCCTTCGGAGGCTAGCCGGCGCAGGGTTTCGAAAAGTTTTTCAGCCTCCTGGGGGGTGAGGACCGATGTCGGCTCGTCCATGATAAGAAGTTTCGGGGCCTGCAACAGACAGCGGAGGATCTCAATGCGCTGGCGCTCTCCCACCGAAAGATCGTGAACGTCACGCTCAAGATCGAGCGGTAGGCCATAGGCCGTCGAGACCTCGTTCACGCGTGCCGCCAGGACGCCGAGATCCCTCTCATCAGGCATGCCGAGCGCGATGTTTTCCAAGACGGTGAGCGCCTCGAACAGCGAAAAATGCTGAAATACCATGCCGATGCCGAGTTTTCGCGCGGCGTTGGGGTCTTTGATCGTGATGGGCTGGCCTTCCCAGGACGTCGTGCCGCTATCGGCTGCCAGAACACCGTAGATGATCTTGACCAGCGTACTTTTGCCTGCGCCGTTCTCACCGAGAAGAGCGTGGATTTCCCCCGGCATCACCGTGAGGTCGACAGCATCGTTGGCCAGGCACCCAGGATATTGCTTGGTGATCTTCGAGAGAACCAACCGAGGTGTTACCTCGTTGTCCCTTTCGGATGGGCGTGTTTCTTTGTCGGGGCCGTTCATGGGACGTTATCATGCCGTTCAACCTCGATCCTGTCACCTATCCACATGGAAAGGATGGGCATGCAGCCGGAGGTGGTTCGAGCTTCAGCCGCCGGACAGGACGGCGATCGCGCCTTCATGTGATTGCGGCGCTGGATCCGGCTTCATCGCCGGTATGCTTTTCGACCGGTTTATGAAATCGCGAAAAATCATGGCTGGCAGACCGCCGCCGCTAACCTGCTGCATGGGGGTGCCGTCGTCATTGCCGACCCATATGCCGACCACGAGATCCCGGGTGAAGCCGATGAACCACGCATCCCGATAGTCGGAGCTGGTGCCGGTTTTGCCGGCGACGAAGCCCGGTAGCTGTGCGCGCCAGCCGGTGCCTTCGATCAGCGTGTCCTCGAGCATGGCGGTCATGTTCTCGACCGCATCAGGGGTGAGCACCTGTTCATCGATCACAGATCGCCGATAGAGCCCGGCATGACCGGCGCCTGTTATGCTGTTGATCCCTTCTGGCCAGACCATGACGCCGCTATTGGCGACCGTGGCGTAGGCAGCTGTGAGTTCCAGGAGCGTCACTTCCGCGCTGCCGAGCGCCAGGCTGGCGTGGCCATGCAGCTTGCTGGTGATGCCGAGCTGACGGGCTTTCTGTGTGATCTTGTCCCGGCCGATATGCTCGGCAAGACGGACGGCCGCCGTGTTGACGGAGTGGCTGAACGCGTGGCCGATGCTGACCCGCTTGGGATAGGCGTCGTCGGCATTGCGTGGCCGCCAGCCATCGACGTCGATCGGCAGGGCGGAGATGCGGTTATCAGGCTCAATCGCCTCTTCGAGAGCGGCCAGATACAAGAAAAGCTTGAAGGCCGATCCCGGTTGACGCTCCGCATGAACCGCGCGATTGAACTGGCTCTGATCATAGTGCCGGCCACCGAGCATTGCTTTGATGCGCCCGTCGGGTGTCATGGCAATCAAAGCATGCTGGGTAGCACCAACCTTGCCCGCGTGATGCTGAAACACGCCATCCGCCGCCGCTTCCGCGTGGCGTTGCAAGCCGCGATCGAAGGTGGTCTGAACCGTGAGCCTGGGCTGAAGAGCGCTCGCATAAAGTCGGCTTTCGGCGGCGACCCAGTCGATGAAGTAGCCATCACCGCTGCCTGCTTTCGCATCGGACGCCAGCGTGGCAGGCGTGGTGACTGCCGCTTCAGCCTTCGCTTCGTCGATCACGCCCTGATCGACCATACGCTCGAGCACGACCTTGGCCCTGGCCTGCGCGCGTTTCAGCTTTCGGGTTGGCGCGAAGCGGGAGGGTGCCTTGATCAATCCCGCAAGCATCGCTGATTCGGCAAGGTTCAGCGAACCCGCTGTCTTGCCGAAATAACGCCGCGCCGCGGCGTCGACACCATAAGCGCCGCCGCCGAGATAGACCTTGTTCAGATAAGCTTCGAGAATTTGCTTCTTGCTGAGCCGCTGCTCCAAAGAGACTGCATACACAGCTTCCCTGATTTTTCGGGAAAAACTGCGTTCCGGGCCGACGAAGGCGAGCTTCGCCAGCTGCTGGGTGATGGTGCTGCCGCCCTCGACCACACCGAATGCCATGACGTTCTTCACCAGTGCCCGCAGGATGCCGATCGGATCGATGCCGAAATGCTGATGAAAGCGGTGGTCCTCGACCGCAATCGTTGCGGCTGGCAGCCATGGGGACATGTCATCAAGCCCGACATAGTCACCCTGCCCATCACCTATCCTGGCCATGACCAGGCCTTGATGATCGAGGAGCGTGATGGTCGGGCGCACGGCGCCCGCGTGAAGACTCTTCGCCGTTGCGAAGTCCAGGCTCTGTAGCCAGAGATAGCCGAGGCCGAGTAGGAGGATCGCTATCGGCGCCGTCAGCAGCCAATGGGCGGCGGGCCGGCGAGGCGGATGGTCGTCGATGGCGTAGCGCGCATGCATGCGCGGGGACCTGTCGGATGTCAGCAACGCCCTTAAGAGCGCCCGCGGTCTGGACAGGAGTCCGCTAGGATGCGGCTTACCTTCTGGTGTCGATGACCTCAAGGTCGATCACCCCGCCATTGATCACGACTTTGCCTTGATCCTCGAAATTCACCGTGATCCGGTCGCCAATCACCGACTGGACATGACCCACGCCCCATCCAGGCTCGGTTGGATGCCGGACCTTGGTCCCGGGAACGACCCGCGGATCCATGGTTCACCCCTTCGATCAAAGCGCTGGCTCCGCCCCGGACACCAGCCATTTCCAAACGCACAACATACGCCATCCTCACCGATAGCGCCAAATCAAGCGATAGTCTGTGATCTTTCTCACAATAGGGTTACGTTCGTTAACAGGCCGTTAATCATGATCGAAAAAGGACGGGCCAAGCATGAAAATCGCCATCATCGGTGTCGGCGCCATGGGGTCGATCTACGCTGCTCTGCTTGCGGATGCCGGCCATGAGGTGTTTGCGATCGATGTCTGGAAGGACCATGTCGACGCGATCCGCGAGCATGGCCTCCGTGTCGAGGGGGCAAGCGGTGATCGCACCGTGACATCTATTCATGCTGCGACCGATCCCGCGGAAGCCCTCGAAGCGGATCTCTACATCATCGCGACCAAGGCTGCGGGTGTTGGCGCCGCAGCCCGCGCGATCCGGTCTCTGATGGGCCCGACGTCGCTGGTGCTTACCATCCAAAACGGCCTTGGCGCCGGCGATCGTATCGCCGAGCATATGCCTGTCGACAATGTGCTGCTCGGCGTCGCTGAAGGTTTTGGTGCGTCGATGCGTGGGCCGGGCCATGCTCATCACAACGGCATGAACCTGATCCGCATAGGCGAGATCGGCGGCGGGCTGACGGCGCGGTTAAATGACGTCGCCGCAGTCTGGCAGGGCGCCGGTTTCGAGGTGAAAGCCTTCGAGGACATCAACCAGCTGATCTGGGAAAAGTTTCTTTGCAACGGCACGTTCAGCGCGCCCTGCACTGCCTTCGATTGCACCATCGGCGAGCTGATGGCCAGTCCGGATCAATGGCAGGTCGCGCTGGGCTGTACGCGAGAAATTTACGAACTTGGCCGGGCCAAGGGCGTCGCCTTTTCCTTCGACGATCCCATCGCCTATGTCACCGTCTTCGGCGAACGCATGCCGAACGCGCGCCCCTCGATGCTGCTCGACCACCATGGCAGGCGCCCATCGGAAATCGATGCGATCAACGGCATGGCGTCAACGCTCGGCCGCGAGACCGGCATCCCGACGCCCTATAACGAGACCCTGACGGCGGTCGTCAAAGCGCGCGAGGCCGGCTTCATACGCTGCTGACCACTGGCGCTGTAGCAACCATGACCTTCAGTGGTTGGCGTCGGCGCTGCTGGTGAGATAGGGCTCCTTTTGGAGACGCTCGCGCATGGCGTCGATGCGCATCCGCTCCTTTTCGAAGGCCTTCAGCTTGGCGCCTTCAAGCCTGGCCAGGGATGGCTGTTTCATCTTCATCGGATTGACCTGCTTGTCATTCTTGATGACTTCGTAATGCAGGTGGTTGCCGGTGGAGCGTCCCGTGGTGCCGACATAGCCGATCACCTGACCTTGGCGGACCTTTACGCCGGGGCCGATACCCTTTGCGAAGTTATGCATGTGAGCGTAGGCGGTGCTCCAGGTGTCGCTGTGGCGGATGCGGATGTAGTTGCCATAGCCGCCATAACGCTCGGCCTTTTCGATCCTGCCGGAACCACCGGCATAGATCGGCGTGCCACGTGGAGCGGCGAAATCAGTGCCTTTGTGCATCTTGGTGTAGCCGAGGACCGGATGTTTCCGTTTGCCGAAGCCCGAGGAGAGACGAGCGCCATCGATCGGTGTGCGTAGCAGGAACTTCCGAAGGCTCCGGCCTTCGCTGTCGTAATAGGTGCGAAGCCCACCGTCTGGCGAGAAGAGGTAAGCATCGATCAGCTTACCACGCAGCGTCAGCCCGGCATAGACCAGCTCGCCCTTAACCTGGCTTTCGTCTTTCTCGAGCGTGACTTCCTCATAAACGGTCTCGAAGCGATCGCCCCGTCGGATATCCCGCTGGAAGTCGACGTCCCAGCTGAAGAGGCGGATCAGGTGATCGGTGACGCTGCCGGGAAGAGCTACCCGCTTCGCCGATAAATAGAGGCTTTCTTTAATCTCGCCGGCCCGATGCACCAGTTCGTGGCGTTTTGCCTGCTCGATCTTTTTAGTCGAGAAGTCACCGGCGGCACCTCTGGTGATTAAAAGCTGATGGTCGAAGTCGAGATCCAGTGCGACGCTCAGAAGCTGGGCCGGTTGGTTCTCGCGGGTCGCGGCGGTCACGATCAATTGCTGGCCTGCGCGCAGGCCGCGAGGATCATAAACATTCTTCAAGGAGCGGAGTGCGCTATGCACCTGCTGTCCATCGATCCCGGCGCGCTTCAGGATCGTGGTGAGGCTGTCGCCGCGGCGAACTTCGACCTGCTGGCTTTTCCATGGGCGCGGTGTCAGCGCCGCCTTAGCGATGGTCGCCAGGCTGGCAATCTGGCTATCGCTCTCGGCTTTTGGATCTTCAGGCGTAATCGGCTCGACTGCCGGCCGGTCCGTGACCTGGAAGGAGGGGTGTTGCGCGGATGCCCTGAGATCGGTCCGCACATTGATGTCAGGTGCGATATCCGGCTGCCCGTTCGCAAGGGCGAACTGTCCTCGCTCCTGCCGGCCCCAGACGGTATCTTTGCCCGTGCCAGACGATGCTGTCGGCATCGGCGGGTTGGGCTGGCCTTTGATTTCAGCTGATATAACGACCCGCTGCGCTTCGATCAGTGCTGCCTCGGGCAGGCCTGCGCCGGGTTCGACATCGACCACCATTGACGTGTCCGCATCGGGTCCGAAAGTGGCAAATGCGCCGGTAAGCGTACCGACCGCAAATGCGCCCAAAGTGGCGGAGACCAGAAAAAAGCGCTGTCCAGCAGGGTTCACGGTCACACTTCCAAGGAGCCAAGGCCTATAGATTTAAACCATCAACAGGTATTTTTTGTGATTCTAGGGCAAATATGTCAACAAAATCTTGCTGTTGAACGCATTTTTTCATTTCGGTTGTTAACCCTAAATTTTGGATAAAAAGGGGTTGTGGAAATCCGAGGCCCTGTCTATAACACATCTCGTCGACCGGCGGCCGATGAGTGAGCCGGGAAGCTGACATGCCCAAAAATGTCAGTTAGTGTTCTTTGAAAATTGTATATATGGAAGGGATGTACAGGCGGCGGTTTGGCTGCTTGGACATCAGTGACGGGGAGAATATTTGGGTGGCTTTCGGGTCATTTGGATATCATCTCTGTCAACGCCTTT
>JBPCVQ010000090.1:0-2790 GCA_051010395.1 Geminicoccaceae bacterium | reverse complement strand
GTCAGCGCCAGCTGATGCAATCGCCTTTCAGCCGCCTTCAACAGACTGACATCGCTCATGACGCAAAGAACGGTCATCCTGCCGTCGACACCAATATCGGGGACGGCCGAGAGCAGAACGTCTATCGAGCGATGGTCATGTGAATTGAGTGTGACAGGCATGTCATGCACTTGACGTCCCGCCACAACGCACGAGAGCACACGCTCACGAAACAGGGGGATTGAGGCCGGCTCCATAAAGCACTCGATTGACTGGCCGAGCACAGTCTCGCGCTCGGCGCCGATCGTCGCGGTCCAATGGTCACTGACACTGGTGAGGATTCCATCTGCGTTGCACGAGCAGAGCATCACGGGTGTGGTGTTGTAGATGCGCTCGAGCTGCGTAAGGGCGCGCCGGACCACGCTCGCTTCATGGCTGAGATTGGCCTGCATGCCATCGAACGCTTCGAACACCACACCGAGTTCATCACGACGCTGAGTTTCAATCCTGGCGGGCTCGCCGGTCTCCTGACTGCGCCGAATGGCCCCCAAGAGCTGATTTAACGGTCGGCCGACGATCAGGGCGAAGCCGAGCCAGCTCGAAAGCACCGTGATAAGAAGACCGACACAGAGCGTCAGGATGGAAAATTCCCGCCTGGAGCGTTGGGCCACGTCAAGCTCATCAGTGCTGAAATTCACGATGAGGGTATGGTCGCCGTCAATGAAGACAGGGAGGTCCAGGCTCTCGTCGAAAGTCTGACCGGTGCAACCGAGACCGAGTGGCGCTGCCAGGATGGGCGCGTCGGTTTCGTCCCGCCGGAGTTCGACGCAGCGGATTGCCTGATCGGCCAGAAGAACCGAGAGCACCTCCTGCGGCAGCTCCTCAAGCCAAACCTCGTCGCCGAAGCGCGACGCGCCGAACCGCTCAAGAGCGCTCGCGACACGTGCCGTCGCGTTACCGATACGGGCTGCGAGGTCGTCACGCCCCTGTCGCAGATCAAGTTCGGCCAGGCCAAACAGACCAAGGGAGGAAGCGCCGAGAAAACAGGGTACGATCACCAGGGCAAGCTTGGCGAAGAGGCGTGTGCCGCGAAGAGGCGATTGCTTGACGGTGGCCAAGGGAACGACCCAGCTTAGCGGAGCGGCCTTGCCATGCCTTTCCTAAGTAGCCGTTGGAGCGGAGTCCGATTGTTGATTTCCGAATGAAAAACGACGTAGGAACGTCCTTTGCGCGCCATATAGAGATCGAGCGGCAACTCTCCGCCTTTTTTGTCGCGCAGGTCCGTGCATAAAATGAAGTAATCGCCCATGGCGATCACCATGGGATGCGCCTTGGTCGGGTAGAGCGGCCTCACTTCACCGGTTTCAGCATCGAAATGGAGGATGGCGCCATCGATGACGTGACGTTGGATATATTGCTGCATGGCCGCCTGGAGGCGGGTTTTATCAACGGCCCCTTCGGCATCTGCGCTCATCGACGCGGATGCAAGCAGACCAAGAACAGCGATGATCATACGCAAGTTCACGTTCCTCCAATCAGGGCTTTCGCCACAACTCTATGGGAAGAACGTTAAGATGCAGTTAGGCGGCGACCCACTCCTTCGCTTCGCCCATCGGCGGCTTCGATGCTCAGAGCGCCAAGGTCTGGCTGCGCTTGATCTCTCCGATCACGATACTGGTCTCGATACCGACAATGCCGGGGATGTCGGCGATGACCTCGTGCAGGTAGTGGTTGTAGTCGCGCATGGACGCGATATGCATGACCAGGAGATAGTCATGCGGTCCGGTGACCAGATCGCAGCTCACCACCTCCGGCAGTCGCTCGATGGCCTTTTCGAAGCCATCGATATTGGCGCGGCTGCGGCGTTCCAGTTTGATGAAGACGTAAAGCGTAAGATCGAGACCGCAGGCCATGGGATCGACGACCGCCGCATAACCCTTGATTGCACCTTCCTGCTCCAGCCGGCGGATCCGGCGGCGCGTCGGTGTCGGCGAGAGACCAACGATATCAGCGATTTTTTCGACGCTTGCGCGCCCGTCATGCTGCAACGCCGTGAGGATCTTACGGTCGATTTTATCCAGAATCATGAGCTGAAAACCTCTAACTAACTGTAAATTCATAGGTGATTTTAGCCAAAAATGCCACCTGGGTGGTGCTAGAGTCGGTGCAGTGGGACAGTAAAGGAACAGCCATGCTCGACCGTGTCTATCGCAGAACGCAGCTTCAGGATCACGAACTGCACCCGTCCACGCAGATGATGTCCTACGGCTACGACCCCTTCATGTCGGAAGGTGCTGTGAAGCCGCCGGTTTTTCTGACCTCGACCTTCGCCTTTCGCACGGCGGAAGAAGGAGCCGCTTTCTTCGACGTGGTCGCCGGCCGCAAGCCTACTCCCGAAGGTGAAAGCGCCGGCCTGGTCTACAGCCGCTTCAATCACCCTAATCTGGAAATCGTCGAAGACCGCCTCGCCTTGCTCGACGGCGCTGAGGCCGCTGCGGTGACTTCCTCCGGCATGGCCGCTATCAGTGCCGCCTTTCTTGCGCTGCTGAAGTCGGGCGACGTGATCGTCCATTCGACCCCGCTCTATGGCGGCACCGAAACCCTGATCCGGAAGAACCTTGCAGGCCTTGGAATCAAAGCCGTTCCCTTCGTCGACGGTCTCGACGCTGATGGCATCGCCAAAGCGCTCGATCGGGCGGCAAGCCTGGGGTCGGTGAAAGTCTTCTACATCGAGGCCCCTGCCAATCCGACCAATGCCCTGATCGACTTCGCGATCGTGCAGCGCGCCCTCGACGCCTTCGAGCAAAACCA
>JBPCVQ010000089.1:0-35003 GCA_051010395.1 Geminicoccaceae bacterium | reverse complement strand
TCAGATAGCGTCCAGGTGCATGTGCCGTCCTGTACAGGATCAGGATTTTGAAAAACTTTGGCCAGCAGAACGTGACGCTGCCCAACGCGTCATGGCGTCGAGCGGGTTACCATCCGTGACGATACACAGCCATTCTTCTCCCGACGTGCCAAGGCGCGTAGCTCCAACGCGTCATGGTGATCGGCAATCGGTAACGCTGCTCCCATGCCAACTTCTCCTCCCGGTTTGTTGGAAGAAAAAATGCAATATCGAAGCCTCCACCAAAAGGCGCGCAAGGTCAGTCATTTCAAAGTGAAAACGGTATCACCACCCATTTAGGGGGCGGGCAAATTTAGGCGAGTGCTTTAGAGCTGGCTTGGAAGCACCCGGTCCGGGGGACGATGGCCATCAGCGAAGGTCTTAATATTAATCACCACTTTTTCGCCCATATCGAGCCGCCCCTCGATAGTGGCGCTGGACATGTGTGGAAGGAGGACGACGTTGTCGAGTTCGCGGAGTTTGGGATTGATCGCGGGCTCGTGCTCGAAGACGTCAAGGCCTGCGCCAGCGATTTCGCTTGCACGTAGCATTCGGGTCAAGGCTGCTTCGTCGATCACCTCCCCACGCGACGTGTTCACCACGATCGCTTCAGGCCGCAGCAATTTCAGCCGGCGGGCGGACAACAAATGAAAGGTCGCAGGTGTGTGCGGGCAGTTGACACTTATGATGTCCATACGCGCGAGCATCTGATCAAGGCTCTCCCAATAGGTCGCTTCCAGCTCGTTCTCGATGCTTTCATGGACGCGTCGACGATTGTGATAGTGGATTGAAAGCCCAAAGCCACGGGAGCGACGTGCGACCGCTGTACCGATCCGGCCCATGCCGAGAATGCCAAGCCGTTTGCCGGTGATGCGGTGGCCGAGCATGCCTGTCGGGCTCCAGCCGTCCCACTCCCCGGAGCGGGCGAGGCGCTCACCTTCGGCGAGGCGGCGTGAGACCCCAAGGATCAGCGCCATGGTCATGTCGGCAGTATCATCGGTCAGAACGCCCGGTGTGTTGGTGACGGTGATGCCACGGGCATAGGCTGCCTCAATGTCGATATGGTCCACGCCGGTGCCGTAATTGGCGATCAGTTTCAGCTCGGGTCCGGCATGGGCGAGAACGCTTGCATCGATCCGGTCGGTCAGCGTCGGCACCAAGACTTCCACTGATTTGACGGCTTCGATGAGCTCTGCCTTGGACATTGGCCGGTCAGCGTCGTTGAGTGTCGTGCTGAACAGCTCCATCATCCGCGTCTCGATCGTCTCGGGCAATTTGCGGGTGACGATGACAAGGGGCCTGTTGCGTGCCAAGGTCCATCTCCAGGGCGAACGTCAAGACCGGTCCATGAACGGCCATCTCAGGCGGCGGGACCGGCACCTATATAAACTAGTTTTGCTCTAGCAGAACTTGCTCTCGATCAAAAGCCAAAGCGCATTTGCTTGCAGTGCTGCCGGTCTCGCTGTAACGGTGGGGCGCGGGTGAAGAGAGCGCTTCGCCCGAAGGAGACACGACACCGATGCCCAAGACGACCCGCCAGCAATTTTCGCTTCTGGCGTTATTTGCAACGGCAATAATGCTGTTGGCTTTGCCGTTCACGGTCTTGCCCGTTGCCGCGCAACAGGATCTGACGGTCGGCCGCAGCACAGGACTGCCTATACCGCGTTTCGTTTCCCTCGATCCGAACCAGACCGAGGTCAATGTTCGCTTCGGCCCGGGCCAGCAATATCCGATCAACTGGGTGTTCACACGGCCTAGCATACCTTTGGAAATCATTGCCGAGTTCGATAACTGGCGGAAAATCAAAGATTATGAAGGCGCTGAGGGCTGGATTTCGGCCAGGCTGCTCACTGGTCGGCGGACCATCATGATCCAAGGTTCCGTGAGAGAACTCAGGCGAACGGCGAACAATCAGGCCCGTGTACTGCTCCACGCTGAACCCGGCGTCATCGGCCGTCTTATGGCATGCCAGGATAGCTGGTGCCGCGTCGAGATCGAAGGACAGCGCGGTTGGCTGCAGCGCGGCGAATTCTGGGGAACGCTTCCAGGCGAAGAGATCCCGTAAGGCACGGGGGCCTTTAGCTATCGTCGCCTGGCTTCCATGTCCGAGCATAGCGTTTGTCCGATCTGGCCCTATCCGCGTCGCCCGGAAATCAACGTGTTTGGAAGACCTCGCTGGCGACGCGATGCAGGATTGTGTGGAAGTGAGCGAGGCGGTCAGGGTCAGGGGCGTAGCCGCCGCCCATCACACAGGCTGTCGGCGTGCCGTTGGCTACGCAGGTTTCGAGGACGAAGTGTTCACGCCTGAAGAGGCCGTCATCGGTGAGGTCGAGCCTGCCGAGCTTGTCCTCGCAATGCGGATCGACGCCAGCGTTATAGAACACGAGGTCCGGGCGATGTAACGAGAGTAGTGCTGGCAGCGTCTCCTCGAGTGTCCTGAGGTAGGCTTCGTCCCCGGTTCCGGGCTCGAGCGCGATATCGAGATCACTGGTTTGCTTGCGCGCCGGGAAATTGGTGCGGCAATGCATCGAGAAGGTGAAGACGCGGGCATCATTTTCGAAGATTTTCGCGGTGCCGTCGCCTTGATGGACATCGAGATCAACCACCAGGATGCGCTCGACTCGACTTTCCTCCAACAAAAACCTTGCAGCTACAGCAACGTCGTTGAACACGCAAAAGCCCGAGCCCTCCTCAGCGAAAGCATGGTGACTGCCGCCTGCCGTGTTGCAAGCAAGCCCGTGTTCGAGGGCAAGTCTTGCGGTAAGCATTGTGCCGCCATTCGCTGCCAGAGATCTTGCCGCGACAGCTTCCGTGATCGGCAGGCCAATCCGGCGCGCATGTTTCGGATCGAGCGTTTGCGTGAGGATCGCGTTGACATAGTCTGGATCATGTACGCATTCCAGACATCGGCGGGGCGCAGGTTCCGGACGTTGAACCTGCATCGGTTTCACGATGCTTTCATCAAGAAGGCGCTTCATCACGCGGCGGAACTTGTCCATGGGAAACCGGTGATCCGACGGTATCGGCGGCGCATAGGCGGGATGGTGGACGATGGGCAACATCGCCCCAAGTCTATCAGGACTTGCCTGATCTTCGTAACCTCGAAGGCCAACGCTTTCGTCAAAATGGTTTGCCAACCGTGAGAGGGCCTTTTCGAATGACGCCGATCGATCGCTGGTTCCACGTTGGCAGCCATGCCGGACGGACGGCCTGGTATGTTCTCCATGCCCTCGCCGCTTCGCGCCTCTCATCGCCAGTTCTGGAGGAACTCCCCTCTGACTTGCCCGGCCGGGCGACCTATCTCGCCGACCTCCGGGATCTTCTGAGGCGCGATCGCGAACAGATCGAAGCCGGCCGTTACGCCATGCCGGAAGACCTTACGCCCAGACCTAGAGAGGCCCTGTGCAAGAGTACGCGCTTTCTTGCCGACCTCGGTCGGATCAATCTTCGCCGAATGCGCGGCGATGGCCAGGAAGTGTACAAGAACAAAAGTACAGTGACCGCCACAAGGCGGCGGCCGCGTTATTTTCTGCAGAACTTTCATTATCAGACCGACGGCTGGATGAGCGAGAGCTCGGCCGAACTCTATGACTTTCAGGTGGATGTACTGTTCAATGGAAGCACCGACGCCATGCGCCGTCAGGGTCTCTTACCGATCGGTGATTTTCTTAAAGACCGTCGTCAGGCTGAGCTTCGCCTGCTCGATGTCGCCACCGGCACCGGGCGTTTTCTCCAGTCGATCAAACAGAATTTTCCGCGTCTGCCCGTGACCGGCATCGATCTCAGCGACGCCTATCTCGCCAAAGCGAGCGTGGCTCTGGCGCCATGGTCATGGACGGAATTGGTACTCGCCAATGCCGAAGCACTCCCCTTTCCTTCGACCAGCCAGGACATCGTGACCTCCGTCTATCTGCTGCACGAATTGCCGAAAGGGGCCAGGAAACGAGCTGCCGCCGAGATGGCGCGCGTCCTCAAGCCAGGCGGGCGTTTCATCCTGGTTGACAGTCTCCAGACCGGCGACCACCCACCCTTCGATGGTCTGCTCGAACTCTTCCCGGCGCTCTATTACGAGCCCTACTATCAAGACTATGTCGGCACCGACCTCGCCGCACTCTACGAGGACGCCGGACTCCGCCACATCCAGACCGAACGCGCCTTCATGTCGAAGGTAATGGTGTTCGGAAAGGCATGAGCGTCAGGTGACAAAAGCGCCTCTAAATGGTCTCCTTTGCAAAATCGTGCCGAGCCGCTCTGATTTGCCTTCTCCTGCGCACAGTCCTTAACGAATTATTATGCCGAGAAATTTAGAGTCCTGATTGAGAGCTTTCTGAGCCTCGAGCAATCGATTGACAGGGTCAGCGAACGACATGATTTCGGTCATCCTCACGAGAGCACTGGTTGCCACAATCCTGGTCGGGCCCCTTTTGACGCTTATCAATCAATGGCATGCCCTATTCGGATCGGAAGCCTTTGTTTGGGCGACAGCAGCACTCACCTTTGTCGTCCCTTTTTGTGTCTCGTCGACCAGCGGATTTTTGAGCTTTAAGGATTTCAATCGTATTTTGGAGGCGCATAAGACGAGCAGCGCGAATCAGATCTCAAAATTAGTAGCTGCACTCGATGAGCAACAACAACGAGCTGCATGCCTTGAGTGTAAGCTCAGAGACGCCACTGATGCCGTGAATAACCTCGCAAGAGACAAGTCGGACAAAGAGGCCGGATCTCACCAAAGTAGAAACAATGAACCAAATGTTGCGCAGGCAGCTTCCAAAGTCGCAACGATCCTGTCGAACGCGAAGCAGGTCAACGCCTCCTCAGTCGAACGCGTGAAATTCATCCAAGACCTGATTGATCGCTTCGAGGCAGTTGAGCAATCAATTAAACATTTATGTACGGAAGCCATGAAGAATGGATCTTGCGCCCAGCAAATCGATGGCGACATCCAAAAGATCTCACGTGGTGCCGAGGCTCTATCAAGTGGCATCTCAATGACCGCGATTGAGGTCTCAAAAATGACAGCGACCGGAAAAGCTTTTCAAGAGCGCTTCGACCTAGTTAAGGAGGCAACCGATCGGATTGCAGTGGTGGCCGTCCAAATCAAGCTCCTTGCGCTTAATGCGTCGATCGAAGCGGCGCGGGCTGGCGAAGCGGGGAAAGGCTTTGCTGTTGTTGCGCAAGAGGTTCGCGATCTAGCCGATCGTTCCAAAGCTGACCTCAACAATGTTACCGAGCTGGTTGGGCAACTCAAGCTGTCACAGTGCGGTCTCCTTGATCGGATGGCAATCGTCGACGATACGCTTGCGAGCACTATCGAGACGAGCCAATCATTTACAACCCTCTCGAATAGCGTCAGCATCGATGTTAAGAAACTCGTCCACCTGATTCTCAACGCAAGCCAAGAGACCGCTACTCAACTCCCGACGATCATGGAACTTCTAGGAGGAGTTCAGCAGATAAGGACCAATACAGAGGCCGCTGTTTCTGGTTCAGCGCAAAACATAGAGCTCTGCAACGTAACACTGAGTGACTTGGAATATCCGTGTCATACTCAGCCCAATGCACCCGCGCTTCAAACCGTATGACACCACTCTATTCTATTGAAGAGTTCCCTGACGTTGATCGCAACAGCCACAGGTTTTCGGTTGCTCTGCATTTCCCCTTCAGCCCCCCGGCAACGTCGACACTTGCCATTCGCTCAACATCGTAGCCATGGCCATAGCATCTGCGGATTTCATCGCCAGGAACTGAGAAGGGTGGTCCGTCCATCTGGGTCTGGTCGTATTCGAAGCAGATTAGGAACTGCGGCGCGGTCGCCGTTATCCGTGTGAGGTGAGCTGCATAGCGTTTACGCATCTCGTCGGGCAATGCCACCAGTGCTGCCCTGTCGTAAATGACATCGACCGCACCAAGGGCGCTCGCGGAAAGTTCGAAGATATCGCCGACGAAGATGTCGATGCCATCCGCGCTATAGTGCCGAAGAGGGCCCAGATCCGACCGTTCCGGTTCGATGCCGAGTTCTGTAAAAAGTTGGTCGATGGCTGTCCTGGTGAGCTCGACCCCTGCAACATGATAGCCCCGCGACATCAGCCAGGCGATATCGCGGGTTTTTCCGCATAACGGCAAAAACACGCGGCTGCCCGGTTGCTCGAATGCATTCTCGAAATGCCTGACCAGCAAGGCATTGGCCTCGCCTTCATGAAAGGCGATCTGGTTGTTCCGCCAGCGTTGATGCCAAAATTCGGCTTCCATGCCCCCTCCTCGTCGGTCGTCAATTTGGTCCGAGCCTAGCTCCGGAAAATCAGATCAGCGCCTCGATCAGAAATGGTCCAGGTGTGGCGATGCCTTTGCCGAGCACTTGAGCAAAGTCCGCGGCGTCGCCTGTGGCGACCGCTTCGATGCCCATGCCTTTGGCGAGTGCCACCCAGTCGAGAGGTGGGTCGTCGAGGGACATCATGCTTTTGCCCGTTCGCCCCGGGTTGGCAACCCCGACATTGGTCATTTCGCCCTGCAGGATTGCATAGGCCCGATTCGAGAGGATGACCGTGGTGACGTCCAGATTTTCGCGCGCCTGGGTCCAAAGAGCTTGGATCGTGTACATGGCGCTGCCGTCCGCTTGCAGTGACACGACCTTCCGGTCCGAACAGGCAACAGCAGCGCCGACCGCGAGCGGCAGACCTGTGCCGATGGCGCCACCGATGATCTGTAGCCATGTATGGGGTGCGGCAGTGCGCGTGTAGGGGAAGAAATGCCGCCCTGTGCTGATCGACTCGTCGACGACGATCGCATTCTCCGGCAGATGATGCGCCACCGCCGTCGCAATCTTATCACCTGCAAGCGAGCCACTTGGGGCTGACGGCCGTTCGAGGCTCTCGTGTTCGGGCATCAGTGTGCCCGCCCCAAGTCGCTCGGCGAGCATCTCGAGCGCACCCGGCAGATCCTCACCAGTGGACGCCAACACCTGGCAAGTCGAGCCTGCAGGCGCCAGCCTGCTGGGTTTGCCAGGGTAGGCGAAGAAGGCGACGGGCTCGGTGGTGCCCACCATGATGATGTGCTTGTAGGGCCTCAGCTGCTCCAGAGCTTGATCGATCGGGTAGCGAAGGCGGTCAATCGCAACCCGCCCTGCACCACGTTCAATACGGGCGTTGCTGATCGGTGTCAGCAAATCAGCACCAGTTGCTTTCGAGATGCGGCTGGCGGCGTCCAGGCCGCGTTCGGTCAGCGCTTGATCGGTGATGTAGAGGAGGCTCTTGCCGTCATTCCGGAGTGTGTTCGCAACCTCGTCGATCCTGCCCTCCGGCACGTCTGCTGGTGCCGGCCAATTGGGTGTCGCTTCGGTTGCCGCCGTTGCCGATGCCGCGCTCCAAGCCACGTCAGCGGGTAGAATCAGGCTCGCCACTTGGCCGGGCGGTGTGCGAGCGGCAACCACAGCCGCCGACACATCCGCGGCAAGTGCCTCTGCCGTAGGCGATGTGCGCACCCAGTCGGAAAACGTTCCAGCGACCGCTTCGACATCGGAGGTCAGCGGCGAGTCATATTGCCGATGGTGGGTGGCATGATCGCCGACGATATTGACGATAGGTGAGCGGGCGCGGCGCGCATTATGCAAGTTGGCGAGACCGTTGGCGAGACCGGGACCAAGATGGGTGAGCGTCGCTGCAGGCCTTCCGGTCATGCGTGCATAGCCGTCGGCGGCACCGGTCGCAACACCTTCGAACAGACAGAGCACCGAGCGCAATCCTTCGATGCGATCCAGCGCTGCTAGAAAGTGCATCTCGGAGGTCCCAGGGTTACCGAAGCAGACCTCGACACCGGATGCCATCAAACTTCTCACCAAGCTTTCTGCACCGTTCATCGCCATAATCCGCTCACTTTCTGATCACCCCTCGGCACAAGAGCTTAAAGCCTGTCCGAAATTGCCGATAGCGGTGCTTGCCGGATGCGAATCGATGTTTTTTTGCGCCAATCCATATGCGACGGTTTTGAGACCGAGCTGCAACACCTATGTTTTACGAATGGTTCGAAACCAAAAGCTGGGGAGAAGGCGGCATGGCTATGGAATATCTGCACACGATGGTTCGCGTCACCGATGTCGATGCATCCATCGACTTTTATTGCAACAAGCTCGGCCTGATGCAGACCCGACGGGTCGACAATGATACCTACAAGGCATCATTGATCTTCCTCGCTGCGCCAGGCGACACCGAACTCGCGGCAGAGCGCAATGCCCCATTGCTTGAGCTGACCTACAATTGGGAGCCGGAAGAGTATTCCGGCGGGCGGAACTTCGGCCACCTCGCTTTCCGGGTAGACGACATCTACGAGACCTGCCAGCGGCTGATGGATGGCGGTGTCACCATCAACCGACCGCCGCGCGATGGCCGTATGGCCTTCGTCCGCTCGCCCGATGGGATTTCGATCGAGCTTTTGCAGCGCGGCGATGCCCTGCCGGCCGCCGAACCCTGGGCATCAATGGAAAACACGGGAAGCTGGTGACGATGGCTCGCGAAATGAAAACCGGCAAAGGGCCGATCACAGCCATCTGCGAGATGATGTTGTCGATAAACTGCCCGTATACCGCCACTGAAAGAATAAGAAATCCCTGCTCCGTCGTTCATTTGCAGCAAATCAATTAACCCCCAGGCTTCTCGCTGATAAAAAATATACCGTTCTGGTAGAAATTTACCTGAATTTGTCAATTACTGACGATCGTGATTGACGAATGAATCAAATCAGCAAATATTCGCGGTTGAACATCGGTGAGTGAAATTCGTCACTCTGCCTCAAGGCAGGGTAATGGCGTATTTTTGTCGTGGTGAATGCCAGACGCTGCATTGGTGGGCGAGACATAGGTTGCGGAGTTCAGTCTAATGGTTGGTTTAGGTCGTTTGGGGATGGGTTTTGGAGCTGTCGGATTGGCTGCTCTCAGCAACGGGCTGATGTCGTCGGCAATTGCGGACAACTTCCACCTTGAGAATGGCCAAGTGATTGAGGGGACGGTCCTAAAGGGGACACTCAACACAATCACGTTGCAAACAGGCAATGCTATTCAACTGACCACTATTTCCCAAATCGAACGTGTTGTCCTCAAGCTAGCCGACGGTAGTGAACTCGGCGGCGAGCTGTTGAGTTGGAATGATGGAATTTTTGAAGTTCGTTCGGCTGATTTGGTGCTACGCGTCCTGGATGGCGAAGTACTGAGTGACGATGCAGCGACCACGGAGATTGCGGCCCAGGCAGAACCTGCCAAGAGTGAGATTGAAGATACCGATACGGCGACGGACACGGTCACGATGGCCAGCCTTCCAAGCTTTGTCATGAAGAATGGGGATAAGCTGGTCGGGAAAATTCTGCACGCCACGGGCTCTGTGCTGACCATAAGGCCTTCTGGTGGCTCGGCATTGCCGATCTCGAGAGCGCAGATCGAGTCTGTCAGCGTTCAGACCGAGGCCGGTGAGAAAACCACGGGCGAATTGATCGGCTGGAAGGACGGCATCTATCGACTGCAACTCGATGATCGCGAGCTGTTGGCAAGTCTACCGGATGGTGCAGTCGCGCCTTCTACCTCAGAACAGGTTTCCACATCTGAGACCGTCGAAGTGCTGCTGGATAAACCCGTCGCGACGGAGATCGAACAAGCGGATGCGGCCGCATTGCCGCCAACGGATGCAGAGCAACTGGATGCTGAGCAACTGGTTGTCGAAGACATCGACGAGGCAATACCGGCAGAGGTCGGCGTCGGTGGACCTGTCAATGAAACGGCTGTTGCCGCCCTCGCGACCGACGATGCCGACGACGGGAATATTGAGCCCGTAGCAGGTGCTGTGGATGGCCAGCATCTTATCGAAACAGTGGTCGAAGCTGTTGAAGAGGGCAGCGAGTCGGTTGTGGTCAAATTTCAGCTCGACAAGCCAGCAGCGCGTCCGCTCGTGGTGCTCTACGCGGCGACCGAGTCCAGCGCCAAGGCGGGTGAAGATTTTGAAGCGAAGAGCGGTGTGATCACCTTTGCCACCGGCAGCAGCTACGCTGAGGTACAGGTGCCGATCATTGACGACGATCAGGGGGAGGAGAGCGAGAAGTTTAACCTTTTCCTGTCCGGAGACCCCGAAACGATAGCGTTCAGCGAACGCCAAATCGCGATCACCATCAACGATAATGACTGAGCTTCTCAGACGCGGTGACTGAGGGAGCTTCGCGGGCCCGCGGATACTCGTGTTCGGATGAAGCCTTGCCGAGCGGCCGGCCCGGCTGCAGCATTTTGGCCCCTACAGGCTTTATCGACATCCCACTTATTCCAGAGTGTTACTGATCTGGAGACGCTCAGGCAATTGTGGATGCGGTGGGGCAAACTTAGACCATCACTCAGTTACGCACGTCTGGGAATTGCAGAGTCCGCGCCATCATATAGAACCCCGGCCTAGAAACGTATGCCGAACTGGGTTTTCCAATATTCGGTCTGCTCGAGCGTGTCATCCGCGCGGCCATTCGCGTAGGAAACCGAAAGGCGGTAGTTCTCGGACTGGCTGAAGAGATAGGATAGGGAGACATCGAGGCGATAGAGATTGCTGTCGTCGCCGTCGATATCCTTGAGATATCGATTGGATATGCCGAGTTCGATATGATCGAAGCCTGTATTTTCTGCGCCACGAAACTGCAGACCAAGGCGGCCGCCGACACGAAAGAACTCTGCTTCATTTTCGAGATCACTGTCGCCACCATCATCGAATACGCGGCCGAAATCGGCAAGCGCATCGATTTCCAGCTGCATTGACAGGGGGCCAAAGGTTCGGGGGAAACCGATCGGTAGAACCGATTCCGGCGCCAGTGTGGGTGTCCAGCGAAGCTTTAGGATAGCGATGTCGCTGTCAAAGTCGCTGTCGGTGAGGTAAAGCGGCGTAATCGCAAATTCGGACCCTGATCTGTCGGGTTGAAAGATGCTGAACGCTTCCTGGATACCCACGCCCAGCTTATCGATCTCGTTCTCCTCGCCATTGAAGAAACGTTCGAACAAGAGAAACGGAATCGTGGATGTGAAGATCAGATCGCTGCGTTCGATTTCGAAATTATAACCGATGACAGCCTTCACCTGATAAAGAGTCTCATCATCGTCGAGATCAGCAGTGATGCTGAGTTCGGCCGGTCGTACCGCAATCAGCTTGTTACGATCCTTGTTCAAATCATCGATGACGCTGGTGAGACGAAGCCCGTCGGCATCGCGTGGATTAAAGATCCAGTGCGGTTTCTCTGGCTCATCCAAGATTTCAGGGGCGGCGATATCGGCGACACTCACAGGCTGGTCTGCCTCTGAAGCAGTGCAATAGACTTCGACGAAGCGTTTCCTGACATCCAGCACCTCGGACACCTGGAACCTTCGGCCAGTCACTTCGAAAAACGGATTGAGGAATTCCCGTTCGACGCGTTCTTCGATCGTCGGCCGCCTGACACGTTCGAAAACGTAGTCTGGACCACCCGCACGATCGACGAAATCCGCCAACCGGTTCTGAATGCGCTCGAGGGTTTCGGCATCCGTTGCCGTACACGCCCGGCCGATGCTTTGGGTACAATAGCCCGGTTGCACCAGGGCAAGCTGTTTCTCGGTAAGGAGTGTGTCTCCGTCGCCATCAGCGTCGAGTGCGGCATCGCCGATATCGCTAACCGCGATCAGCCAGCGAATAAGCCGGAGGGGATCAAGGCTCCTGATCTCCTCGTCGGCGCCCGGGATGCAGATCTCTTCTGCCGGAAAAAGAGGGGCATCACTAGTCGGCAGCGAAGCACCGAGCGCAGTTGTAGCTACCATGAGAACAGCCAACGGACCCGCAAGACCGGAGCAGATGAGCCGCCAGAGGCCGGCAGAAGGCATATCCAGGTTAGGCCCGATCATGGCTACGCTCTTAGCAGCCTGATTTGACACAATGTAATTCTTTTCTGGGTTGATAGCTCGCTGACGAGCGTAGTTGTCGCTATTGGCCAGACGCCGAAACGAGGATGAGAGGACATCACCTAAAGGCTCCGTGCCGAGGCCAATCTGGAGCCGTTCTCCCCCTTTCAGCCGTGATCAAAGGGCCATGTTTCCAGCCGATAGGCGCTGTCCCAAAACATCCACTCCAGAAGCGTGGCGCGCTCGAACGCTTCGAACATCTCCTCCTTGATCGCCGGTGTCGTAGATGCCGAGGCACTGTCAGCGATCGTGATGACTTTCCTGACGCCTTCTTCAAACGCCTCGTCGGCATAGGTGTCGATCCAGGCCTGGTAGGGATTGCCTGAGGCTGCGATCTCAAGCAGGTGTTTGCCAACCTCGCCATAGATCCAAAAGCAGGGGAGCAGAGCTGCGACCGCTACCTCGTAAGGCGCATTGTGGGCGGTTGCCAGGAGATAGCTGATATAGTGCGAACAGGTGGGTGACGGTTTGGTATTCGCTGCATCCTCGGCACTGATGCCGTATGTCTTGAAGAAACCTTCATGCAGCGCTCGTTCGACCACGATGCAGGCCTCGGCGCTGTGGGAGAACTGGATCATGGCGTCTGGGTCCGGCGCCCGCGCGCCGGTTACCGCCAATGCCTTGCCGAAGTGAATGAGGTAGTGGGCATCCTGCAGCATGTAGTGGATGAATCGCTCTCGCGATAGCGTACCGCCTGCCAGTTCCTGATTGAACGGCATCTGGAGGATCTCATGATAGAGCGGAGCGATGCGCGTCCAGGCCTCTTTCGAAAATGTCATCGATCGGTTTCCTGATCCGTGACCACGTTGTCGAAAACTGGCCAAAGTGCGTGAAAGTGATGAACCGGCCCGTGGCCCTGGCCGACATCCAACATGTCAGCAGCGGCGATCGCCCGTCCGACGTAGTCTTTCGACATTTTTACTGCCGCATGAAGGCCATATCCCTGCCCGAGCAGGGCAGCGATCGCGGCCGACAGCGTACAGCCCGTTCCATGTGTATTCTTCGTCAATATGCGTGCACCGCGAAGCTCATCGCATGTCTTGCCATCATCAAAGAGGTCGACGGCATCACCCTCCAGGAGATGCCCACCCTTCAGGAGCACGGCTTTCGGGCCAAGCGAACGAAGGTCACCGACTGCGGATCGCATGCTTCGGACATCATCAGGCTGCTCTCGGTTCAACAGAACGCCCGCCTCGGGCAGGTTGGGCGTAATCACCGAGGCGAGCGGCAGCAGGTGTGTGATCAGTGCTGAAACCGCATCAGGCTGCAGCAGAGCATCGCCGCTCTTTGCGACCATCACGGGATCAAGCACGATCCATTTGACGTCATGGCAACGAAGTCGATCGGCGACCACCTCGATGACTTCCGGGCGGGAGAGCATGCCGATTTTCACGGCATCGATGCGAATGTCGTCGAAGATCGCATCCAGTTGAGCGGCAATCATATCTGGCGGCGCATCGTGAATAGTTGTCACTGACCTGGTATTCTGCGCGGTGAGTGCAGTGATCACGGAGAGGCCGTAGGTGCCGAGTGCAGACATGGTCTTGAGGTCGGCTTGAATACCGGCGCCCCCACCTGAATCCGATCCGGCAATGGTTAGGACGTTGGCGATCTTTCCCGTTCGGCCCGGACGCTGACCTGTCATCCCAGAGCCCCTCGCCGTTCCGCGTGGTGAACCTGCTCACCAAGGGTTCGCGTGACCACGTCGTTCAAGACCTTTGCGGCGGCCTCAGGATCGCGCGCCGCCATAATAGCCGAAACCACGGCGACGCCATCGGCGCCGGCTCGGATGGCATCGGCAGCATTGGTGGCGTCGATGCCGCCAATGGCAACCAGAGGCAGCGAGGTCAGAGCTCGAACACGCTCGATTCCCTCAATTCCTACCGGCTTTCCGGCATTGATTTTCGTGCCGGTAGCCGCAAACGGGCCGTGGGCAACATAGTCGAGGGAAGCGGATGCCGCGGCCTCCGCCTGTTCGATCCGGTCGAGCGACAGGCCAATGATCGCATCCTTGCCCAGGATTTCTCGCGCTGCGGCCGGCGGCAAATCGGACTGGCCGATATGGCAGCCGACACCGGCTGCAGCCGCGACGTCTACCCGATCGTTCACCACCAGCGGCACATTTTTCGGCGCAAGCAGCGCTTTGAGGGCTTCCGCAAGGGCGAGAAGGTCTCGCGCCTCGGCTCCCTTGTCGCGCAACTGCACAAGGCCAACACCGCTTGTCGAGGCCTTATCCACGACATCGAGCAAAGAGCGTTCACCAGTGAGATCAGGATCGGTGATCAGATAAAGCCTGAGATCCAGACTAGAAGCCAAGGTCATTGGATTTTCACTCCATCCCTCAACCTCGTCTCATCGAGGTTAGAAAGTTCATCGAGAAGTCGCCAGCGAAGGCTGCCAGGGCCGTCGGCCTCGGCGGCCGCCCGCTCTGCGGCCAGGCCGAAGATGGCAAGCGCCTCGGCCGCTGCGGCAAGAGGATCGGACTCGCTCGTCAAGAACGCGGCGACCACGGCGCTCGATGCGCAGCCGAGAGCTGTCACTCTGGTCATCAACGGATCGCCATTGCTTACGTGCAATGCCCGCTCACCGTCAGTGACATAATCGACCGCTCCGGTGACGGCGACAACAGTGCCGGCTTCCCTCGCAAGCTTTCGGGCTGCGTCGATAGCTTGGTCGCTGCCGTGGGAACTGTCGACGCCTTTTGTCGGCTCGAGCGCTGCGCCGGCAAGCGCCAGCACCTCGGAGGCATTGGCGCGGACAACGGTCGGCCCGATTGCCAGGAGGTCTCGCGCGGCCGATGTGCGATAGGCTGTAGCCCCGACACCGACGGGATCGAGCACCCAGGGCTTTTTCTTCTCGGTCATCGCAGCAGCAGCCTTCGACATGGACGGAATCCAGGCTGATGACAGCGTACCGATATTGACCACGAGCGCATTGGCCAGCCCTGCGAACTCGGGCACTTCCTCTACGGCATGAACCATCGCAGGCGAGGCACCCAACGCCAAGAGTCCGTTGGCCACCACGTCCATGGATACGAAATTGGTGATGTTCTGGATAAGGGGTGTCTCCCGGCGGATCGCTTGCAAACTCGACCAACATCGGGCAGCTTTGACGCTCATGGCTCGCCTCCGTTAAGAGCCGAGAGCCGCAGAGATGACACTTGGGGAAGGGTTATCAGCGGCGATATCGGCTCCCTGCGCTGGGATGATCCAGATCAGGTTCGACGGGTTTGCTCTCAGCCCCTCCATCGAGGGACACCCCGGCTAGATACAGCCAGAAGAACGTGGCCTTTCGGCTGCGGGCTGTCAACTGTGCATGGTCGCCTCCTAAGAGATGCGATCGGCCAAGCCGGGAGCTTACCGACTATGACGATGGATAGACGATCGCTTCTCTATGCTACGGGTGCGCTGGGTGCAGCCACGATGACATCGGCGGCACCGTCGATTGCGGCGGACAAGACGGTTTGGCGCATGGTGACCACCTGGCCGCGCAACGCACCTGGCGTCGGGGTAAATGCCCAGCGCTTCGCCGATCGCGTGAACGCCATGAGTGATGGCCGTCTGATGATCGAACTTGCCGCAGCTGGTGAGTTAATTCCAGCCTTCGAAGCCTTGGATGCGGTGCAGCAAGGCACGGCGGACCTCAGTCACTCAGCACCATTTTTCTGGCTTGGAAAATCCAAAGCGCTTAACTATTTCGGCTCGATCCCGCTTGGCCTTATGGATAGCGAGATCGCCGCATGGCTTTATTTCGGCGGAGGAATGGCGCTTTGGGAGGAAGCCATGGCAGCCTTTGGAATCAAGCCGCTCTTTGCCGGCTCGAGCGGCATCTCGGCTGGCGGCTGGTATCGACGGGAGATCAACGATCTGGAGGATTTAAAAGGCCTGAAATTGCGTATGGCCGGTCTGGGCGGTGAGGTTATGGAGCGGCTGGGTGCAACGCCGGTTCTGACCCCGCCTTCGGAAGTTTTCCAAGCCATGGCATCCGGCGCCGTCGACGCCGCGGAGTTGATTGGCCCTTGGAACGATATGGCGTTCGGCCTTTTTGAGGTCGCCGACCATTATTATCTACCGGGTTTCCACGAGGTCGGTCCAACCGCAGAAATTCTGGTCAATCAAAGGGCTTGGGAAGCACTGACAGGCGATATTAAAGAAATTGTCCAGGCCGCTGCCAAAGCTACCGCGTTCGAATATAACGCTGACTATCGCTACCACAACGCAACATTGCTGCCGTCTCTGGTCGAAGAGCATGGCGTTGACGTTCGTGCTTTCCCCGAAGCGGTCAATGATGCCATTGGCAAGACTGCCATGGATGTCCTGCAAGAACTTGGCGACGGTGACAATCTAACCCGACGGATCCACAGTTCGTATCTCGCATTCCTCCGTCGCGCAGACAGCTATGCCCAGCAATTCGATGCACCGATCCTCAAGATGCGGGCAAAGGCGCTGTCCGCGATCTAGAGATCAACCGGGCATCCCCAAACCAGCCGTGGACTGACAATGCGGGCTCGTCCAAGGCTGGTTTTGCCGTTGAGCTGCTTGAGACGCGTCATGTCCGTGATGCGTTCGAGGCGATGCCGGTCAAGACTAATCGCGAGGACGCGCATGGTATCAAGTCACTGCCGGCGCAGGAAGTGCGAACGATGCTGCCGGCGCGCAAGCTGCTGCAGGCCAAGCTTCACGATGTGGAGATGAGCCTTCGCGCGATCCTCCGCGATTTCGGTCTGCAGATCGGGCGCACCATGCCTCGCGCCTTCGACCGCGCGCACGGGACGGTGACCATCGCTTCCATCGTCTTGAGGCGTACGCCGACGAGATCGTGACCTTGGCGAAGGGAACGGACATGACGCTCGCCGCGTTGGTCGACTATGTCAGGCAAACCCATGGCCTGCATATGCCGCCAAGCACGATCTGGCGAAGTTTGGCATTGTCGCCAGGCAAGGTGTTAAAGACATGGGTTTCTTGATGGCTTTGATTTGGTCGAGCATGGCATGCTGCCTGCTGTTGCCCGCCCCGCGCTTTTGGCTCTGACGCAACAGCTCCGGGAGACTCATGACAAGGTGACCGAGATGGATCGTGCCCATCCCTGCCTGACATCGCTCGAACGAGATGAGCCGTCGACTGGGGACAATTCCGGGCGTCGGCCCGATCACGGCGAGCGCCTTGGTAGCGACCGTGAGTGATCCGTCTCTGTTTTCCTCCGGCCGACAGCTTGCTGCTTGGCTTGGCCTCGTGCCCAGACAAAACTCCTCCGATGGCAAGGAGCGATTGGGGCGTATCAAAAGGTCGGACACATGCCTGCACCCGACCAAGCCGTCAGAACACCAAATTCTTGCCAACTGGTATGGACCCCGCCCACGCGACGACATGGAATCTCGAACGTCAACTGCAGGAAATGAGTAATATCATGCAGATCGTTCAAATCGGTTTGGACTTAGCAAAATACATCTTTGAGGTTCACGGCGTCGATGCGCGCGGCAAGGTCGTGTTGCGGAAAACGCTACGTCGTGATGCCGTATCACGATTTTCCGCAAATCTCCCTCGATGTCTTGTTGGAATGGAGGCCTAGAACGGCGCGTATTCTTGGGCAAGGGTGTTGACCGATCTTGGTCACGACGTTCGGCTCAACAGTCCTCAGTTCGTGAAGCCATGGGTGAAATCGAATAAAAACGACCGAAATGATGCGGAAGCCATCTGCGAAACGATCAGTCGGCCATCCATGCGCTTCATGCCGCCTAAATCATCTGAGCAACTGGCCATCCAAGCGGTCCATCGTATTCGCCAACGTCTCGTTACAAGCAGGAGCAAGCGTGGTGATCGTTGTTTGTGCACACCCTTTTGTGATCCATGGCGCGCAGTATGCATCGACATGGCTCATGCCAATGTCTAGGGGCCAATGAGGTGGAAGCGCGCCAAAATCCATCGGCGCTCGCGGCGACGAAATATCAGGCCGCATCAAGAAGCCGGATATACGTCAGAAGTTGTAAACACCATTCCGAGCGCGGTGTGTGATCCGGTGGGGGGCCATATACACCCATACATGACGCTATGGTCATTCACCCGCAATGTTAGTGCAGGCGACGGTGCCACGGGCCTTGCCGCTCGGCTCGAAGACTTCATGGATCTCGGCGATGAACATAGACTTCATATCCTGACCTCGCATGCGAAAAAAGCCGCGGCGCGCTTCAAGATCTCATTGCGCCAACCATGCAATTGGTTGGCATGGACGCCAAGTTCTTCGGCAACCAACTGCAGAAAATGGCCGCTCTCCACGTAATACCTGACCTCCCCGCCTTGTGTTCACCCGAAAACTGACGCCGCTTCCTCTCAGACTTCCCTTTGCCCTGTTGGCTCGAACAAGCCAAACTTAACGCGTCCTCCATCGAAAAAGGGGAAAGTCAGGCAGCTGTGCGTCGATGTCTGCAATCAAACCCGACGGCTAAAGACGTAGAAAAATCTCACACCTCATGAGTTCGTCATTCAGCAGTCGACGAAAGAATCAAATCGCTCCAAGGCTGATCCGCCAAACCACACCCTGGGACCGATCACCTGGGCTGCTGGCCTCCTGCCATATGCGACCTCTAGATGTGCAGGGGGAGACCGTGAGTGGCAAGCGCTGCTTCCTTTACAGCTTCTTCCAACGTGGGATGTGCGTGGCATGTCCGTGCCAGATCTTCGGAGGACGCGCCGAACTCAATCGCGAGTGCTGCTTCGGCGATCATTGTGCCGGCATCCTCACCAATGATATGTACTCCGAGGAGACGATCGCTCTCAGCATCAGCAAGAACCTTGACAAAACCGTCTGTATTTCCAGTTGCGCGCGCGCGAGAGTTAGCCGCAAAAGGAAACTTGCCGACCCTGTAGTCTATACCCATTTCTTTCAAATCATCTTCGGTCTTGCCTACCGATGCGACTTCCGGAGCCGTGTAGACAACGGCGGGAACAGCGTCATAGTTGATATGAGGTCGCTGGCCCGCAAGCCGTTCGGCTAGGAAGACACCTTCGTCTTCTGCCTTGTGAGCCAGCATCGGCCCCGCAATAACATCGCCGATGGCGTAAATGCCCTCGGCCTTCGTCGCAAGATTGGCATCGACTTCGATTCGACCATAGTTGTCTGTCGTCAAGCCAACTGTATCGAGGCCAAGGTCATCAGTGTAAGGGCGACGGCCAATGGCCACCAATACAACATCGGCTTTCATCGTTTCCGGATCACCGCCTTCCGCGGGCTCAGTGGTGACCACCAGCCGATCGCTTGAACTATCCACACTTGTGACCTTAGTGCCGAGCATAAAGCCCAACCCCTGACGTGAGAGCAGACGCTGAAATTGTTTGGCGACTTCCGAGTCCATTCCTGGTGTGATACGATTGAGATACTCGACAATTGTCACTTTTGCCCCGAGTCGACGCCATACTGTGCCAAGCTCCAGCCCGATATAACCGGCACCGACGACCACGAGATGACCTGGCACCGAATCGAGTTCCAAGGCGCCAGTTGAAGAAACGATCCGCCGTTCGTCGATATCGACTCCGGGGAGCGGGACGATGTCCGAGCCTGTTGCAATAATGATGTTTTTCGTGACAAGGCTTCGACTACCGCCATCATTCAGATCGACTTGAACGTTTCCTTGCCCCTTGATGCGGCCCAATCCTTTTAAGGACGTCACCTTGTTCTTACGGAGCAAAAACTCGATGCCTTGGGTCAATTCTTTGACCACCTTGCCCTTGTGATCCTGCATGGCGCCAAGATCAAGATCGACGGCACCAAGTGTAATGCCATGCGCGTTCATCCCATTTAGAGCTTCAGCGTAGAGTTCGGATGAATGCAGCAGGGCCTTAGATGGGATGCATCCCACGTTCAGGCAGGTTCCGCCAAGTGTTTCACGCTTTTCAACACATGCGGTTTTCAAACCTAGTTGAGCTGCCCGGATCGCGGCGACATAACCACCAGGGCCACTGCCAATCACGACGACATCGTATTCTTCTTCACTCATTCAACAATCCGTCCTCAAAACATGGCGCTGTGTTGCGAACCTGACATGGCCAATCTTTGTGCGTGATGTCCCAGAATCGAGTCCTTGGCAGCGCGCATCAGCATCGATTTTTTTGCCTTCAGATATCGAGCAACAGGCGCTCTGGGTCTTCGATGAACTCTTTCACACGCACTAGAAATGTCACGGCTTCACGTCCGTCGACGATACGGTGATCGTAGCTGAGCGCCAGATACATCATCGGCCGAATGGCAATCTGACCATCAACAGCAACAGGGCGTTCCTGGATCTTGTGCATGCCGAGAATACCGACCTGCGGCGGGTTGAGAATGGGCGAACTCATAAGCGAACCATAGACGCCGCCGTTTGATATTGTGAAGGTGCCGCCGACCAGATCATCCATCGCGAGCTTGCCATCTCGTGCTCTAAGGCCGAGTTCGTTGATCGATTTTTCGCAATTGGCGAAACTTAAACGGTCGGCGCCACGCACGATCGGAACCACGAGACCGCTCGGCGTACCTACGGCCACGCCGATATCATAATTGTGCTTGTAAACGATTTCGTCGCCATCAATCTCGGCATTCAGAGCCGGCACTTCGCGAAGAGCTCCGATTGTCGCCTTGACGAAGAACGACATGAAGCCAATTTTAACGCCGTGCTTTTTCTCGAACGAATCGCGATAACGTTTACGTAGCGCGATCACACCACTCATATCAACTTCGTTATAGGTGGTAAGAATAGCGGCGGTATTCTGCGCCTCTTTCAGACGTTCGGCGATGCGCTTCCTGAGCCTAGTCATCTTGACCCGCTCTTCCCCACGAGAAGGCTGCGTCACAGAAGCTTGCCCTTGATGACTATCGGGTTTTGCAGCTGGCTGCTCATCCGCTAGCATCGCAGGTCGTCGTGGTGCCGATTTCGGAGTATCCACCTTTGGCGTCGCTCTCTCCGAGGGGGGGGATTCTGGATCGGTAGCCGTGGGAGCCAAATCCTTGCTCGCATCGATCGCTGCCAGGACATCGCCTTTCGTGATATTGCCCTTCGGACCACTCGGTAAGATCCGGGCGATATCAATATCGTTCTCTTCGATGAGCTTCCTTACCGCCGGCGACATGGCGGAAGCAATTGCTGCCGGCTGTTCCCGGCCCTCACCGTTGTCGGCTGAAGCTACGGCAGGCGTTTTTGCCGCCGAAGCATCGACACCTGCAGATTTTGCACCAGCAGCGCTTTCGTCTATCGCCCCAAGCAGAGCGCCGACTTCGACTTCGCCACCTTGCTCGACAATGATCTCAGTGAGCGTGCCACTGGCTGGCGCGTTGTATTCAAGCGTCACTTTATCAGTTTCAAGTTCCACCAATGGCTCATCGGCGGTGACAGCCTCGCCGATCTGCTTGAACCATTTGGCGACAGTCGCTTCCGTCACCGATTCGCCTAGGCTTGGTACGCGAATTTCAACGCTCATAATTTCCTCAGCCTGCAAAGCGGGACGGCTGCACCGCCTCGCTGGAGAGCTCTAAAGGGTCAGAGCCTCATTAATCAACTTCTTCTGCTCACGAACATGTTGCTCATGAGATCCGGTCGCTGGAGATGGCGCTGCCTTTCTTCCTGCGAAGATCGGCCTCTTCTGATCGAAACCAAGCTCATTGTAAACAGCTTCAAGCTTTGGAGCCACAAAACTCCAAGCGCCCATGTTACGCGGCTCTTCCTGGCACCAGATTAGCGACACCGAGTTCCGATAGCGTAGTAGTTCTTCTGCCAGGACCTCGACTGGAAAGGGAGCCAACTGCTCAATGCGCAGCAATGCAATCTTATTACCCAGATCCCTATCTGCACGCGCATCCTGTAGATCATAGAACACTTTGCCGGAGCAGAGAACGACACGTTCGATCTCTTGATCAGCCTTCGACGGTTCGCATTCGTACATGACACGATGAAAGCTACTGCCGGTGGTCATGTCTGTCAGAGATGACATGCAACGCTTGTGGCGAAGAAGAGACTTCGGCGTCATGACGATGAGCGGCTTTCTGAAATCACGCTTCAGCTGACGCCGGAGACCATGAAAATAGGAGGCCGGGGTCGAGGGATAGAGAACCTGAAGATTGTCGTCGGCGTACAACTGAAGAAACCTTTCCAGCCGTGCTGAACTATGCTCTGGCCCTTGACCTTCAAAGCCGTGGGGAAGAAGGCAGACTAGGCCGGACATGCGCAGCCACTTTGCCTCACCAGCTGCGATGAACTGGTCGAAATAGACTTGAGCACCATTACAGAAATCGCCGAACTGGGCTTCCCAAAGCACCAAAGAGCTGGGATCCGCAAGCGAGTATCCGTATTCGAAGCCAAGAACCCCTTCCTCGGAGAGAAAACTGTCGACGACGTCAAAAGGTGCTTGATCAGGCCCTATCTTGGTCAATGGGATATAGCGCTTCTCCGTCTCCTGATCATAGAGTACCGCGTGGCGCTGGGAAAAGGTGCCCCGACCGCAATCCTGACCGCTTAGGCGGACCTGATGGCCTTCCAAAAGCAGACTACCGAATGCCAGGTGCTCTGCTGTCGCCCAATCAATGCTTTCGCCAGTTTCGATCATCTTGCGGCGTTGGCCTATGATGCGTGTGAGCTTTCGGTGGATATGGTGATCATCCGGGATCGTGGTCAACGACAAACCAATATTACGGAGGGCTTTCTCCTCCACAGCAGTCGTGCCGCGCTCATAGTCGGATGGTGCCCTACTCAAGCCTTTCCAAGCGCCCTCAAGCCAGTCAGCACTGTTCATTTTGTAGCCCGCCGATGCCTCGAAGGCCTCGTTCAACTCATCCTGAAACGCTTGATGAATGGCATCGGCTTCACCTTCGCTGATGATTTTTTCGTCGACAAGGCGCTGACTGTAGACCTGTCGTCCCGTCGGATGCTGGGCGATGCGACGATACATCAAAGGTTGAGTAAAACTGGGCTCATCCGCTTCGTTGTGGCCGTGGCGCCGATAGCACCATAGGTCGATCACCACGTCTTTCTTGAACTTCTGGCGAAATTCCGCGGCCAGCAGGGCGACATACACTACGGCCTCGGGATCGTCGCCGTTCACATGGAAAATTGGCGCCTGTACTGATCTGGCCACATCGGAAGGATAGGGCGAGGAACGAGCGTAGGCGGGGCTGGTGGTGAAGCCAATCTGATTGTTGACGATAAGATGGATGGTGCCGCCGGTGCGGTAGCCTTTGAGCTCCGACATCTCCAGGCCTTCATGCACCACACCTTGTCCGGCGAAAGCCGCATCGCCGTGCAGCAGCAAGCCCATGACCTTGGAACGATCATCGTCGCCTTTTTGGGTCTGCTTGGCGCGCACTTTGCCCAGGACGACCGGATTAACCGCTTCCAGATGGGAAGGGTTGGCGGTCAGGCTCAGATGCATGTGCATATCGCCGGGAAGCTCGCGGTCCGACGACGTGCCTAGATGATACTTGACGTCGCCCGAGCCGAGCACGTCGTCCGTCACAGTGCCGCCCTGAAACTCGGCGAAGATCGCCGTGTAGGGTTTACCCATGACGTTGGCAAGAACGTTCAACCGCCCCCGATGAGGCATACCGATCACGATCTCGTCGACACCGAGCTCGGCGGATTTTCTGATGATTGCTTCCAGTGCCGGCACGGTGCTCTCACCGCCGTCGAGGCCAAACCGCTTGGTGCCTGGAAACTTAACGTTCAAGAATCGCTCGAAACCTTCGGCCGCTGTCAGCGATTTCAAGATCTCTTTCTTGCCCTCGCCAGTGGGCTTCAGGAGATTGTGGGACCCTTCCATCACGGCCTGAATCCAGGCCTTTTGGTCCTGCTCCTGAATGTGCATGAATTCGACGCCGATCTTGGCGCTGTAGGTCTGTCGGAGAATGTCGACGATCTGACGAAGCGTCGCTTTTTCCAAACCAAGCACATTATCCAGGAAAAACTCCCTGTCCCAGTCCTCGTCGCCAAAGCCGTAATTGGCTGGGTCGAGTTCGGGGTGGGGATCATTGCGGCTCAAACCAAGCGGGTCGAGATCGGCTAGCAGGTGGCCGCGTACGCGAAAGGCACGGATCAGCATGACCACGCGGAGATGATCCAGAATAAGGCGCTTGCTACGCTCCCCATCGAGATCAATCAGATCGGCGAATACAACGCCGGAAGCTGCCGCCGCGTCAGGAGATGGACGACGTTCCAATGCGTCTCTGCTTTGTCTGTACAGTTTCTTGGTTTCAGCGCCGAGTCCGTCGAAATAGATGCGCCAACTTTCATCCACCGTCGAAGGGTCTTCGAGATAGCGACCATAAAGATCTTCAATGAATCCACCATTGCCGCCATAGAGAAAGGCATTCTCTTCAATTTCCAAGCGTGTCGCCATCGATCAATACTGCATCAGATTTGAGCGAGCCCGGCCCAATGCCTGCCCTATTTTGCCTTAACCTAAACCAAATTGGTTAACATTTTCCTATCCGTCCATTGCCTCCTGCATCGTTTTGCCAAGGGTAGCCGGGCTATCGGCAACATGAATGCCAGCATCGCGCAGCGCTGCCATTTTCTCCTCGGCACCACCTTTGCCGCCAGCAATGATAGCGCCAGCATGCCCCATCCGCCTGCCCGGTGGCGCGGTGCGTCCCGCAATGAAGCCCACCACCGGCTTTTTCGTGCCGGAGGCTTTCAGGAAAGCGGCACCATCTTCTTCTGCAGTCCCGCCGATCTCGCCAATCATAACGATACCTTCGGTTTCCGGGTCTTCGACGAACATCGAGAGGCAATCAATGAAATTGGTTCCGTTAACCGGATCGCCACCGATCCCGATGCAGGTGCTCTGGCCGAGGTCCGCTGCCGTGGTCTGTGCAACCGCCTCATAGGTCAGTGTGCCCGACCGGGACACGATGCCGATTTTACCGCGTTGATGGATATGACCGGGCATGATGCCGATCTTGCAACCGTCAGGTGTGATCACGCCTGGACAATTGGGGCCAACCAGTCTAGAGGCCGACCCGATCAAAGCTCGCTTAACCTTGACCATGTCGAGCACCGGTATGCCTTCGGTAATGCAGACGATAAGCCCCACCCCGGCATCAATCGCTTCCAGAATGGCATCGGCGGCGAATGCCGCTGGCACGTAGATAACCGAAGCATCCGCCTCGGTTATCTGAACAGCATCGATTACCGTGTCGAATACCGGTAATCCTAGATGGGTGGTACCGCCTTTACCGGGGGTCACACCGCCAACCATCCTGGTGCCGTAGGCGATTGCTTGTTCGGAATGGAAGGTCCCCTGCGCACCGGTGAAGCCCTGGCAGATAACCCTGGTTTCTCTATCGATGAGAACGGACATCAGGCGGCCTTCCTGACGGCATTGACAATCTTCTCCGCGGCATCCGCAAGATCGCTTGCTGCAGTGATGGCAAGGCCAGATTCGTTCAGGATCTGTTTTCCAAGCTCGACATTGGTGCCTTCCAGCCTGACGACCAACGGTACACCTACATTGACCTCGCGCGCAGCAGCGACCACGCCCTCCGCGATCACATCGCACCGCATAATCCCGCCGAAGATGTTGACGAGCACACCCTCAACTTTGGGATCCGACAGCAGGAGTTTGAATGCCGCTGTGACCCGCTCCTTTGTGGCGCCACCGCCGACATCGAGGAAATTAGCGGGGGAACTGCCGTAGAGCTTGATGATATCCATTGTAGCCATGGCTAGGCCAGCGCCGTTCACCATGCATCCGATGCTGCCGTCGAGCTTGATGTAGTTCAAATCATGACGGCTGGCCTCGACCTCATGGGGGTCTTCCTCATCGAGATCGCGCAGCTCAGCAACGCGTGGCTGGCGATAGAGAGCATTGCTGTCGAAGTCCATCTTGGCATCAAGCGCTACGATGTCACCATCCGTTGTGACCACCAGCGGATTGATCTCGACCAAGGAAACATCCCGCTCGATCACGGCACGGTAGAGGCCGCTCATGAAGGCGACTGCCTTATTGATCTGCTTGCCCTCAAGGCCAAGGCCGAAAGCAATTTGCCGGCCATGGAAGGATTGAAAGCCGATGGTTGGATCGATGCTCACCATCTTGATCGTCTCAGGCGTCTCGACGGCAACGTCCTCGATGTTCATACCCCCCTCAGTTGAGGCCATGAATGTCACCTGTGACGTTTCACGGTCGATCACCATGCCGAGATAGAGTTCTCTTGCGACCTCGCAACCATCTTCGACAAAAAGGCGGCGGACTTCCTTGCCCTCGGAGCCGGTCTGATGGGTCACCAAGGTCATGCCAATCATTTCCTCGGCAAGCTGGCGCACCTCTTCGACCGATTTCGCAAGCTTGACGCCGCCACCTTTGCCTCGACCGCCGGCATGGACCTGCGCTTTCACCGCCCAGATCGGACCACCGAGCTTCTTGGCCGCTGACTCTGCTTCTTCCGGGGTATACGCGACCTGACCACGCAGTACACTGACGCCATACTCTTTCAGGAGCGCCTTGGCCTGATACTCATGAATATTCATCAATGGCCCGATCCACCAGGACAGCCTGGTTTCCTAAACTCGTCCGATCCCATTGTCGCAGCGGAGACGCCACAGGCACGGACGGTCACAAGGTCGCCCTTCACATCTGGACGGCCGAGCACAAACTTTCAACGGCCTCGACTGATTTGTCGAAGGCTGCCTGCTCCTCCGGACCAAGATCGATTTCAATGACCCGCTCCACACCACCCGCACCGATCACGGTAGGCACGCCTACATAAAAACCACTTACACCATATTGCCCATCAAGGTAAGCAGCACAGGGTAGAACGCGTTTCTGGTCGAGAAGATAGGCTTCCGCCATCTGAATGGCTGATGCGGCCGGCGCATAGAAGGCCGAACCGGTCTTCAGCAGCTTGACAATCTCCGCACCGCCGTCACGGGTACGCTGAACGATCGCGTCGAGTCGCTCCTGGCTTGTCCAGCCCATCTTGACCAGATCCGGCAACGGAATGCCGGCAACCGTCGAATATCGAGTGAGCGGCACCATCGTATCGCCATGGCCGCCAAGCACGAAGGCACTGACATCCTCGACCGATACATTGAATTCCTCAGCGAGGAAAAACCGAAAGCGCGCCGAATCGAGTACGCCGGCCATGCCAACGATTTTGGCTGGCTGCAGACCGCTCGCTTTCTGCATGGCCCAGACCATGGCATCCAGCGGATTGGTGATCACGATGACAAACGCATCGGGACAATGCTTCCGGATATTGTCAGCCACGGTTTTGATGACCCCTGCATTGGTAGCGATCAGGTCATCGCGACTCATGCCTGGTTTTCTTGGAATGCCAGCGGTGACGATGACGACGTCGGCACCGTCCAGCGCTTCACCATAGTCGTTGGTGCCATCAACACGAGCATTGAAGCCTTCCACTGGCGAAGCTTCTACCAGGTCGAGCGCTTTGCCGGCCGGCATATCCTCGACGATATCAAACAGAGCGACGTCGCCAAGCTGCTTTTGACCAGCGAGAAGGGCAAGGGTGCCACCGATCTGGCCGGCACCAATGAGGGCAATTTTTTTTCGCGCCATGATTGAAAATTGTCGCCTTGGTTGCGGATTGAGAAGGTTGGGCGATAAGCTTGCCGGTTGTAGCCGACCGTTCCCGCGTTCGCAAGCGCCAGCCATGGCAATGTGATGTCCAAGCACAATCCTGCGCTCGGACATCACAGTCTCTTGATTGATCAGGTTATAACAGTGCCGTTATTGGCAGCTTCTTCCACGGTGGTGACGCCGACTGGGTCAACCAGCGTGACGTACGGCACAAAGGCAAAGTCGCTGCCTGATCCGTCTACGTCGACACTGATTTCAATGTCGCTGCCCACCTGGTTGAAGCGGATAAAGTCCTCGACGCTTCCCTGGCCTTCATCATTACCGAGGAGGTCACCGAAATTCAGCACGTCGCCTTCTTCGGCGTTGAAACCTTCGATCCGATCGCCCCGCTCGGTGATCGAGAAATAGCGATGCTCGTCGGCACCATCACCGCCATTGATCACATCAGCGCCAGGGCCGCCGATCAGAATATCGTTGCCAGCATCGCCAAAGAGAAAGTCGCTACCGAGGCCGCCGTCGATCACATCGTCGCCATCGCCACCGAAGAGGCTATCGTCGCCACCACGCCCAGCGATGGCATTGTCGACGCCATCGTCGCCAGCAAGTGTATCATCGCCGTCTGTGCCGAGATCGGCGGTAAGACCCGTGGGACTGATGGTGACGATCTCCGTGTTGCTGATATTGCCGGCTTCGTCGGTCACCTGAAAGCTGACCTCGCGCTCGCCATCGCCGCTGCCGAAGTTGAATTGCAGGCCGCGGAGCGCTTCCTGATAGTCGACGATCGAGCCGGTGCCTTCGAGCACCAACCGACCAGTGCTGCCGTCCTCGACCAGCGTGATGCCGGTGCCATCCAAAGATGATGTCAGCCCAAGCACATCGCCAGATGCCGCTCCGCCGGTGATCTCGACGATAGCGCGCGTCAGATTGACGTCGTCCGGATCGACGATGGTTGTATCGATTGCGATGTCCACATTGACAAAGGGCAAGCTGGAGACGACGTCGGGGATCGGGAGAACATCGATCACCGTATCGTTGAAATCATCGTCGCCGAAGCCACGCTCGACATCCTCGAAAGCAATGGTCAAACCGGCACCATCGTCTACGAGGCCGGAGATCGACTGGCCTTTGCCGTTGGGGTTGAGATCGTTCGAGTTACCGTCTTGCGACCCAGTATCAACCACATGATAAACATTGATATCGATCGGTTCGCCATTGGCGAGGAAGGCCGGGGGCGCGCCGTCGAATATTGTCGCGGTATCGCCGTCGCTGTTCTGGAACGCGAAGCTTTCATCGCCCTTGATCTGACCTGTACCGCCACCGTCGACCACGAGAAACACGCCGAACTTGGCGCCAGGCTGCAAGTCAACGTCGGGATAGAGTTCGCTCAAGAGTATCTGGTCGCCGGGGCTGAGCGGACCTCCGCCAGGCCGGATAAAGGCATGCTGCTGTACGCCATTCTCGTCAAAGAACGGATCAGCATGCTCCACGGCGAAAAACGCGAGCTTGGGATCTAGCATCTCGCCGTTTTCCCCGATCAAATAGACGCCGATGCTGTTCTTGAATAAGGCGACTTCGTCTCGGAAGATGATCGCAGCATCACCGCCATTGCCAATCGCGAGATTGCCACCATCAACACCGTTAACGCGTGAGCCGTCGACCGCGCGGTTTTCGGCGAGGTCAGGGAGACGTGGCGCGTCGACGAAAACCTGCCCACCGTTCGTGACTTCGCCGATCTCCACCGAAATATTGGCGCTGATACTGACGACTGGTGGCAGGTTGGATGGTCCGCTCGGATCCTCTGGTTCGTCGGGATCGCGCGGAATGAAGGGGTCGAGAGAGGCGATCTCGTCGCCGAGGGCGGAAAGTTCGGAGTCGAGCGGGCTTTCCAGGATGATTTCGGGAGTACCGAAGGCGAGAGCGGTCGGTGGCTGCGGGCCAAGCGCATCTGGGCCGCTACCGATATCGCCGGGGTCATAGGGTGAGAAACCGGCACCACCTCCATGAAGCTGGCCCGTGGCCGGTTGCAGAAGCTCCGCTGCGTCTCCGAGGGCGCCATCCGCTACCTGGAGGGACGCCCCGATCTCATCGGCATTCAGAGCGAATTCGAGAATGCGACCGCCAATCACCGGTATGCTGCCGTCGATCGCCACGGTGACAGGGTCGGCGGCGGCCGATGCCGCCGCGAAGCCTTCAAGAAAAATCATGCGACCATCACCTGAGATCATCAGGAGACCGCCGTCGACATTCAAGAATTTTGCTTGAACAAAGCTTGGATCCTGGATCTCGATCTGCTGACCGGCAGCAGCAGCAACCTGGACACGCTGGCCAGGTTCCGGCGGGCCGACAACGATCTGATCGCCGGCAAGCCTCGCAATATCGAGAGCCAGACCGTCGACACAGGTCCTGGCGATTTCGGAAAGCTCGGTCGGGCCAGCACCATCCAGTACCGGCTTTGCGATGGCTCCATCTTCCGGATTGACGAAAACATGCGCTTTCGCCTCGGTGGTGACGCCACTCGCGTCGCTAATGACGTAACTGATCTCCTGATGGCCGGGCCGGTCAGGCGTGAAACTGATGGTACCGTCCTCGGCGATCGACGCACGGCCGCTTGCCGGCTGGCTGACCGAAAGAATCTCGGCTTCCTGCCCCTCACCGCGGGCATCGTTCTGCAGAACCGGCAGACGCAGGGCCGTCTGCTGATCGGTCACGGCGCAATCATCGGCGGCGGCTAGAAATGCTTCGCCGTCAGTTGCCGTGCCTGGCGATACGGCCAGAGAACCGCTGTCCTGCTGAGCATTTTGAACGAGGGCGTTCGGTTCCTGGTCGTGCAGCGCCTCTTGATCGGTGGCGCGCGGGCTCTCGAGGTTTCTCGCCATAAAAAAACTCCATTCGGCCGGCGTAAGGATTTCCCCGACGGTTTCCTCAGAAGTTTCTTCTACGCGAGTTTTGTTACCTAAATTTTAATTTACGTCGTTTATCAGAACAATTCCTGAGCAAGCTATTGTGCTGTATCATAGTACGCATAGAGGATGATCATGGATCAGCTGGCCTTATGATTCGGAAGACCATGCGGGTAGGCGAGGTTCGCACCTCGATAAAACTGGAACAGGATTTCTGGAATTACCTGAAGGAGGTTGCTGACGGCCGCTCTATTCGGGTCTCGCGTCTGGTTAATGATATCGCCGACGCCACCCCCGAACGCACCAACCTTGCCTCGACGCTGCGAACCTTTGCCCTGATTCACGCGCAACTTCGTGCACAGGGCCTCGATCAGGATCTGGAAAAACTGAAGCTTGCGGGCAACAGTGCCGATCTGACCAGGGTGCTCGACGCCTGCCCGATGCCTTGCCTGCTGTTGTCGAATGAGCGCGAGGTCAGACGTACCAATCATGCCTTCGTCGCCTGGTTGAACATCGATCCTCAGGCGATGCTAGGCCAAAGACTCGACAATCTCATGATTTTGCGCGGCCCGGGCATGAACACCATGTGGCGTCGGATTTTCGATGAGGGTTCGCGTGAGGAACGGTTCAACGCCACATACGTGTCGCCGGGCCGTGTACGCACCTCGCAGGCAACCGCGATCGGCCTCGCAAAGGAGGAAGAGGGCAAGAGACAGAACGCTTGCCTGGTGATCTTTGAGACCCTTTCCGGCCGCGATTCTGCTTAGAGGCGTTTGGCTTGGCAGGAATTAGACGCCCTATGATCGGCCAGCAGGAAGCACTGGCGAAGGCAGACGCATACCTCTAAGACTGGCAGGCTAACAGTCTGGAGGGCGCACATGCAGCCGGTACGGTTCGGTGTCATCAGCACGGCGAGAATCGGCCTTGAGCGGGTAATACCCGCACTGCAGAAGGGGCATGCCGTTTCGATCGAGGCGATCGCGTCTCGCGATCTCGATCGAGCCCGTGAGGCCGCCAAAAAATTCGGTATCGCACGAGCCTATGGCAGCTATGCGGAACTGTTCGCCGATCCCGGGATCGACGCGGTCTACAATCCCTTGCCTAATCATCTGCATGTCCCGACCTCGATCGAAGCGGTCGAGGCCGGCAAGCATGTGCTTTGCGAGAAGCCGATAGCGTTGGACGCGCACGAGGCAAAGCAGCTCATCGAAGCGCGTGACCGCACCGGCATGGTGATCGCCGAGGCATTCATGGTGCGCCATCATCCCCAATGGCAAAAGGCGAGGGAACTGATACGAAATGGTCGGATCGGCGAGCTGCGCGCCGTGCAGGCTGTCTTCAGCTACATGAACAGGGATCCTGCGAATGTGCGCAACCAGGCGGATATCGGCGGCGGCGCGATCTATGATATCGGCTGTTATCCGATCGTCACAGCCCGCTATCTGTTTGCTGACGAACCTGTGCGCGCGCTGGCGCTGATCGAACGCGATCCGGACTTTCAAACAGATCGTCTGGTGTCAGCGATCCTGCATTTTTCCGAAGGCCAAGCGCAGTTCGTCTGCTCGACCCAGCTGGTACCGCAGCAGCGTCTCCTGATCCTCGGCACCGAAGGCCGTATCGAGCTTGATATTCCCTTCACGCCGCTCGAGAACCAAACCTCTCGCCTCTTAATCGATGATGGCAGCCATCGCGGGTTCCTGGCAAAGGAAGAAATCACCTTCGAGGGCATCAACCAATATACGCTGCAGGGCGATCATTTCGCACAAGTGGTCAGGGGCAATGCTGCGCTCGACTTTCCAATTAAGGACTCCGTGAGAAACATGGCGGTGATCGATGCGCTCTATCGCTCAGGCGAGAGCGGGGGCTGGGAAGAGGTGAGGAGCTGATCGGCATGAGCGACGCTGACGTTCTTGTCCCCGGGAAGCAGGGTGACCTTGCCTCCTGCTACGGCGCACCTGATCTCGCGATCGAGATTGCCGGCCTTGCCAAGACCTACGCCGGCAGCAAAGGCCAATCGCCAAAAGAGGCCTTAAAAGGGGTCAATCTGAGCATCCGTCGAGGGGCCATCTTCGGCCTTCTGGGACCGAATGGGGCCGGCAAGTCCACCCTGATCAACATCCTCGCGGGCTTGGTGGTGAAAACCGAGGGATCGGCGCGTATCTGGAACTACGACATCGACGTCAATCCGCGAAGGGCACGGCGTTCGATCGGCGTGGTGCCGCAGGAGCTGAACCTCGATGCATTCTTCACGCCGCGCGAGACCCTTGATATCCAGGCCGGGCTCTACGGTGTTCCGAAATCCAAACGCCGCGTCAACGAGGTGCTTGACGCCGTCGGTCTCGCCGACAAGGCGGATGCCTACGCGAGAAGCCTGTCCGGCGGCATGTGTCGTCGTCTCTTGGTGGCGAAGGCTTTGATCCACCAGCCGCCGGTAGTTATCCTCGATGAACCGACTGCCGGAGTCGACGTCGATCTCAGGCGCAGCCTTTGGAGCCACATGCGCGAGCTCAACAACCATGGGGTTACGGTGATACTGACCACCCATTACCTCGAAGAAGCCGAAGCGATGTGCGATGAGATTGCGATCATCGATCAGGGGCGGCTGGTAACTGTTGGAGAGACCAGAGGACTGATTCAGAAACTGGATGAGAAAACACTGAAAGTTACCATGATCAATCCAATGGAAGGCTTGCCTGAAAATTTGAAGGCGCTTGGCGCCGTTCTGGTCGACGCGCATCATTTGGAAATCCAGTATCGACCCAGCCAGGCTCGTGTCGGCGAGCTCTTGGATGCAGTCCGCGCCCAGGGCCTCCAGATCCGCGATCTTGCAACTGCGGAAGCAGATCTGGAGGAGCTTTTCCTCCGGTTGACTGGTCCGACTGAAACGGCCGTGACGCGTGATACATAGAAAAATGACGGCTTAGCGTCACAAACCAGGAATGACAGATGGACCACCTGCATCGAAGCCTGGCTCCATCAATCCATTCCAAATCGACGCCAATGCTTGTCGATCAAAAATCAAAGTCATAGAATATACCAACAGTGTTTTGATTGTGGTCGGACCACGAACACTCATTCGATCATGCCTCGAACCACCCGAAATCCGTTCATATCCTCTTGGCTCTTTCGCTCGCTCTAGAGGCGGTTCGCCGAACGCAAGCTATCCGGAGGTTTGGACCAGTCGCCGCCGCCGACAGCCTGATGATTGTAATCCTTGCCGGAATCGAGATGAACGGGCTCATCGGACGGCACATCTTGGTAATTGTCGCTCTTATGGCCCTCGACCCATTCCCTGACATTACAGGCGGTATCATAGACACCAAACGGGTTGGGCACGAATGATCCGGCCGGGGCGACATAGGCAAATCCATCCTCGCATTTCATGATGGCTCGCGACGACACGTCCGAAACACACTTGTACGTCATATCTGCGCCATTCGCGAATTTGCAGCCTATCGTCCAGTCGCCCCAGAAATACCGGGTCGCCACACCACCCCGCTCCGCATATTCCCACTCGGCTTCACTCGGCAATCGATAACGCTGACCGGTATTTTTGCTCAGCCAGGCCACATAACTCTGTGCATCGCCCGCGGTGGATTACTCCCTGGCACGGCGCTCAAGTACGCTTTCTTCGCGTACGGTGATCTCAAGCTGGCGCTCGCTCTGGCGCTTCTCGGAATCGGCGATCTGGATGGTGACGACATGTTCGCCCGCCGGAATTTCGGCTTTCGGTGCCTTGATCCCATCCTCCGAGGCATAGTCGATGATGTCCTCAGTGATATCGAGCTCGAACACACCCGCAACCGTGGTGCTGACGACAGTAACCTTAAGCGTCGCAAGATCGATCGTTGTACCATCTTTAGGTGCGAAGCCAATCTCGATACCAATCGGCGAGGTGTAGACACCGCCATTTTCAGGGTTCATCAATTCAATTGCCGGACCATCTGCGGTGAGGTTGATCGGCAGTGTCGTCTGCTCGATTTTCGTTCCGATCGACACGACACCAGCGGCGGATGCTGGCAAGGAGGCGAGGCCAAGTGCAACAACGAGGGAAGACAGCGGCGGCAATTGTCCAGGCACAACGGGCTCCACAGGTTCTAAGGCGACCAAAGTCCTCCCCGAAAGACCCCTTCACGCCAAAAGTTTCCGACCAGCCATTAATTGAGGATTAATGAGCGGGAGATCAACCTCTCTCTCCGACAGCCCCTTCCCGCCGCCTTGCACCTGCGCTATAGAACAGCTTGAATGCGCGCGTAGCTCAGCTGGATAGAGCGCTTGCCTCCGGAGCAAGAGGTCGCAGGTTCGAATCCTGCCGTGCGCGCCAATCATTTTCGTGAACGTGACGAAAATCTAATTCCTTCGATTTCGCTTGGGTTAACAACCGAAAAATTTCTAGTGCAGTGTCCACATCAGCAAATTCGGTTGGCTGAGAGTGTAAGGCATTGATATTAAAATCAATTGCTAGGCACTGCATGAATCAAATGAGGCGGTCGCACCATTAGACGGCACCCGCAAGTTCTGCCAACGCCGCCGTCAGAACGCGGGTGCCGGCCGCCAGGTCTTCGGGGCTGGCACTTTCGGCTGGATTGTGGCTGA
>JBPCVQ010000088.1:0-2510 GCA_051010395.1 Geminicoccaceae bacterium | reverse complement strand
CCCTGGGCCAGCGCGAAAGCGGCACCGAAAGGCTGGAGCAAGCCGTCAAAGCCTACAACGCCGCCCTCGAGGAAAGGACACGCGAGCGCGTCCCTCTCGACTGGGCCATGACCCAGATGAACCTCGGCAACGCGCTCCAAACCCTGGGCCAGCGCGAAAGCGGCACCGAAAGGCTGGAGCAAGCCGTCAAAGCCTACAACGCCGCCCTGGAGGAAAGGACACGCGAGCGCGTCCCTCTCGACTGGGCCATGACCCAGATGAACCTCGGCACCGCGCTCAGGACCCTGGGCCAGCGCACTAATCGGATAAACCCACTCGAAACCGCCCTCAAGGCCATGAAGAACGCATCTATCGTGTATCTGGAAGAAGCCAGTCAGCTTCATCGCGAGGCGTATTTCAGCGAGCGTATTGAGGAGATCGAGACCGCCATCACTGCCATGACGTCGAAGTAAAAGTTCTCACGCGTTGCGGGAAACAGGCATGGTTTTGACTAGCGCTCTATTGGAGTTGGCGCGCGAAGCGCTCTAAATACTCTCTAACACTTTGATTCTATTCCAAAAAACTTGTCATAATGAGGCTTTGCGAACTTTTGTCTGTGTCGGTTCTCACTCTTCTGCCAAGGTCGCTTTCCCCTCTAAACCGGCCTCAAGGCCACCGGAAGGAACGTGCCAAGTCCAGACTGAAGCGAACATAAAAACAAAGGCAAATATGCGGACAGAGAGGATCTTCACTGCGATGAGCCTGAGCCAGGCTCGATCGTCACGTTTGATAGGCACCAACCGATTCGTCGAGATGCGGATTGTTGGCTTCGCGGATCCTTGCTGCAGCGTCATCGTACAGGAACGGGAGGAAGGCGTAGCGGCGTCCTCGTGTCACTTTAGAGACGGCATGAAGAAGCGAGCATGAAAACACGACTGCACTACCGACTGGTGGCTTGAACTGCCTCGGACCGTACTCTGGAAAATGGAGGCTGCCACCCTCGAAGTTGCTGTTCAAGTTGATCGACACCGCGAATCGGCGATGCGCCGTCCCTTTGGTGGTGTTGTCACGATGGGGGTTGAAATGCCCCTCATCCTCCTCAGCATAGCAGCCAACAAGATAGCGCTCCATCCGGGTGACCTCGAACTGGTGGACCTTCTTGATCTCCGGCACGATGCGTCGGGCAAAACGCGCTTGTATCTTGCTGATAAATTCCTGATCTTGGAGCAGGTAGTCCTTCCGACGCTTATGGTGGTGATCATGTCGTATGACGGTCTTGCCATCGACTTCACGCATGAAGCCGGATTCCTCGCCGCCATGAGTTTCATAGAAAGCTATCAGCTGTCGACAGAGCACCGGCTCGAAAACGTTCGGCAGCAGGATTACAGGCGCCTGTAATTCCATTCCAGCGTACCGGTCTGGCGGTGGCAGGTTGTCCAGATAGTCGAGCAATATATCGATGTCGCTGCAATCGTCGGCGAAGGGAAAGGTCTTTAGAACCCGAAGTGTCGGATCGAGAACGAGCCAATGGCACTTGCAAGGAAACGGCCACGAGTCCGGCGCTTCCTCTTTGGAGACGGCACCATAGAGGCGACTGATCGAGGCATCGAAATCCAGGAAGAACCGATAGCCCGGATAGCTATCCGCCACACGTTTTTCGCTTTCGTCAGCTGGATCGGCGCTGACACCGAAGAAACAGGCGGTGCGGTCATTGAAAAAGTGAGGCCGCGATCGCACGGCATCCAGAGCGGCCTGGCTATGGGCATCGGCAGCCGATCCAAAGAAACACAGAACCACATAGCGGCCTCCGGCGGTGTGGAACGCAAAGTGCGGGTTGGCAAAGGACCGTTGATGGAACCAAGGGGCTGGATCTCCCGGGAACCAACCGGCGCCGGCCTCACTGCCAGATCCAGCTTCATCACGTCCATTATGCATGCCTCAATTTCCCCCGATGAGATTCTTGCTTAGCAGTGGCCGCCTCGGTGCACTGACAGTTCACATGATTGAGCTGAAAGTGCATGATTTCATTAGCCTTGCATCGACCCCATTTTATTAGATCGATCTGATGAGGTCGATGCAAGCCGCGCGATTCGGTCACAAATTTTAGCTTGGCCGTCATGGCGAGGTTGGGTTTTGGTCGTGTGAAAAGAAAAAATCGAAAGCTCCGATTAGAAAATCATCCTAATAGCCGGTTGTCCGGATCCGGATTTAGGGAGAAATCGGACCCACATGGTCAAATTCGACACGCGATTGAGCCGCTCACGATGCCGCCAGAGAAATTAATTCTAGTCGATTTTCGAGAATCATCGTTTCCACACAGCCAGGGTCAAAAGCACGCGTTAGCGGCTCTCGTTGAATGAGCGTTTCCAGCCAGAAATTGGCCATTTGCCATAATCCAGATTTTCGAACTTTAGTTTCGATGTGTCCTCAGACAAGCTCAAGCTTGATGTTTCGGCCGATGGCAACGGCAGCCCGATTTAGGGTGTCGAGCTGGATTTTGTCATTTTCGGGATCAAGCAAACGATCGAGAT
>JBPCVQ010000087.1:0-10936 GCA_051010395.1 Geminicoccaceae bacterium | reverse complement strand
CTACGCTGGATTGCGAGACGAGTTGCCGCCGTCGTTCTGGCGCTGCCGTGTAAAAGCTGGCCCAAAGTTCATCCCTCCAGATAGGGCGATCTCTCGTAGCACCACACCCCGGGAACGAACAGCTAGCGGAGTTTGACCCTCGGGTCGATAAAGGGGGCGGCGATGTCGGCCAGAAGGTTGCCGATGATGATCGGAATGTCGTCCCGCTGGATCGCCTGCCAGGCAAGCTGACCGATGCCGGGCCAGCCGAACACCGATTCGACCACGACGGCGCCGCTCATGAAAATGCCGATGTCGAGCCCAATCATGACGATCACTGGCAGAATACCAGCAGCCGCCGAGAAGGCCGAGGGTCAGGGAGGGGAGCACCAGTTGGAAAACGTGCCGTAGCCGCTGATCGGGAACCAGCCGAGCTTCACCGAGAACACGTAGAGAAGAAGAAGGCCACCTGAAGGCGACACGCCCACGGCGAAGCTCCGCTTCAATGGCGAAACGCCGGTGACATGGTCGCGGCGACCCTGCTCGTGGCCGGCCGTTTCACCTTTCGTGAAACCGCTGTGTCGGGGGCCAACCGCGGCCCCTTTTGCATGATGGGGCGTGCTTTGATTGTCTTGTGGAGATCGACGACAAACCCAATCGCCAAGCCTGCATGACCTTGGTCGAAGACGGCATGTCTGTGCGGTCGATGCGCGGCGCCCACTCCTTGGATCGGATGGACGCCGATGACTGAGCCTGTCGAGATCACGAACATCGGCCAAGTCAAGTAAGACCGACGGAACGCGCCTGCTCCATCAGGTAGTCACGACCGCGCAGCATGTCGTCGAGACTGCCGAAGGCGTTGGTATAGTGGCCCTTGAAGCCCATGCCTTCGATGCGCTTGAACATGGCGGCGAAGTCGATCGTGCCATCGCCAGGCTGCAGATGTTCCTCGACATGGCCACGACAATCGGCGAGGCGAACCTCGTCGCAGCGGTCGAGATCGAGGGTGCCCAAAAAGCCGTCGATACCCTCTGGCCAGAGATGCGCATGGTTGGCGGTAAACGACCAGCGGATGTTTTCGGACCGGAGGTTCTCGAAATAGAACTGACATTCCTCGAGGGTCGAGCCGAGATATTTAACCTCGGCGTCATCGGGTTCGCGGTTCATGTTTTCGAGAAGCAGCGTCACCCCCGCCCTTTCGGCATAATCACCCGCCCGCTTCAGGCGCTTGAGCGAAGCCGTCCGTCGGACCTCGTAATCATCGGTGAAATGATAGCCGCCATGCACCACGATCCAAGTGGCACCGGCCACGGCGGCAACGTCGATGTAGGTGCGGAGATACTCGTCGACGGCGTCGCTCATAAAAGGGGAAATCTCGGCGACGTTGACGCCTGAAAGCGTGTGCAAGGCGAGATTGATGCCTGCGCGTTCATGGGCGTCTCGGATCGCCGCTGCACGCTCCAGCATGGTGGCGAGGGCGTTGGGGGCGAGATCGATCTGGCTATCGATGTGGTGGACATCGTTCGCTGCCGCCCAGGCAATGCCCTCCTCGATCGACATCTTCCGGCCGAGATCGATTCCGATCCGTTCATGCAAGGACATGGCTGCTGCTCCTTCGTTCGACAAGACTCATGCTGGCACGCGCCCTTTCACCACCCAGGCGGTCGCCGTCAGCGAGCGTTCGCCATCGGCGGCACCCGCTAGAAACGCCGCACGCACGGCCTCACACACACGAAGCTGCATGTCGGCATCAAGGCCGGCGACATAGCCGCCGACGGGCCCCTGGCCGCCGAGCAGCGGTTCCCAATAGTCGGCGAAGTTGGCAAAATCCATGCGAATGGTAAGCGACTCCCGGATGACATCTTCGAGCCCGGCCTCCCGCCAGAGGTCGACCATACCATCCGGCAGACCGAGCGGTGCCGAAAAGATACGGTCCCGCGTGGCGGTGGCCGCCGGATCGAGCGAGGCGATAGTGTCCCAGAGCATGCGTTGATAGACGAGGCCGCCGCGAAAATCCCAGACGGCAGAGGCGACGACGCCACCAGACATCACCACTCGGCACATCTCGGAAAGCGCTTCGGCCGGGTTCTTGAGAAAATTCAAGACAATGCAGGACAACGCGCAGGCGAAGTGATCATCAGGCAGATCGAGGGCGGTGGCATCCTGCTGGAGGAAGATCCCCCCTGCGCACTCCGCACGCTCGCGTGCGAAAGTGAGGTAGGGTTCAGCGATATCGATGCCAGTGACGCTTCGAGCAGGCTCTGCTTTTCGAAGCGCTGCGACCACGCTGCCCGTGCCAGTGCCGACGTCGAGGGCAGGACCGTCCGGCAACGGGCCGGCAAAGGCAAGCAGCGGATCGGCGAGCCTTCGGGTCCAGCGGCCGATGAAGCGTTGATAGGCGGCACCGTCGGTAGCCGCATAGGCGCTGCCCTGGCCGCTGGATGTCATAGGATACCTCTCCGTCATATCGAAAAAATCACCGGGCGATCGAGGGTAGCCAGGTCGCGAGCCCAGGCAAGGCTATCAGGACAAGTGAAAATAGAATGATGACCACGAAGAACTGCATGTTAGCGCGCAGGATGCGCATCTGGTCGACACCGGCGATCCGGCTGGTGATGATCAGCGCTATAGCGAGCGGCGGGGTGAGCTGGCCGATCACCACGGCCATCACCATGAGAGCGCCGAAATGGACGAGGTCGATCTGATAGATAATCAGTGTCGGCAGGATCACCGGGATCAGCACCGGGATCAACGGGTCGAGAAACATGCCAGCGACGATCGCGAGCACGAACAAAGCGAGCAGCTTTAGGTAGGGGCTGTCGGTGACCACGATCGCATCGATGACACCTGCCAGCGCCTCCGGTACATGGGCGCTGGAGAGGCTGGAGCCCAACGCAAAGGAGAGGCTGACGATCAAGAGCAGTTCGCCGGTGAGCTGCACCGCGTTGACGAAGACGCGGTAGAGGTCTTTTAGCCCGAGCGTGCGGTAGACGAAGCAGGAGACGGCGAGCGCGTAGACCACGCCGAAGGCGCCCGCTTCGCTCGGCGTGAACACCCCCAGCACGAGCCCACCCACGATGATCACGGGCATGCCGAAGGCGAGGAGAGAGCGCTTGCCGCTTCGCCAGATGTCGGTCGCCGACAGCGATCCGTGACGTTTCCATCCACGCCTCCAAGCGAGCCAGGCGACTAGAAGCATGAACAGGCAGCCCAGGATTAGCCCCGGGATGAGACCAGCGAGAAAGAGGGTGCTCAGCGAGGTGCCGGTGATCGCCGAATAGAGGATCATCGGCGAGCTCGGCGGGATCAAGGGGCCAATGCCGGAGGATGAGGCGCTGACCGATGCCGCAACCTCGGCGGGATAGCCTTCCTTCTTCATCGCCGGGATCAGGATCGAGCCGCTGCCGGCGAGATCGGCGGTCGAAGAGCCGATCATGCCGCCGAAGAACATGCTGGTCAGCACGTTCACCTGGGCAAGCCCGCCGCGCATCCAGCCGACTAGGGCGCGCGCGAACTCAAATAGACGTGTGGAGATCCCGCCCGCATTCATGATAGCGCCCGCCAGAACGAAAAGCGGAAGGGCGATCAAGGTGAAGGTGCTCATGCCAGCGACCATGGTCTGCGGCAGCGTCAGGGACCATTGGCCGGAAAGCGCAAAGTTGAGCGCGACCGCCGTGATCAGCGCTACAATCATCGGCGCGCCCAGGACCAAAAGGACCAGCAACAGGATGATCGAGATCAGCGCCCCCGTCACCTGCGCGGCCGGTTCGTTTGATAAGCATCCAAAGCAAACGCTAGGGCGCTGGCGGCAGCACCGATCACCATGGCCGAGGTGAACCAGCCAGTCGGCAGTTCCAGATAGGTGGTAGGATCGCCGCCGAACAGCTTGACGTAGTCGAAGCTGTGAATGGCGAGGTAGACGAAGGCGGCTGATGCCAGGACGCTGCCGAAGACGGACAGCACCGAGCGCAGGCCACGTGGTAAGCGTTCGACGAAATGATCGATGCGGATCACGGCGCGGCGACGCACCGAGAGAAATACGCCGGTCATAGCAAGCCAGGGGATGAGCGCGATCACCAGCTCTTCCGCCCAGAGTATCGGGGTGGCGAAGGCGTAGCGACCGACCGCGTTCAGAAAGATCAGGGCGACGATGGTGCCGAGGGTGGCGACACCGATCACCTCCGCGACCCTGTTGATCCAGCGGTCGACCGGCGATTGGCCGACATCACGGTCATGCAGCTCCTGATCGCGGCTGGCGCGGCCTATCTGCTCGGCGAGCTGTGCGTCCTCCCCCGCATCAGGCGGTCTTAGTTCGTTCATCGGCACACGATCGCCCATGATGGCTGGCGGGCCGAATACAAAACCCGACCCGTCTGCTTCCTATTGCTGGGCGGCGGCGATCATCTCGTCCGCCAGGTCCTTGCCGGCGATCTCGCCGATCTCCTCCCAGATCGGCCCGGCGGCTTCCTGGAAGGCGGCGATATCGATCGCGTTAACCTCCATCGATTGCCCAAGCTCATCGAGCAGGCTGGCATCAGCCTCGGCGCCAAGCGACCGGGTATGTTTGGCGGCTTCGAGAGCAGCAGCTTTCACGGCCTCTTTATGCTCGTCGGAGAGGCTGTCATAGCGGGCGCCGTTCATCACGAAAGTGATCGGCGTGTACACATGGCCGGAGAGCGACAAATATTTCTGCACCTCGAACAAGGAGCGATTCTTGATCGTGAGGAGCGGGTTCTCCTGGCCGTCGACCGTGCCCTGCTGCAAAGCGAGATAGAGCTCGCCAAAATTCATGGTGATCGGCGAAGCGCCGAAGCCTTCGAAGGACAGGACACGGGTCTTGGAACCGGGCACCCTGAGCTTGACGCCGTTCAGATCCGCCGGTGTCACGATCGGACGGACATTGTTAGTGATCTGGCGAAAGCCAAGCTCGCCGAAGGCCAGCAATTCGAGCCCGGCCTGCTCACGCATCGAGGCTCGGAGCTTGTCGCCGATCTCACCGTCCAGCAGGCGGGCGACCGCGTCGCGGTCACTGAACAGAAACGGCATGTCGAACACCGCCCAGGCCGGATCCAGCTTCACCGCATCCGAGCCCATAGGATAGATGTCGATCTGGCCGGTGCGGATCATCTGCAGATGAACGTTCTCGTCGCCAAGCGCCTGGGTGTGAAAAAGCTCGTAGGAAAAGTCGCCGCCCATCTGCTCGCTCAGGGTGTCGGCGAATTTCTGTGCCATCTGCAGATCGAGGCCAGTTTCGGGATTCTCACCGGAGATCTTGAGCGTCAACGATTGAGCATAGAGGGCGGCACCTGGCCAGATAACGCTCAGCGCGATCGCCGCCGCAAGGGCCGACATGATCTTACAATGGCTGAACATGAGTAATCTCCCTGTTTATTTTTCCTTATGGTCTTCGCACACAGTGCTCTTATCCGGCGCTACATTGCGACGGGCGGTCAGGATGTAATCTGCGTCTCCCTCAGCCGGTCGTTATTCAACGTCACACCAAATCCAGGCGCTGTTGGAATCGCAAGCCGGCCGTCTACAGGCTGCGGAGGATCGATGAACAATGCTTCCTCAACCTTTTCGATTCCAAGATGCGTCTCGGCAAGGGTACCGTGGGCGAAGCCTGCCACGTGATGCAGGCAATAGATGCCGCCGCCGCCAGCATCGGAGAGCGGCCGGTTGTAGATCGCTGCGAGATGAGCGACCCGGCGAGTCTCGGTCATGCCGCCATTATACATGCTGTTGGGCATGAAGATGTCGAGCGCATCATGCTCAAGCCAGCTGCGAAAGCGCTGGGAATGCCCGTCCATCTGGCCGGCGGACAGTGGGATCGTCGTGTGACGGCGCAGCATCGCCAGATCGCGCGGATCGTTGTTTTTGACCGGGTCTTCGAACCAGGCGATGTCGAAGTCCTCGACCCGCCTCGCGATATCGGTCGCGGCATCCAAGGTGACACTTTCATTCGCGTCCATCGCCAGGAGGACGTCGTCGCCGATCGCATCGCGCACATGACGGACACGATCCGCATCGCCCTTCGGCCCCTCGGGCGAGACGCCCACAAGGATTTTCAGGCGCTTGTGGCCCTTGGCGATCAGGCTCCTCGCCACCTCCACGAGCTGATCCCGGTCATAAGCACCGAAGCCGAAGGTGACGTAGACATCGGCATAGTCGCTATGGCCACCAAGAAGCTGGGAGACCGTGCGGCCGGCGGCCTTGCCGATCAGATCCCAAAGGGCGAGATCCAGACAGGCAAGAGCACAGAGATTGATCCCGCTCATATGGCCGCGCTCGGAGACGAGTGGCATCAGGCGAGCGTGAATCGCCTCGAGATCACGCGGATCCATGCCTTGCACGGCAGGCGCCAGATAATGCTCGACAACAGCGGCAACCCCGTGGCCGAGAAACTTGCCGGTCATGCCCTGACCGACCAACCCACCCTCGGTCTCCACTTCACACAAAACCCGAAGTCCGTCACCGGTCGGCTTTCCCAGAAGTGGCAATACCACTGGAACCTTATGAACGCTGGCCTTGATCCGCCCAATCTTCATGATTGCCAAAATTCGCTTGAAGAGTTGCTGTGGTCATACCACTAACTTGCGTCGATATTTTCGATCGTCCAGGTCAGTCGACGTTGCCTTTGTAATCGGACGCCGATTTTTGCATGCAGGTTGCCGTCATCTCGACACCGGCAACTTCTAGAAGGTTCGTCGGTGTAGACGGGATCGAAGCAGCGCACCTGGATCTTTGAAGGCACGTATTCGCGATCTGGGGCGGATCTCTCCGCCCCAGATGCAACAAGACTATCGGTTGAGGAACTCCAGATCGTACTTGTCTCTGTACTCCGGTGCAGGGAAGTCCTCCTTGAGCGTCACCACGATGCCGTAAAGCATCAGCAGCAGGATGACCGCGATCGGCAGACCGGCGACGATGGAGGCGGTCTGCAGTGCGCTCAGGCCACCCGCCAGCATGAGCACACCGGCGACGAACCCCTCGGTGATGCCCCAGAACAGGCGGAACTTGACCGGCGGATGCTCATCACCCATCGACAGCATGGTGCACATCACCAGCGTGCCCGAATCCGACGACGTCACGAACCAGGACACCAGGAGAATGGTGATCAGGATCGTGATCGGGGTCACCAGCCAGTCGTAACCAAAGCCCTGAACCGTCTGGAACACGCCGGTCGCGTAGTCGGCGTTGACGGCTTCGACCACGCCAGCGTTGTAGAAAAGGTCGACGCCGGTCGCAGCACTGCCGAAGACACCCATCCACAAGATCACGACCGAGACCGGGATCAGGAGAACGCAAAAGCAGAACTGCCTGATGGTCCGGCCCTTGGAGATGCGGGCGATGAACATGCCGACGAACGGGCACCAGGCGATCCACCAGCCCCAGTAGAAGATGGTCCACCAGCTTTGCCACTGGCGATCGGGCTCGCTGTCGATCCAAAAGCCCATGGGGATGACGTTCCAGATGTAGTCTCCGAAGCCGCTGATGGTCATGCCGAAGATAAACGCCGTCGGCCCGAGGATGATGAATAGGATCAAAAGTCCGATACTGGCCCAGACATTGCACTCACTCAGGATTCGCACACCCTTGCCGACACCGGATACTGCGGATGCCGTCCCCATGACTGTGATGATGGCGACCAGGATGAGCTGATTGGTGAGCGTATTCTCCATCCAGCCGAGCTTTTCCATGCCGGCGGCGATCGGCGCCACACCCAAGCCGAGCGAGGTGGCGATACCGAAAATCGTTCCGAAAACGCCGACCAGGTCGACCAGATGCCCCAGGGGCCGTAGATTTTTTCCTTGAGCACCGGGTAGAGCACGGAACGCAAGGTGAGCGGCAGCCCCTTGCGGTAGGCGAAATAAGCAAGGTTCAAGCCGACCAGCACATAGAGCGCCCAGCCATGCAGCCCCCAATGAAAGTTGGTGACCAGGATGGCTGAAGCCGCAGCATCCAGACCGCCAGCCTCCGTGCCGGCGCGCGTCATGAAGGGATTGTCCTGAATGTGGTACATCGGCTCGGCCACGCCCCAGTAGATCAGGCCTGAGCCCAGCCCCGCACTGAACAGCATGCAGATCCAAGAGAAGGTCGAAAAGTCCGGCTCATCGTCGTCCTTGCCGAGCTTTACGTCGCCATACCGGCTGACCAGCAGCCAAAAGACAAAAAACAGAGCGGCGTTGACCACCACTACGTAGAACCAGTCCATCGTGCCGATGATAAAGTCTTTGCCTTTGGAGAAGACTGCGGCGGAATATTCGACGTCCCAGATGGTGAAGATTACGAAAGCGAGGATCATGACCATGGAGGCGATGCCCATGGTCGCGTTCATGCCCGCGAACGGCCCGGACTTGGCGACAATGTCATCGGGCGGCGCATGGTTGTCTAAATCTGCCATTGCTCTCTCCTGATTTCTCGCTTCTCGGATTACCGCACCGTGCCTGAGGGTCCCTGTATGCCGCTTTCGGCGAGCCACATGCGAAACGCTTCTTCCAGGGTCGCGTGATTTTCCGACCACCATGCCGCATCCGACAGGATCGAAACCTTGTCTTCATAGGCGGGGCCGTTCGGAATTTTCTCAAGGACATCCTCCGGCAGCAGCGCCAACGACGATCGGCGGGTGGGACCGTTTGGAAGCTCCTTCACCATGTCGGCAAGAGACTGGCTGCTGCTGGCGAAGCGAATGAAGTCGATCGCCTCATCTTTGTAACGGCTGCCCTTCGGAATGCCGAAAAGATCGAGCTCGACCACCCTCCCATCCCAGACGATCGAAAAATTCGCCCCCTCTACGCGCGAGGCCTCCGCGCCGGTGGTCGCCCAGATCGACGACATGGCGACTTCGCCGCCATTCAACAGGCGAACCGGCTCACGACCCGTCTCCCAAATCTGTAAGCCAGGCTTGATCGCCTCCATCTTGGCAAGCGCCTGCTCGATGCCTTCGGGGGTCTGGAGCGTACTGTAAACCTCTTCGCGCGGCACTCCTTCCGCCATCAGCGCCCACTCCATGATGACCGTCGGGTCGTCGCGGATAGCACGGATGCCGGGGAATTTTTCCGTATCGAAGAAGTCCGCAATGGATGCAGGCGGTTCGCCTTCGAAGGCATCATTTCGGTAGGCGAAGGCCGTTGCCCAGACGATGACGCCCACACCGCATTCATTGAGCGCCCCTTCGACGAAATCCTCGGCAAATGGAGTGCCGTCAACGCCGTCGGGAAGCTCGATATCGTCTATCTTCTCGAGCAACCCCTCATTGCAGGCCCGAAGACTATCCGCCTGGGTCAGATCGACGACGTCCCAGACGACATTCGCCGACTCCACCTGGTCCCTGATCTCGTCGACGCCGCCATTGTAGTGCTCGACATGTACCCTGACACCGTTCTCCTCTTCATAGGGACGCACGAAGCCAAGCATCTGACTGCGCATATAGGGGCCGGTCCAGGAAGTGAAGGTCAGCTCCTTTGCCGGATCTTGAGGTTGAGCCGAAAATGTCGCTGCACCAAACACAGCCGAGATGGCAATTCCGCCACCGATGCGAAATATCCAGTTCTTCATCGACTACTCTCCCCATATTATTCGTTCATCTCTCCACACAGTCAGATTGCCGCAGCCTTGTCATCAATTTTGAGCACAGATCGGATGTTGATTCGTTATTGATCCGCCGATCGACCGGAAGCTTTTTTATTTATTGTCAGACATTATCTTGATTTTGTCCGACAACATCATAGGATGATTATGAGATGGTCAGCGAGGTCAGTTCAAGATCATGAGCTTGCGCAAGCTGCCGCCCGATCAGACCAAGATTCGCCTTGCCGCCGATCAGATCAAACCTCTGGAGGCCGGCAGCAGTGGGCGGGATGTGCTCAACGCGTTGCTGCTTATGGTGGAGCGGGCGGGACTCGGCATCGGCGATCGACTGCCGCCCGAGGTCGAGCTGGCGGAGCGGTTGGGCATCGGGCGCGCCAAGGTCCGGGAGGCGCTGATCGCCTGGCAGAATATGGGCATCGTCACGCGCAACAAGAAGGCGGGCACAATTCTTGCGGCCGAAGTCTCGCGCAAGGCCGTTCAGATACCCCTTACGCTGAACGTCGAGGCGGAGAGCCTGCTTCGCACTCATGCGGTGCGACGGCCCTTGGAAATTGAAGCCGTGCGCTTAGCGGTACGTCAGGTGAGTGATGCACAAGGCCGTGTGATCATCGCGCGCGCCGCCGAGCTGATCGCCGCCTACGAGGCGGGCGAAGACTGGCGAGAGGCCGACAGCCGCTTTCACGACGCCATCCACGAGACTTCGCGCAACCCTCTCTTCAACCAGTTGATCCGCCAGATTCAAAGGACCTTTCACGAGATCTATGACGCGCCATTTGGCGAACCCGAGCTTGGAAGCGATACGATTCCCATGCACCACGACCTGGCCGAAGCGATAGCGAACGGCGATGAAGAGACCGCAGCTGCGGTCATGTCCGAGATCATGGATCGGGTCGAAGATGACGTGCGCGCTGTCGTGCAGGGAGCAGGCCATGGATGACCGGCAGGGCCATTTCGACATGGCGACGATGCTCGCCGCGATCCATGGCGACGATGCCGGATCGGTGACACCCCCGATCTATCAGACGTCGCTCTTCACCTTCGAGAATTTTCAAGCATTCGAAGACCGCATGGCCGGAAGGACCGAGCAGTCCATCTACACGCGCGTGCAGAACCCGACCGTCGCCGCCTTCGAGGCGATGATGGCGAATGCCGAGGAGGGCGAGGCCGCGGTCGGTTTCGCCTCCGGCATGGCGGCGATCGCCTCGACCCTGTTCGCCTTTTTGAAGCCCGGTGATCGGGTCGCCTGCATCGAGCATGTCTATCCGGACAGCTATCGCCTGTTCGAGCGCCTGCTTCGCCCCTGCGGTGTCGAGATCACCTATCATCCCATCAACGCGTTCGACGATGATCCGGGCCTCCTCGAGGG
>JBPCVQ010000086.1:0-10464 GCA_051010395.1 Geminicoccaceae bacterium | reverse complement strand
CCGAGCTTTTTCCGAAGACGCCCGACGAACACCTCGATCGTGTTGGAATCGCGATCGAAATCCTGATCATACAGATGCTCGGTAAGCTCGGTGCGCGAGACGATCTTGTCTTTATGGTGCATGAGATAGGCAAGGAGACGGTATTCCTGGGCCGTCAGCTTGATCGGCTGGCCATCGACCGACACCTTGGCCGAGCGCGTATCCAGATGGACCGGCCCGCAGCTCATTTCAGCGGACGCATGGCCCGCCGCCCGCCGCACCAGGGCGCGAAGCCTCGCCAGGACTTCCTCCATATGGAAGGGCTTGGCGACATAATCATCCGCCCCCGCATCGAAGCCAGCGACCTTCTCGCTCCAGCGATCGCGCGCGGTCAGGATGAGCACGGGCGTCGCCAAGCCGTCCCGGCGCCAGCGCTCCAGAACGGTGATCCCGTCCATGACCGGCAGGCCGAGATCGAGGACGATGGCATCGTAGGGCTCCTGCTCTCCGAGGTAGTGCCCTTCTTCGCCATCATGGGCGACATCGACGGCATAACCCGCATCGACCAGGCTTTCCTGAAGCTGCCTCGCCAGGTCCTCTTCATCTTCAACCAATAGGACTCTCATCCGTCGCGTTCCTTAAGTGAATTTCTTGCGCCGCTAAGCCAACAAAAGTGAACGGGGACCGCCATCTGGTCAGCGCTCGTCGAGGATGTCGCCACTGACGGCGTCTGCGGTGATATCATGGACCTTGCCGTTTTCGCCGATCCACCTGATCTCATAGGCCTCACGCCCCTGCCACGTCACCATCCGAGCACCAAGCGCCCGGCCTGGCAGCCGTCGCTTTATCGTCGCCAACACGGACTCGAGCGGCTTCGCCCGCTCCGCCGCCTTCGGCTGATCATCGATCAGCATCGAGGGTGCGGGAGCGATCCCGAATTTACCAAGGCCTGGCAGCTTGAAACCGTCGGCGGCCTGTGCGTTGCCGGCGACGACGCTGCCGATGACCAGTGAGGTGACTGTGACGAGGACCTTCATGACGTTTCTTTTAGTGGGCCCGCAATGAACGAAACCTGAACCACCAAGCCCCCCAATTCAACCCCTACACAAGCTGAGCGCAGTTTGCCCCGCGGTCTTGACAGTGTCTTTGGGGGAAATGGCGGGGGGTGCCGTTCATTAGACTGTTCCAACTGGTGGAGGAAGATATTACTGTCCAATGAGTAAAATTACTTTTTGAGAGGATGGGATGATGGACGCCAAAGCTATTCTTGATGTTTTGATGCAAAGCGGCATGGGCAAGAGCCAGCAACGGCTCGAACGCGCGGCCGGCGGCAATAATCCTCTGCTGGAAATGGCAGGATCAATCCTGGGTAGCGGCGGTGGCGGCGGTGCGCTCAGCGGCATGCTGTCTCAGGTTCTGGGCGGCGGCGCCAGCTCGGGATCGGCCGCCGGCGGCGGCCTGGGTGGCGTACTCGGCTCTCTGCTCGGCGGTGGTGGTGGCCAGGCAGCAGGCGGCGGTCTGGCCGGCGGTCTGATCGGCAGCCTTGCGAAGGCGGCGATGTCACAGATGGCCGGCGGTGCGTCCGGCGACGGCCAGGCGGCGGCACCCGGCTTCGATCTTTCCCGCTATGCGGCAGGGCAAGTGGAAAGCCAAAAGGACGACAACGACCGAGCGCTCGTCATGATCCGCGCCATGCTCATGGCCGCCAAGGCCGACGGCCAGATCGATGCCGGCGAGCAGGAACGCATTCTCGGCAAGCTCAACGACGCCGGCGCCAGCCAGGAAATGCGCCACTATATCCAGGCGGAGCTCCAAAAACCGGTCGACGTCGACAGCCTCGCCGCCGAAGTCGACAGCCCCCACATGGCAACCGAGATCTACACCGCCTCCCTGTTCGCCATCGACGTCGATACCCGCGGCGAACAGGCCTATATGAGCCAGCTGGCCAGCCGTCTCGGCTTGCCCTCAACCCTCGTGAAACAACTGCACGATAGCCTCGAAGTCCGCAGCACCTGACGACCGGTCGCGGTCGAACGATGACATAGGGGCAGGCACGGCAGCACCTGAATTGCTGCTGTGCCCGTCTGTTTTCGCTACTTCAGGGCTCGCTTGTCGGCGCCGACAAGCAGGTAAGGCATAAGGCCTCTCTGGATATGATCCGATAAGTAGCCTCAGCGGCTGCTTTCCAGCCTGCAAGCGGACCAATAAATCCGAGCTGGCATGGCTCTCCCCTCGATCTATGAACTCGCGAGTCGCTTCTTGGGATCATAGAATGGCTTCTCAACCACGGTGACGTCGAGTTCCCCGCCTTCGCCGTTTGCTTTCAGCCGCTGGCCCATCCGGGCGTGAGAAACGGCGACGATGCCCAGCGCGATATTTCGCTTCAATCGCGGAGAATAGACGGCGGATGTGATATGGCCGACGTCTTCGGCACCGACGTGAAGCGGCCAGTGTTTGGCGTTGGGCCGCTCCAAAGGCGCCGTATCGATCTCCAGGCCAACCAGCTGTCTGGAAACGCCGGCTGCTTCAATCTTCGCCAGGGCGGACTTACCGATGAAATCCGTGTCCATCTCCAGATCGACAAGACGGCCCAAGCCCAGTTCGAACGGGTTGGTACCGATGTCCATATCCGCGTGATAGGACAGCATGGCTCCCTCTATCCGACGAATGGTCGATGTATGGCCGGGGCGCAAACCAAGCCGCTCGCCCGCGGCCATGATGCGTTCCCAAAGCTCACTTCCTCGGCTCCCGTCCCGCAGATAAAGTTCATAGCCTCGTTCACTTGACCACCCGGTGCGCGATATGATCAGAGGGATGCCGTCCAATGTCGTCTCGATCAGCCAGAAATATTTGAGCTTCTCGATGTCGTCGCCAAACAGACGTTGCATGATCGTCAACGAAAGAGGGCCCTGCAATTGCAGAGGCGACACGTCGGGCTCTTTGATTTCGACGGCAAAATCGGCGAACGTCGCCACACCTTTCGCCCAGAGCAACGCGTCGCTGTCGGCCAATGAGAGCCAGAAATGGTTCTCGCCAAGACGCAGCAGCACGGGATCGTTGATGATCCCGCCCTCCTGGCTGGTCAGGAGAACATATTTGCACTGGCCTACCTGGCAGCTGGACAGGTTGCGCGGTGTGAGAAGCTGCACGAAACGGGCTGCGTCGGGCCCGGTTATCTCGACCTGACGTTCGACTGAAACGTCACAAAGAATGGCGTTCTCGATAAGATTCCAGAAATTCTGAACCGGATCGCCGAAATCCCGCGGGATGTACATATGATTGTAGACGGAAAAACCCTTGGCACCCCATCTCAGCGTGGCGTCGTAAAAAGGAGACCGTCGGACTTGCGGACCAAAGCCTATGTTGCTCATGTTTTCCTTCACGGCTTGGCGTCTCAACTGTTCGCAGGCGAATTCACCTTCCCACTCAGACGGAATGCGCATCGCCCCGCAAGGTTCGTTGCCCTTGCCTGGGTAGTCTAGTCCCAAACATCCAAACAGGGCGGCATCGGGTCATGCCAGGAATAGCGGGCGCTGACAACCGACCCGGTTCCGTCCTGGCATAACCCAATCCGCCTATCCGGTCGGCACGCTGATTGGCTGCCTCGTCGCACCGCGCTTTGTGATGCAAGTCGGCCATATCCGCGTGTTCGCTGCCCTCGCCTCTGTCGCTAGCACAACGGCCCTGATCCATCTTGTGACCTTCGACCCGCTGAGTTGGGGAGCCATGCGTATGGTATCCGGTTTCTGCTTCGCTGGTTTATATGTGGTGGCCGAGAGCTGGCTTAATGGACGTGCGACCAACGAGACCAGAGGGAGCTTGCTGTCCATTTATTTCATTATTCAAACGGGGGGTGCCGCAGCAGGACAGACGCTTTTGAATTTTTCGAGCCCAGAGGGAATTTTGCTCTTTGTCATCATCTCGATCCTGATCTCGCTTTCCTTGGTGCCGATCTTGGCGCATCCTCGGCCTTTGAGGTGCCGGAACGGATCTCCATCCTCGCCTTATTCCGACTTTGGCACGGCCAAGATCCGGCCATGGTGCGGCGCGTCTAAACTCCGGCGCTTCTTCTCAAAAGGAATCAGAGGTCCCAAATTAGAGAAGATGTCCAATGCCATGGTCGAATTCATCATGCGCATAGGTCGCGAACGTGTTTTTTCATTGCGGTTGGATGAGTTCGTGGCCGGTGCTGGCACGGTCTAGAAGCTCAGCTCATATTCTCTTGGGAAGTATCGGCGGACAATGTTCATTCCATAAGAGATTAAACCGATGTCCGCGCGCCACTCGCCGCTAGCGCAGCGCCCAAATCCTCCAGGCTCGCCAGATTATGCACCGTCCGAAAATCATCGACATGCTTGACGATTGCCTTCGCCCCCATGGCTGTGGGTGCGTACCCATCAAACCTCATCAAGGGGTTCAGCCAGATCAGGCGGCGGCAGGATTTCTGGAGGCGTTCCATGGCGGCGTCCAGGCCGTCGCCAGCGTCGCGATCCAGGCCGTCGGTGATCAGAAGGACGAGGGCGCCCTGGCCTAGAACGCGGCGGGACCAGTTGCGGTTGAAGTCGTCGAGGCAATGGCCGATGCGCGTGCCGCCTGACCAGTCTTCAACCAAATCGCCGACCTTGCCGAGCGCGATATCGACGTCGCGCGAGCGCAGCTGGCGGGTGATGTTGGTGAGGCGCGTGCCGAAAACGAAGCTGAAGACCCGGTCCCGGTCATTGGTGATCGCATGCATGAAGTGAGTAAGCATACGCGAATAGCGGTCCATCGAACCGGAGATATCGGCTAGAATCACCAGTGGAGGATGCCGCTTTTTTCGGACTTTTCGGGCAAGATCGATAGAGGCGCCGCCGCCTCGGAGGCTCTGGCGGAGTGTCCGCCTCATATCGATACGGTCGCCGTATGCGGTCGGAAGAAAGCGCCTCGTCGGTACGGCCATGATCGGCAGGCGCATGTTCTGGATCAGGCGTTTCGCGCGCTCGATCTCGTCCGCGGACATGTCCTCGAAGTCCTTGGATTGCAGGATCTCGCGTTCCGAAAAGGTGAGGGTCGCATCGAGTTCGATGCTCGGTGGTTCCTCGGCATCTTCAGGCGCTTCACCCTGCCCCGGCTGCTTCTGCGGCCCGAGCGCTTCGGACAGCCTGCGGCTGACGTCCTTCTGTTCTTCTTCACCGTCGATCTCGATCACGGGCAGAAGAAGCTGCATCATCTTTTCGAGCAGATCCGGCTTGCGCCAGAAGATGTGAAAGGCCTGGTCAAACAGCTCGCGCTGGTCCCGGCGGTTCACGAAAACCGCATGCAGCGTCCAGTAAAAATCCTCACGCCCGCCGATCCCGATTGCCTCAACTGCCCGGAGTGCTTCCAGCACCTTGCCCGGACCGACCGGCAGGCCTGCCGCACGCAGGCAGCGGCCGAAATGCATGATATTAGAGGCAAACCTGCCAGGTTCGATCGGCTGGCTAGTACCATTGTCGATGGTTTCGTTCAGACTCCGACTCCTAGTTTGTAACCGTGACCTCTTCCCGATCTCGAAGCTGCTCGAAATCTTCGAAGTTTACAGTCATGACATACTCACCAGAGTATCTTCGAATCCGGTAGTCGGGGGGCAGGTCGTATTGAAATTCTTCATTGTCGGACACCTTCTTCATAGATCCACTTACCTCGGCCTTGTATTTCCCCTCTGGGAAAGCAATCTCCTTGCTCCAACGGAACTCCTTAGAAACCCGAAATTCAAGATAGGTGTCATACATCAACCATGCCTCAATGTTACTCGATAGCAACTTGAATAACATCAAGAAGAAAATCATTCAACTTGGAATAGAAACCGAAGAAGAAGCCAGATCTGCCTTCACCTCGTTCAGCAAGCGCGCCGCCTCGCTGCCTTGGATCTTGGCGATGTCGTCCTGGTATTTCAAAAGCGTACCGAGCGTGTCGTTGATCGTATCAGGGTCCAGCTCCAGCCTATCCAGGGTCATCAGCGCCTGGGTCCAATCCAGCGTCTCGGCCACGCCCGGCACCTTGAACAAGTCCTCCGCCCTCAACTTCTGCGCAAACCCAACGATCTGCTTAGTCAACGAGCTGGCCGTGCCAGGAAGACGGGCTTCGATGATCGCGAGCTCGCGCTCGGCGTCCGGATAGTCGACCCAGTGATAGAAGCAGCGGCGCTTGAGCGCGTCGTGGATTTCGCGCGTACGGTTGGAGGTTATGATGACGATCGGGCGTTCCTCAGCCTTGATCGTGCCGATCTCGGGGATGGTCACCTGGAAATCCGAGAGAATTTCGAGGAGATAGGCCTCGAACGGCTCGTCCGTCCGATCCAGCTCATCGATCAGGAGCACAGGTGCTCCCCCCTCACTCGGTTCCAAGGCCTGAAGAAGCGGCCGGCGGATCAAAAACTGATCGGTAAAAATATCGCGCCCGAGCGCTGCTCGGTCGGTGTTGCCGTCGGCCTCGGCAAGCCGGATTTCGAGCATCTGGCGGGCGTAGTTCCACTCATAGACCGCTGAGCTGACGTCCAGACCCTCATAGCATTGCAGCCTGACCAGCTTCCGGCCCAGCGTTTCCGAGAGCACCTTGGCGATCTCGGTCTTGCCGACACCGGCCTCACCTTCGAGAAACAGCGGCCGGCCGAGTTTCAAGGACAGATGAAGCGCCGTCGCCAGCGAGCGGTCCGCCACATAGTTGCCGCGGGCCAAGGTGGCCAGCATCGCATCGACATCGCCGATCGGCGTTTCACTGATGGTCTGATCGTTCATGAAGCAACTCTAGTCAGGAGAGGAAAACGCATACCCATCAACATAAGGCGCAAACCCAACGTAACGCCAGCGGTGGCTCACCGCGCTCACCGCAGGCTTACGATGGTGCGGGCGAGGCGGGTGCCGATGCCGGTGATGGTTGCCTGCCGGGCGCTGTCCTTGAGTTCGCCCTTGTCGTCGAAGGCCTCGCCTGCGCCACCGAGCGCATGTTGTTGGGGCAGCACCAGAACGCCGAGACCGCTCAGAACCTGACTGACATGCACGAGGCCGCGAAGGCCGCCAAGGCGGCCTGGGGAGGCTGCCATCAACCCCGCCACCTTGTTCTTGTAGGCTGCAAGCCCACCTTCGCCCTCGGCGGAGCGAGAAACCCAGTCGATCGTATTCTTGAGGACCGCGCTCATGCTGCCATTATATTCGGGCGAGGCGATCAGGAGCCCCTGATGCTCCAAAAACAAGGCTTTCAGCCTTTGTACCGGCTCCGGCAGTCCCTCATTCGCCTCGAGATCGCTGTCATATAGCGGCATCGGAAAATCCCGAAGATCGATGAGCGTCACCTCGGCACCGGCATCACGAGCACCAACCGCCGCGACACTAACGAGCTTCTTGTTGAACGAGGCCTCGCGCGTACTGCCGGCAAAGGCGAGAATTTTGGGAGCGTTGCTCATGGTTCTCCTGTTCCTTCAGGGGTTTTTCCCAATATGATGACGACCAACCCTGGGGACAACTGCACACAACGAAGGAACGAACCATGGGCGGACGTTCGCCTGGCGAGGAAATCGAGGCAAGGGCAAGCGTGGTGCTCGGCGCTCTGGTCGCCGATGCCGCAGCCATGGGCCTGCACTGGCTCTATGATCCGGAACGGATTGCCAGCATCGCAGAACGCCGGGAGCCGGTGTTCCTATCCGCAGAGAGGCAGCATTTCGAGGATGCTAAGGGTTATTTCGCCCATGAGGGCAAACGGGCGGGTGAATTCAGCCAATATGGCGCCGTACTAGCACTTGCAGTGAAGTCCCTGCTCGCCACCGAAGGGCGGGCGGACGTCGCCGACTACCAGCGTCGCTACGCCGCCTTCTTCGGTCCAGGCGGCGATTGGAAAGGTTACATCGATCGGCCGACACGTGGCACACTTGCTAATCTCAGCGGCACGGCTGACGACGAGGCGCCAGAGGCGTCAGGCATCGATGACGACCAGATGCCGGCATTTTCAGTCGTGCCGGCGATCGTCGCCGCCGGACCGGATACGCAATCGCTCGAAAAAGATGTCATCAGGATGGTGCGGATCACCAATGACAATCCGCTTGCGACCGAAGCCGCGTTGATCGTCACACGCACGATCGGCGCCCTGCTCCGGGGCGAAGATTTGGCGGTGACGCTCACTAGCCAGGCGGAAGCAGCAGGCGACGTGCTGCAGCCATTGCTTCGCGAGGCCCTAGCCACTGATGAGCGAACCAGCGTCGACATCGCCGGTCATTTCGGCCGCGCCTGCCATGTGCAACAGGGTCTGCCTGTAGTTTTTCACATCGCAAGAGCGGCTGAAAGCTACGAGAGCGCCATTCGCACCAATGTCCTGGCAGGAGGCGACAGCTGCGGCCGCTCCATGGCACTCGGCGCGATCCTCGGCGCCCGTTTCGGCTTCGGCGGCGAACGCGGCATGCCGCTTCCCTGGCTGACCCGCCTGACCAATGGCGCTCGCAATTTCGATGACGCCTACCAGCTTGCCGCTCTTTGACAGGCACCAGCCAGACCTGCCCCCGCTATGATGACGATGGCGTCGCCTTATCAGGCTACACTCAACAGGAGCCCGCATACCCTCGAAAACCTGGCTCTTTCTTCGAAGACGGCGGAAACAATATGAAGTGGTCAAACCACTAGAAAGGGTCGGCAGGGCGGCCGAGGATGTCGGCAAAGCGCTTTCGATAGTGATCGGACACTTCGGGATTGACCGGGCGGGCCGGTGGGCGGCCATCGAGGAGGTCGATGAGCTGGGTCGCCGCATAGCGCGCCATGGCCTTTCGGCTGTCCGCCGTGACCCCAGCAGTATGCGGGCTGGCGATCACCGTGTCGAAGGCGAGAAGCGGGTGGTCGGCCGGCGGCGGTTCGCGCTCCCAGACATCAAGGCCGGCACCGACGACCTTACCGGCATGGAGGGCGTCGACAAGGGCTGGCTCATTGATGATGCCGCCGCGCGCGGTCGAGACGATGATTGAACTCTCGGGCATGCGCGCAAGCTCCGCCTCACCGATCATGCCCTCGGTCTCCTTGGTCAGCGGGCAGTGGATCGTCAGGATCTCAGCCTCGTTTATGAGCCCGTCGAAATCGACCGGCTCGACATCTCTTAGGATCATGTCATTGGGATCGATATAGGGATCGAAGGCGAGTATGCGGCAGCCAAAGACATCTTTGGCGATCCTGGCGACACGCCTGCCGATAAAGCCAAAGCCAATAATGCCGACTGTGCGCCCTTCGAGATTGCGGCCGAGCAGATCCGTGCGCGCACCCGACCAGCCACGCCGAAGAAGACGATCACTCTCGCCGATGCGCTTTAGAAGCGAGAGGATCATGGCCATCGTGTGTTCGGCGACCGCCTCAGCATTGCCGCCAGCCTGATTGACGACCAGCACGCCTGCCGCCGTGCAGGCCTCTATATCGATGGTGTCGACGCCCGATCCACTCGAGGACACGACCAGGAGATTCGGGCAGCGCTCCAAAAGCGCCGCGCCCGCCCGAAAGGCAGGCGGCACCTCGTCTCGTGCGGGGATCTGCTGATAGGCGTGGGCGTGTTTCAGAATCTCGTAAGCCTGGTTCGGCGCCATGCTCGACGAGATCTTGATGACATCGAGATCGGGGCGCTCGGCCAGGATCTCATGTGCATTGGCGGCGGGAAACGCATCGAGATAGACGATTTTCGGCATGGGCAGAGCTACCAGACCTCATGATAAAAGCGTCTCAGCGCATGAAACGCACGCTTTTTGGATTGTTTGTCGGCATCGATCAGGCCTTTGCGATTGTAACCGCCCTGGAAACTGTTCTTCCGCCGTTCGGTGCGGAAATCGTAGAGAATCCAAGGGCAAAAGCCCTTGATGGCATCGATCGACGCGATCGTCGCGAACTGCTGCTCATAGCAGGCGAGCATCTGATCCTCGGAGAACAACGCCTTCTCCTCGCTTCGCCGCCCAAGAGGCGCATCGGCGCCAGTCTCGGTGATGATGAGCGGGCGATCCAGGTCGTAATTCTCGCCGATCTTTACGAGATCCGCAAAATCGGGCTCATACCAGCCATAATATTCGTTGATGCCGACCAGATCGAGATGAGCCGCCAGCCTATCCTCGATTTTTCTCGCACGCTGATTGACCAGGCAGGCCGCCGCCACCAGCCGGGATGGATCGAGCGTTCTCGCGGTTTCCGAAAGACGGCGCATGAAGGTGAGCCTCGCCTCGGTGTCGGCGTTCTCATTGCCCACCCCCCAGGCGATGACGGAGGCGCGATTGCGATCGCGGATGATCATCTCACGCAACTGATTGTCGGCATCACTGAACGTCCCGTCATTCTCGAACGCGATCGACCAGTAGACCGGGATCTCCTCCCAGAGCAGCAGGCCGATCTCATCGGCGATCTCGGCGGCGCGTTCGTGATGGGGATAATGGGCAAGACGCATGAAATTGCAGCCAAGTTCCTTGGCGTGAGCAAAACGTCGCCGAATGTCCTCCTCATCGGTGACCCGGCCCCGCTC
>JBPCVQ010000085.1:0-24667 GCA_051010395.1 Geminicoccaceae bacterium | reverse complement strand
TTCGGGCGTCGAAGCCCGATCGAATTGACCCAGGTGACATGGCGCCGCGTCATGAATTGCCGAGCCAGATGCTGGGTGCTGCTGGGCAAACCATGCCAATCCTCGCCGAACATCAAGAGAGAAGCTGAGCTCATGCCGGGATCCTTTCGTTGAGTTGGTCGGTCTTGGTGCGCTGCAGTGATGACGCCCAGCAGGCAAAGCTCTTGAGCGCGCCGATACGGCCGGGTGTCGGCCTGCGCAGCATCGCTCGGCTGGCATCGCTCAGGAGGCCGCTGTCGTCGAGTTCGGTAATCATCTCCTTGAGGCCCGTGTTCGAGAGCAGGCCTCGATAATCGCCAAGGGGAGCGCCCGCCTTGGCATAGGCTCCCCTTGCGCCGAGACGGTTCGCCAGGCCGGGCCAGCGCTCCTGCCAGGTGAGGCCCTTCGAGAGCGGCCTCGACGTCCGGTCCCAGGTGATATCCGCGAGTGCCGGCGACAGTTGGTGAATGGCGTGACGGTGGAAGGCCCCTCCCAGGCGCCAGCCTATGGGCAAGCTGGCGAAGGCGGCCTGCAAGCCGGTGTCGAGGAGGGGGTGAAGACGGAGACAATGGTCGTTAAGGATCTGCTGACCGGCTATCACCGCGCGACGCACCCTCATCTGCAGATAGACTTGGTCCAGGCCGCGGGCGAGATCCGGTTCATTGTCCAGGATGGATCCGATCTCGCCATCGAGCCTCTCCAGCAAATCAGCCGGTATGTCGTCAGCATGATCCAGCACATGCTCGCTCACCCAGCGTTTGGCGCGCTTTGTCAGGGCCGGCTTGAGCGCGCCTTGGCCGAGGTGGGAAAAGCCCGGCATGCCGCGATCGTAGTAAAAGGCGCGAAAGGCTTCACCGCCGGTGCCGACCATCATGGCCTGACCGTCGATCGCCTCGGCAAAACCGCTGGCGAGAAGGGCGTGACCATGATGCAGGGGGAGTTCACCGCCGCTCGCAAGCGCAACCATCGGAGCGCGCGCCCAGGCCATCTCGGGATCGATATCGAAGGCGGCGAGCGGCAGCTTGTGGGTGCGGGCGATCGCGTCGGCAATGGTGCGGTCAGCGCTGTCGGGCGCTCCAAAGACGCAAAGCCCCGGGCGCAGCCCCGCCGCCAGGCAGGCCGCCAGGATCAACCGGGTATCGAGGCCGCCCGAGATTGGCAGCAGCAGATCATCCTCGACCTGCCTGGCTTGTCTCGACACGACGGCGACCAGGCGATCGATGACTTGATTGACGTTTTCCCGATGCCCGACTGTCCGCGCATAGTTTTCATCGATGCGATGGCAGCCGTTTTCGTCGATACGCAGCCCCGTGTCGCCGGCGAGGTGAACGACATCTTCGAGAGTTGTCCGCTGTCCCAAAATCTGGCCGAAAGCAAGAAGCTCATCGAGTGCTTGCCGGTCCGGCCGACGATCCTCCGGATCAAGAATGTTGAGGAGATGTGGAACGTCGCTTGTGATCAGGACACGCTCGCCGCGGATGGCGACATAAAGCGGATAGGCAGAACTTCGATCGGCGATGATGTCGATCGCTCCGGTGTGCTGGCATTGGACGATCTGTGAAAGCCCGTCGATCGCGGCTCTTTCACCGGCTTGGCGCGGGTCGAAGCGCGCCGTATCGCCATAGACGAGACAATGGGTGTCATCGGCGAAATAGGTTCGCAAGCCTGGCTCGTCGAAGGCGGGAAATGCCCCGCGAAAACCCTTCTTGATGCCGGTGGAGAGACGAAATGCAGGCATGATGAGGTCCTCCTTTAGGCGCGGCTATTGCCGGGCCTCAGCCTGTCTTGACCGATCAGGTAACGACAGATGCCGACCAGAGCGGCCGCATGGCCGACGACGAAGTAGTGAAATTTCCGCGAAAGTCCGAGCCAGGACGCCCTTGGTCTGATCTGAACCAGAAGAGCCAGGCTGTAGGCGGTCGCTTGACCGGCGAAGGCGAGGAAGAAGATGAGGCTCTCCGAGGCGAGGATGGAGGAACCGATGAGCGCCGCGAGCATGGCGAAGGGTTGCAGCGGACGAAGCCATTTGCCGGAGAGGAAAACGAAGGCAAGGCTGGGGCGCTTCGGCGACAGGAGCCGCCAGAGCCGCAAAGACTGCTGAAAATTCCCGGCCCCGATGCGTTGGCGGCGGCGCCAGTCGGCAACAAGGCTGCTTGGCTCAAGCTCGACCGCGTGGATATCCGGATCGAGAGTTGCGCTATAGCCCTTTTCGACGATCTGCATTGGCAGCACGAAATCGTCATTGATGGTGTCGGCGGGCAGCGGCGAGAACAGGCCCCGACGGATCGCGAAAAAGCCGCCGGATGCCCCGATCGCGCCGGCGATCCGTGCCTCCTCCTCTCGAAGGCGGCTTTGGAAGCGCCAATAGGCATGCTCGCCCGCGGTTCCGGCTTTGGCCAGCATGTAGCTCGCCGCGACGACACCAACGCCAGGATCGGCGAAGTGCCGGGCCGTCAGCTTGAGTGCATCGATCGATATCAGCGCCGAGACGTCGCTAAGGGCGACAATCTCGGTACGGGCCAAGGCGATCTCGGCGTTCAGAAGTGCGAGTTTGCCCCGATTGGTCTTGTAGTCGCAAACCCGGATCTGGCCTTCCAAGCCCAGAGAGGCGATGGTTTCCCGAGCGATTCGCGCCGTCTCGTCGGTGCAACCGTCGCAGGCAATCACGATATCGAGCTGGTCTTCCGGGTAGTCGAGACAGGCCAGATTGACGATCTTGTCGGCGATCCAGCGGGCTTCGTTATGGGCCGGCACGATGATCGTGATCCGAGGCCAAATTTCGGGCAGGACCACCGGCTCCGACCTCTCAGCCAAGCGACTTCCGAGCTTGAGGAGCGCCGGATAGACGGCATGGTGATAAATGACGATCGCGATTGCCAGGAGAGTGAGCATCATCATCATGCCGCCTCCACCTTAGGTTGGTTGTTGAGCGACCTCAGAATACGGGCGGGCATGCCGCCGGCCAGAACGTTCGGCGGAAGGTCCTTGGTCACTACCGAGCCGGCGGCGACCACCGTACCAGCCCCGATGCGAACGCCTGCGGTAACCGTGACACCCATGCCGAGCCAGACACGGTCGTCGATGATGATGTCGCCGATCTGATCGAGCGTATCCGGGAGACCGGCGGCGCGATCGACGGGATCGAGCGGGTGGCCCGGATAGCCGGCGAGATAGTTGCGCCCGCCCATCATCACGTCGTCGCCGATCACCACCCGGCTGCCGACGGCGATGGTCGTCTGCCAGTTCATGACCACCCTGTCGCCTACGATCAGCTCAGGTTTCGGCGTGCTGGATGGTCGCGCGGTGAGGGTCGATTGTCCTGACATCTGGCAATCACGGCCGAGCCTGAGACGAAGCGGACCCATGATCATCGGCAGGCCGGAAGAAAGCTGCAGACCCGACGCCGGTGCCTCGAGCCGGGCCTGCAGGAGTGGCGTCCACCAGACGATGCGGGTGAACGTTGCCCAAGCCGTCCTGATAGCCAGGGCCGCGACGTAGAGGGAACGATGGATAAGCGGGATCACCGGTACGGCAAGGCGATGGCGAGCTTTGGCAAGGCCGCAGAGGCACTTGGCGAGCGGATGCTCACTTCCCTTGATCCATTGGCGAAGACTATGCATCGGCGGCGGCCCTATTCGACGGTGACCGATTTGGCGAGATTGCGCGGCCGATCGACGTCGAGGTCGAGGGCCTTGGCGGTGTGGTAGGCGAGCATCTGCATCACCAGGACCTGTGCGATCGGTGCGACCAGAGGATGCAGCTTCGGCAGGATGATGACCTCATCCGCGCCGTCGGTGTCGGTGACCCCCTCATCAGTGATCAGGATCGTCCAGGCACCGCGTGCCTTGACCTCCTGCATATTGGCGATACTGCGCCGCCAATGGGCACCCGAGGGGGCCGAGATCACCACAGGTATGCCCTCACTGATGATCGCGATCGGGCCATGTTTGAGCTCGCCCGCAGGATAGGCTTCGGCATGGACATAGGAGAGCTCCTTCAGCTTCAGGGCCCCTTCGGCGGCTGCCGGAAAGGCACCGCCGCGACCGAGAAACAGGGCGCTCTGGGCCTTGGCGAAGCGCTTGGCCAGGGCTTCGATGTGCGGTTCCAGCGGCTGGATATCCTTGATGACCTCCGGCAGCTTGCTGAGTGCATTCGCGGCTTCGGTGATGGTTTTCGCAGGAACGCACTTCCGCTTTCTGGCGAGACGCACGGCCAGGAGAGCGAGTGCTGCGGTCTGGCAGGTAAACGTCTTGGTCGCGGCGACCCCGAACTCGCGTCCGGCCCTCGTCAGCCAGACATGATCGGCTTCCCGCGCCATCTGCGAGCGCTCGATATTGACCACGGCCAGGGTCTGGTGCTCCGCCGCCTTGCAGACGGCCTGCGCGGATAGCGTGTCGGCGGTTTCGCCGGATTGTGAGACCAGGATGTTGAGCGAGCTGTTGGGGTCATGGAGCGCCATCTCTCGACACTCGGATGCGATGCTGTGCTGTACCGGCAGCCGCGCCAGCTGCTCGAACCAGGGGGCCGCGAGACAGGCGGCGTAGTGGGAGGAACCGCAGGCGATGCTATGAACGCGGGTGATTGCCTTGGCATCGATGTCAAGCTTTGTTCGGCGCAGTTCGCGCAGGGTGCGCGCAAGGGCTTCCGGCTGCTCAAGCATCTCGCGCGAGGTGTAGTCATCGTCGTCACCGACCGGCTCCTGCCAGATTTGCTTTTCGAGCTTTTGAAACTGGCGGGGATAGACGTCACCTTCGACCTTGCCGAAGTCGATACCGTCCTTGCGAAGCGTGACCACATCGCCGTCTTCGAGCACGGCAACCTCATCGGCGATATCGTTGAGGGCGGCATCGTCGGAGCTGAGCCAGGAACCCTCGGCACTGCGACCGACGACCAGAGGGCTACCTTGGCGCGCCGCGACGATCTGATCGGGCTCATCTTCGCAAAGGACAGCGAAAGCGTAGCGGCCTTCCAGCCGGCCCATGGAATATTTGACCGCCTCCACGGTCGTCGCACCCGCGGCCCGATAGCTTTCCACGAGATGGGGGATGACCTCGGTGTCCGTGCGCGATTCGAAGACCGCGCCGAAGTCTTCGAGCTCGGCGCGGAGGTGACTGTGGTTCTCGATGATGCCGTTGTGGATCACGGCAACCTTGCCGGCGCGGTGGGGATGGGCGTTGACAGCCGACGGTTCACCATGGGTCGCCCAGCGCGTGTGGGCGATGCCGACCACCCCCTCCGGCGGCATCTGCCGACAGAGATCGTCCAAGCGACGCACCGGCCCCTCCACCTTCTTCAGGCACAGATCCGGATCGAGCGTCGCGATGCCCGCACTGTCATAGCCGCGATATTCAAGCCGGCTCAGACCGGCTAGCAGCGCATCGACGACAGGTGCTTGGTGAACCCCACCGAATATTCCACACATTGGGCATCTCTCCAGCGAACGTTGGTTTCTGCAGGTCTCTAAATCAAGGATCATGCCAACTCACTAACATCTTGATTTTCTTGAGTTATCAACGAGGCGGCGCGCTCCGGGACGCATCCTGCAATGGTGCGTCCCGCAAGATGCACGAGGCGATGCGGCTGGTTGCGACGATGAGGGCGAAGAGAATGTAGAAGGGCCAGACGAAGCCCATGGTCAAAAACGTGCCGGATGCCGCGAATCCGGCAAGCCCGGCCAAGAGCCCTTCGAGCGTACCGCCGAGTGCCAGGGCTTCTTGATTGCCCTTTTGCTTGTAAAGCGAGGCTAAGGAGCGCATGGCCAGCCTTGCCGAGGCGACAACCAACGCTATGAAAACGCCAAGGCCGACAAAGCCGGATTCGGCGAGAACGCCGAACCAGGTACTGTGGACGGCGTGATTTTTTCCGTCCCAATGGGACGAGTAGAAATAGTAATTGGGGTAGAAGTTATTGAGGCCTACTCCCGTTATCGGGTTGGCCAGCGCCATGTTCCAGGCCGCCCCCCAGGCATAGAGCCGGCCCATCGAGCTTTCGTCGACGGCACTGTCCGAGGCGGCGACGACCGCCCGATCACCGACGCCGGCAAGGAGAAACAGGACGATGGCCGCGACCACTCCGACGCCGACCAAGAGAAATTTATTGCGCACATGGTTCCAGCCGAAGACGCCGAAAACCGCCATGCTGCCCAACAGCCCACCCCGGCTTTGCGTGTAGACGACCCCAAGCAGGAGTATCGGAAGGGCGATGATGCCGAGCAGCCGGTCAGTCTTTTTCATCGCAGGACCGATCGCAAGCGCCGTGGCGAAGCTGATCGGGAAAGTCAGGACTAGCGAGAGATCATTCGGATCGCCGAGCATCGAGCCCATAGCCCGGCTGATGGTTACCCTGGTCCCCTCGACCAGACCGATGCCTGCATGCTTGTTGAAGATCGCAACAGCTGCAACGGCAATGCCGCAAAGGACAAAAATCCTGGCAGCGACCTTGACCTGCTGGGTATCTGTCACCAGCCAGGCGATGACGAATACCATGAGCGCGATCTTGGAAAAGGTGCCGGTCCAGTAGGCCTTGGCCTCGCCGACATTGGTCGCCATGACAACATCGAAGGTGATGATCAGGAAAAAGACCAAGAATAGCTTGAGTTCTTTGGTCATGAAGGTCGTGACTTGTCGGGACCAGAGCTTCCAGACCAGGCTCGCCAGGACGGCAAGGGCAAGCATCTGCGGGATTCTGAGGGGATAGAGCTGCGGATAGGCCTCGTGAATCCTAAAGAACGAGAAGCAGACGAACATCACTACCAGAAGAAAGGGCTGGCGAAATACGAACATGGCGCCAAATGGCAGGAGGCCGAGTGCGATGCCGATCGGAAGCTTGGTGGCATACCAGCCAGCACCGGCGCAAAGGCAGACGGCCAGCGCAGTTAGGACATCTTTGCCGAATCCTTCTTGCTGCATCGTTGGCCCTTCGGTGCCTAGCTGGATGCGATGGCATCGGCGATAAGGCGGGCTTGGGCATCTGCGGTAAAGAACGTCTCAATCCTCTGCCTGCCCCCCAAGCCCAGTTCCCGCCGCCGTTCAGGGGACCAGGCACGCGCTTCGGCGAGGGCAGCAGCCAGCGCCTCGCTCGACGCCGTCGCTACCGAGATGCCGCAGCTCGCATCGACGATGTCGGCAAGCCCCATGAAATCACTGGCGATCACAGGTACACCGAGCGCCATCGCCTCCTTGGCGATGAGCGGGCCCGTATCCCGATCGCCGTCGGCAGCCAGGACGCAGGGCACGACGACGGCGTGATAGGAGGGGAGATGCGAGAAGATCCAAGCCGAATCCCTGGCTCCCAGGAGGCGGACCTTATCTTCCAAGCCTTCCCGCGCAATGTGCGCCTCGAGTCTCGGCCTGAGCGGACCGTCGCCGACGATATCGAGCGCAGGCCTGATCTCGGCCGACAGCGAGGAAAGTGCGTCCAAAAGCACATCCAGCCCCTTCTTTTCGACAAGTCTGCCGACGAAGAGGAAATCGGATCCGGCAAGGAGATCGACTTTGGCCACCGGCAAGCGATCGAGTTCGATTCCCATGGCGATCTGCTCGATCCGCGCCTCCGGGGCCATGCGGCGAAAGTCCTCGGCCATGGTGGTGCAGGATGCAAATGCGATATCGACGTGATTGAGCTTGGCCGGAAGGTCGGCGGGCGCCAGATAGATGTCGGCGCCATGTCCGACAAAGGAAACGCTGCAGCCTGCAAGCTTGGCGGCGAAGATGCCATAGGCGAGGCCGCCCCAAGCGAATTGCACCTGGAGATGATCCACACGCTCGCGCCGAAGGAGGGAGGCCAGGCGAAGACCATGATAGATAATCGAACGGCGCGAGATCGTCTTTTGGTCGCACACGAACGCCATGGCCTTCGACCATCTGTCGATTGCAGTCACTCCTCCCTCCAGTGCCGATCCGACATATTCTTCCGAGAGATACCAGGTCTTTGCGGCAATTTTGTTGTCCTGAGGCTGGGCCGGCCCGTCAGGCCGGACAAAGGCGATCGGCACCACATGATGGCCGAGCCGCTCCAGGGCACGTATCTGCACGCCGATGAAGGTCTCGGAGAGAACGGGGAACTGATTGATTAGGCATGCGATGGTAAGCGCTGACTGGCTGCTGGCTGCGAACACGAGCGTGTCTCCTGGCATGATTGCTGCAGAGTTTCTGGCAAGTTTGATGCCACGGAGACACAACCATGCCCGCCACACCTGCCATTTCCATCATCTCTCCCTTTCGGGACGCCGCGGAATTCCTGCCTGGTTTGCTCGCTAACATCGATGCTCAAGCGGTCGATGCCTATGAGCTGCTCCTGGTCGACGACGGCTCGATCGATGCAAGTTGCAACATCGTCGATGATGCAAAACGCCAGAATGACCGGATCAGGCTCCTGGCAAGCGGCGGACAAGGTGTTGCCACGGCCCGCAATCTAGCGATCCAGGAGAGCCGAGCTCCTTTGATCGCCTTTCTTGATGTCGACGATCGCTGGCATCCCGAAAGCCTGCCGTCGCAGCTCAGCTATATGGAGACATATTCAGAAACGACGTTCAGCTTCGCCAACTACGCCCATGTCGACGAGACGGGTCCCTTTGCCGTCTCAGCCTTTGAATTCTGGCCGCTTTTCAAGGGATTGATGGCCAATGCTTGTGAATTTCAGCCTCTCGAGATGGCACTGAGCACGATCTTTATCGAAAATGCGGTGGGAACCTCCACAGTGGTGGCGCGCCGCGAGGCAGTCTTGAAGGCCGGCAGCTTCGATCTGAGGCTGCCCTCGGCCACCGATTGGGATCTTTGGCTTCGGCTGGCCCAATCAGGGGCCGTAGCCTGCTCGCCCGAGATCCGCATGGACTATCTGATGAGACCGGGCTCGATTTCCTCGAACCGAGAAAACCGACTGGCGGCGGTCAAGCAAATCATCGAACGCTATGGTATGATAGTCGAGCAGGAGCGTCCGGGCTCGATCCGCCGCGCAGAAGGTCATCTCGAGCACGCGCTCGGCGATTTTGCCAATGGCGAGGCACGCTATTGGTCAGCGGCCGTTCACCATGCCAAAGCGGCGTTGGCAACCCTGAATCCGCGCTCGGCACACGCGGCCGCGCACGACCTTTTTGCCGCCTTTGCGAGCTGAGCCGATGTCCTGGGCTCAATCTGCACTTGGGCGAGCAGGTGCCTATATGCTGGCGATTGTGATCGGCAAAGGGCTCGCCTTCGTCATGCTGCCGATCGTGACCGGTGCTCTGAGCCCGGCGGAATTCGGCGCTTTGGAACTACTGATCGCAATCACCGATGTCGGCGGCGTTCTCCTGGGCCTCGGCCTCGCCGACACGCTGTTTCGTTTCGCAGCCGAGGCGCCGAGGAAGGTGGCGACCACGCTCTGGGGCATGGCGCTCGCCCTCGCCCTGCTGGGCGGCCTTGCCTTGCAACTCCTCATTCCTTTGGTGATGCCCTGGATGCCGGGTCCCATCACCACGCTCGACATGCAGCTGGTGGCCGCGACCCTGGCGCTGACGTCGCTCATCCAGGTCCCGCTTGCCTGGCTGCGCTTTCGAGACGCCGCCTGGACATTCCTGATGGTCGAGGCCGCGAAGAGCCTGATCCAGGCCGGCAGCATCGCCACACTTCTCTACTTCGATCAGGGTATTACCGGCATTCTACTCGGTGGTCTGATCGCCAATGGCCTGATCGCGCTTTATCTCGGCTTCTCGCTTTATCGGGAAAGTGGCGTCGCCCTGGAGCCAGCTCGTGCCGGAATGATGGTGGTCTATGCCTTGCCCTTGGTGCTCAGCGGCAGCTTCGGCTTCATCCTCGGCAGCTTCGATCGCTGGATGCTGGCGCCGCATATCTCTTTGGAAACACTTGGTCATTACGGACTTGCGGCCAAATTCGCCTTGCTCGCCGCCTTTGCCATGCAGCCCTTCGATATGTGGTGGTATCCAAAGCGCATCGGGCTTTTGAGCAGCGCCGAAGGGCGAGGTCATGCGCGCGACGTCGTTCGGTTCGGCTGCGTCATGGCCTCTGCGGTGACCCTTGTCGCCATGGTGCTCGGGCCTGAGGTGATCTGCTTGCTGACGCCGCACAACTACCACGCCGCCGGTCAGATCCTGCCTTGGCTCCTGCTCGTCAAGCTTCTCCATCAATATAGCAATCTTCTGAATGTCGGCTGCTATGCGCAGCGCTCGACAGTCCAGCCGATGATCATCAATGCCGCCTCGGCGGCTTTGGTGGTTCTCGGCTATCTCTGGCTTATCCCCAATCTCGGGTTCGCCGGCGCCATCGCGGCACTCATCATCGCCCAGGCGTTTCGTCTCCTGGTGTTCGCGCATGCAAGTCAGGAGTTCGCCCGGATTGCGCATCAGCCCTTGCAGCTTGCATGGCCGGTCCTGCTGATTGCACCGCCGCTTGCAGCCAACTTGCTTGGTGAATCTCCTTATCATTTTGAAATATATGCATTTTCCATTTTTGGCATGCTGATTGCTTTGTTCCTGTCAGCCAAGCCTCTCAGAGGGCCAGAACAGCGTCCACTCCGCATCAAGGTAGGATCATGAACATGGCAACTGCGCTTCTCTTCCAAGCCCCTCCAAAGGTCGAAAGCGGCGAGGCGTCGACCTACACCCATCCCTTCGCCCGGACCGGCAAGCGCATGTTCGATCTTCTGGTGGTCATCGCAGCCGCGCCGATAGCGCTCTTGCTGTCACCGATCATCGCGCTTGCGATCAAGCTCGAAAGCCCGGGACCGGTGATCTACCGGCAGGAGCGTCTCGGCATCAGTGGCGATCAGCATGGCCATCGCTTCGACATGCTCAAATTCCGCAGCATGCGCACCGACGCCGAGAAGAGCACGGGCGCTGTCTGGGCAAAGGAAAAGGATCCGCGCGTGACTCGCGTCGGCTGGTTCTTGCGCAAGACCCGTCTCGATGAAGTTCCGCAACTGGTGAATGTCGTGAGGGGTGATATGTCGATCGTCGGCCCACGTCCGGAGCGACCGTCGATTGCCGACGACCTTTCGGCCAAGATCCCCTTCTATGAGGAACGCGTCGCCAGCGTGAAGCCAGGCATAACAGGCCTCGCGCAAATCTATCAGGGCTACGATCGTGATCTCGACGACGTCCGTCAGAAAATCCTCTACGACTTCTCCTACAGCCTCGTCCTGAAGCGCCCTTTGGCCTGGCTCGTCGAGGATCTGCGCATCATCCTCGCCACGGCCAAAGTGATGCTCTGCGGCCGGGGGCAGTAGCCGCTACTCGAGTGGCACCCCTGACGGAAAAGTCAGGAGAGGGCGGAAAGAAAACCAAGCCCAAATCGCCATTCTTGCAAAATGCAACATGGCGGTTTGGAAGATGCAACCAAGTTTGCATGTCAAAACCAAGTGATAATCATAGAGAAAACTTGGGTTTATACAGACAAGATGCAGGTGGCATATCTCTTGCTTGGCGTAATACAGAACCAATATGAGGGAAAATCATGCAACAACATGTGCCACTCTTCGTAAGAGCAAATCACGCCCCAAGCTGCCATCGAGTAACGTCCAGACTGGCTGGATCGGGTATTCTTGCGCTGGGTCTGTTTCTTGTTCCAGGCGTGGCCGCGGCGGCAGACGAATTGCCGGACAGCATGACTCTCGAAACTGTTTCGAAAGGACTTCTTGAAACGGTCAGTAAAGCTCTCCCTGAAGGGCGAGCCACGGGCGCCGACTTCCTTAATCCCAGCTACAATCCCGATCTGCCCCTCTTCACCGACTCGCAGCTGTCGGTGACCTTCATCGATGAAGGTGCCGGCTATCGTAATTCTCTCGGCTACTACGCTTATGCCGATGGCGCATTCGATGGCCTGACCAAAGGCGATGTCGATACCGATGGATCCGGCGTCGTCTCGCTCGAGGAGCTCTTGGCCGTTGAGTCGGTCGAGGCCGATTATGTTTTTCCCAACGCCTCGAAAAAGAGAGCCGGCGGACGACTGCTTACCGGGAATACGGTTTTGCTGAACGACGGAGCCACGTTCGATGCCGAAACGACTGTCGGTTTCTTTCTCACCCAGAATGGCTGGACCGGCTCGGATGTCCGAGCGAGCTGGAATGGCGGCGATGTCCAGACGATGTTCACCACGGACTTTCTCAATCCCGAAGCCGCAGCCACGGCGACAACGGAAACGAACTCCTCCATCGACAATTCACGCCACACGGCGATGCTGTTTTCATCCGGTGCTCAAAACGAGGTGATCCTGGGATTTGAAGACTTGAACAGGATCGACAGTGGATCAAATGCTTACGGCTATAGGACCGATGAGGACTTCAATGACGCGGTCTTTATCGTGAACGCCACTGCTTCCGATGCGTTCAAGGAAGCCGAGATTGCGACCGCACCCGCGGCAATCCCGGGTAACCTTCTGTCATCGATTATCGCACTTTCAGTTTTCGGTTTTGGCTACCGGCGCCGTAGCCAGTCCTAGTGGTGTGGCCACACCATCTGATTCATGCAGAATTTGGCAATTGGGTTTGAAATCAGCATGTTGAGCTCCCAGCCAAGTGAATCTTTTGATGTGGTCAAGCCACCAACTCGGCAGGTCATAAACTCCTCCCACCTTGGGACGCCCCACCTCAAGCGAAGGAGCATCTCGGCTTGGACAAGGTCACCGGTCACTCTGCCCTATCTCGCCCTGCTTGTCGTCGGCAGCTGCTTTGCAGCCCAGTCATTGTCCCATATCGGACCGAATGCGTCCCTGCAGGAGCTCAACCTCTTCGTCGTCTGCGGCGGTCTGGGGGCGCTCTTCGCGATCCGACGTTTGGACAGGCTTCGGGCCGACCTCTTGGATTGGGTCATCTTTCTGATAACGCTGGCAATGATGGTGTCGACTGTCCGCAGTTTCGCCTGGGTGGGCATCGCGCTGATCGGTCTCCATTGCTGGAGACGCTGCCCCGATCACGGTAAAGCTGCGGGATCGATCCTCCTGGCCTTGGCCATCTACGGCCTCAAGGGCACGATCTGGCAAGGCGTGTTGGCGTTTCCCGTTATGGCGATGGAAGCCTCGGTGCTGGCGGCGCTGATCTCGCCTCTGCAAGGCGAGGCGATTGCGGACGGACATGCCGTTCAGCTGGCTGATGGTCGCACCCTCGTCATCCTCAGGGACTGTTCGGTCTTAAACTTGTTGGCGCCTGCGATTTTGGCGATGCTGGGCGTCAGGCAGATGCTGGGACACCGGTCGCAGGGCCTTCTCGTCCCGATGCTGACCCTTACCGTACTGGTCACGCTGACAAATCTCGGCCGCCTCTTCGGGATGGCCTATTCACCGGAAGCCTATGTTTTCTTCCATGACGGTCTCGGCGGCGATATCTCTGTGGCGCTGATCGCTTCGTTCACAGTCATGATAGCGATGCCCCAGAGATGATCCATGGTCGCCTCATCGCCCTTGGGCTCGCCTTCGCTGCGGCTCTTCCATCGCTGCCAATGGCCTCGGCCCCTTTTTCCCAACCAGAGGCGGCAACGCTGCGTTCAGAGAGCTTGACCCAAACACTTCGGCAAAGCGGCTTTCTATTGGAAACAATCCAGCCTCTTTCCGCTGGAAGCAGCCATCAAGCCGCTGCCTATCAGCATCCGCAAACCGGATGCATCCTGATCATTCTCGCCGCCGACCCGCCAGACGAGGCGTTTTCCCTGGCAAAGGCGCGTCTCAGATCCGACTACTGGTCAAGGCGTTTCTTGTGGCTTGGCGGCTCGGCAAGACCCGCCGAGCCAGCGTGGCAACTGCATATCTCACGCCTATGGACAAGACTGATCAAGGGAACGAGTGACACTGTCCCCCACCTCATCGTCCCAAATGCCGTGTGCACGGACGGCTGGATCTCCTAAATGCGCCCGTACACTAGTGTCCTGATCGCGAAGTCCACATCAATCTATGGGTTTGCATCGAGCGTACGGAGGCAGAAGCGTTGGATGCTGGCCAGGATGTCATCGGCGGTCTTGGTCCAGCGGAAGGCCTTGAAGTAGCGTTGTTGCAGGAATCGCGGAGAGGTTCTGCTTCTCCCTGTATCCGAGGCTCACACAACCCTTACAGAGATTGGTTTGACCAGGTTCATCATTCGGTTGAGAGTGTTGATGCCAATCGCTACTTCCACCGGCTGCGCGTCGTCATGACGGGCATGCAGCCGATCACCATTGGCTTGTACGCCATCAGCAATCCGCGTTCGGCGTAGTAGTCGTAGTCGTGCAGCGTTTGAAACTGGATCACATCGGGCACATCCTCATCGCCTCCCTTTTCCAGGGCGCTATCGAAGCGAGGTGCGTGGAATTTGCTCAGATCGACCTTGTGGGTGACATTGATTTCCGGGAAGGCCGCCTCATCATATCCCATCGAGTGGCGGCCACCTGCTGACCACGGACAGAAGCGAGATTTCGGCGACAGGATCAATGCTCAAAATGAGGGTTGACTCTTGGCCCGTTACAGAAGCGAAAATAGAGCCATACAACGTGAGCGATGATCTCCGCCGGGAACCGATATCCAGCGAAGAGGGAGGCTTGCTTCGGTGTCATCATGGGCCGATTCACAACCACACGATAGGCATCAGACAACGAACTCAGCCCTCAAGTTGACAATGCCTTCGGAAGGTATTGCGCCAGAGAACAGGCTCTAAGCGCTCGGCTGTCTCGCCGGCTATTCGGGTTCCACCGGGCATTGCCGAACGTGGTCAGGGATGACGATGCCAGACAGCTTGCTTCTCGTCCAAATGTGGGATGAGTCGCTCACATCGATGGCATGATCCAACGATCCTCCTTTGATGCTGACCACGTCATCGTCCCGGCCTTGATGCCAGATGCGGGTACCGCATTCGGAACAGAAAAAGCAATCGAGCACTCCTCCGCTGGCGGTCGGGCGTGACCAGCATCTAGGCTCGCCTTTCACCAGCTCCAGACTGGTGTGTACCGAGATAACGGATATGCCGAAGGCTGAGGAGGATTGTCGGCGACACTCCGTGCAATGGCAGATGTAGACCTCGTGCGGCGGCGTCGAGATTTGGTAACGCACGGCGCCGCATTGGCAGCCACCGGTGAGGTTTTTCTGGATCGGCGTCATGCTTCTAACCCCTTCGACATGCTATCGGCAGCCAAAGCGCTCTTTTCAGTTTCTGGCTGGCTTCATCGTCGGCATGCGTTCTGCCCGCTCTGCGAGCAGTTCGTCCAGCCAGTCCGGATTCATCTCCGGGACCGAAGACAGCAGGAGGTCCGTGTATTCGTGATGGGGAGGTGTGAACATCGCTTCCTTCTTACCCTGTTCGACGATCTCGCCCTGATACATGACGATCACCTCATCCGCGATCGCGCGCACGGTGGCGAGGTCGTGGGTGATGAACATGTAGGCGAGGTCGAGTTCACGCTGCAGCCGGTCGAGCAGTTTCAAAATACCCTCGGCGACGATCTGGTCGAGGGCTGAGGTGACCTCGTCGCAGATGATGAATTCGGGCTCGGCGGCAAGGGCGCGGGCGATGCAGATGCGCTGTTTCTGGCCACCGGAAAGTTCGCCTGGAAAACGGTCGACGAACTGGCGGGGCTCCAGTTCGATCATCTGGAGAAGATCGAAAATGCGCTGCTCCAGGTCACGGCCCTTGAGCCCCAGATAGAAGGTGAGCGGCCTGCCGATGATGTCGCGGATGCGCTGGCGCGGATTGATCGCGGTGTCGGCCATCTGGTAGATCATCTGCGCCTGTCGAAGCTGGTCCTTGGTGCGTTTTCGAAAGTTTCCGGGGAGCTCGACACCGTTCGCCAGGATCCTGCCGCTTGACGGTGGCAGGAGGCCGGTGATCACGCGTGCTGCCGTGCTCTTGCCGCTTCCGGACTCGCCGACCACCGCGACGGTGCGCTTCGGATAGATCGAGAAAGAAATGTCCTTCAGCACGGTCAGCTTGCCGTAGCCTGCGGTGACATGGTCGACCTGGATGAGCGGCTCGCCGTCGTCGGGGGCCGCAGCCATTTCCTTCTTGAACGAGCGCACCGCCCAAAGGGATTTGGTGTAGCCCTCCTTGGGGGCGGACATCATCTCGCGGGTGTCGGCCTCTTCCACCAGATTGCCGTAGCGGAGGACCATGATGCGATCCGCCATCTGCGCGACCACAGCGAGGTCGTGGGTGATGTAGATCGCGGCGGTGTCGAACTCGTCGACGATACGGCGGATCGCGGCCAGAACCTCGATCTGCGTGGTGACGTCGAGGGCGGTGGTCGGCTCATCGAAGATGATCAGATCCGGCCGGCACGCCATAGCCATCGCTGTCATGGCGCGCTGCAGCTGACCGCCCGAGACCTGATGCGGATAGCGAGAGCCGATAGTGTCGGGGTCGGGCAATTGCAGGCGGCCGAACAGATCGATGGCGTCGGCCTCGGCTTCGCTTTTCGACGAAACGTTGTGCTCGACCGGCGTCTCTCTGAATTGCTCGATAAGCTTGTGCGCCGGATTGAAGGATGCCGCAGCACTTTGCGCGACATAGGCGATGCGCACCCCGCGAAGTTTTCTTTTCTCGTCTTCGCTGGCGGCGGTGAGGTCGATGCCGTCGAACAGAACCGTGCCGCCTGAAATCTGGCAGCCCGGTCGGGCGTAGCCCATGGCGGCCAGGCCGACTGTGGATTTGCCGGCGCCGGACTCGCCGATCAGTCCAAGCACCTCGCCGCGCTGAAGTGTCAGGTCGAGGCCGTGAACGATGCCATGCCATTGGTCCTCGGCCACGCCTTCGATTTTGAGCCCGCGCATCTCCAGGAGCGGGGGGTGCTCGGCCTTCACGTCATTGCTCATCGCGCAAGCCACTGGTTTTATGGAGGAACCAATCGACCACGAAATTGACGCTGATTGTCAGCAAGGCTATGGCGCCGGCCGGGATCAGCGGCGTGGCGATGCCATAGGTGATCAGCGTCGCATTGTCCCGCACCATCGAGCCCCAGTCCGCGGTCGGCGGTTGGATGCCGAGGCCGAGGAAGCTGAGCGCACTGATGAAGAGGAAGACGAACACGAAGCGCAGACCGAACTCCGCGACCAGCGGCGGCATGATGTTCGGTAAAATTTCGTGGCCCATGATCCAGCCCAGCCCCTCGCCGCGCAGCTTGGCCGCCTCGACGAAATCGAGCACGGCGACGTTCATCGAGACCGCCCGAGAAAGGCGAAAGACACGGGTCGATTCCAGAACCGCGATGATGGTGATCATCACCGGGATCGACGTGCCGAAGATGGTCAGCAGAAGGAGTGCGAAGATCAGCTGCGGGATCGACATCAGGACGTCGACGATTCGGGAGAGGATCTGGTCGGTCCAGCCGCCGACCGCGGCGGCGAGCATGCCGGCCCCGGCACCGAGGGCGAAGGCGAGGCAGGTGGTGAGAATGGCGATGCCGATGGTGTTGCGCGCACCGTAGAAAAGGCGAGTGAGCATGTCCCGGCCGAGATTGTCGGTGCCGAGCAGCAGCGTGCCGATCTCATGGCCGTCGGCCTCCGCATCGGCGATCTCTTCGTCGGAGAAGAGGGGCTCGATGCGGCCGTTGTCCTTGGTGTAGTAGGCTTGACCGATGTCCAGATACTCAGGGCCGATCACCTGCGATTCCTTGTAGGGCGCGATGAACGGGGCGAAGAGGGCGACGAAGATATAGATGGCGATCATGACGAGGCCGAATTTGGCCGTGAGCGGTGCTTTTACGAGTGCTCGGACCACCACCTGCCAGTGCTTTGGCCGGGCACTGCTCTCAGCCCTGCTAGTCTCGACGATATCGTCCGTGTGCGTGCTCATCGCGGATGCAGGAGTCTTGGATTGGTGACGATCGAGAGGATGTCGGCGGTCAGGTTGAGGAGGATGTAGGTCGCGGCGAAGATCAGGCTGCAGGCCTGCACCACCGGGATGTCGCGGGTGCGCACGGCGTCGACGATCAGCCGGCCGAGACCCGGATAGACGAACACCACCTCGACGATGACCACGCCGACGATCAGATAAGCGAGGTTGAGGACAATGACGTTGATGATCGGCGCCCAGGCATTGGGGAGCGCATGACGCAGGATGATGCGGCGCCTGGACAGGCCCTTGAGGTTCGCCATCTCGATATAAGGACTGGCGAGCAGGTTGATGATCGAGGCACGGGTCATGCGCATCATGTGCGCGACCACGACGAGGGTCAGGGTGAGCGCGGGGAGGAGGACGGCGTGGAGGCGCTCGAAGAAGCTGTCTTCCCAGCGCACGTTGGAGAGGCTGGGCAGAGCGAGCGCCGGGAACCAGCCCTGCATCTTCACCGACAGGAACAGGATCAGGATGTAGGCAACGAAAAATTCAGGTGCTGAGATCGAGGTCAGCGTGAACACGTTGACGGCACGGTCGTACCAGCTGTTGCGGTAGAGGGCGGCGAGGATGCCGAGGATGAGTGCTATCGGCACGGAAATCGCGGCGGCGACCAGCGCCAGGAACAGCGTGTTGGCGAGGCGCACGCCGATCAGCTCGGAAATCTCGCGGTTGTTGGCGAGCGAGGTGCCGAAATTCCCTTGGACGATGCCGCCGAGCCACTGGAGATAGCGAGTATGCGGTGGCAGGTTTAGGCCGAGGCGCTCGCGCATCGCGGCAAGCGAGTCTTCGGTCGCGGCCTGGCCGAGGATCGCCTGGGCGAGATCGCCGGGGAGCGCCTCGACGCCGAGGAAGATGATCAGAGAAACGATGAAGAGCGTCAGGCAGCCCAGCGCCAGGCGCTGGGCCACCAATGTGACGAGCTTATGCACGGGCTAGCCGCAGTCCGGGTGTCTTATTCTTCCAGCCACCAGCGCTCCTGCCACTTATGGCCATCCAGATCCCAATTGGCGGCCATCTGGTCCTCATGTTTGAGCTTTTCGGTCTTGGCCCAGACATAGTTGTTGAACATAGGGATCAGCGAGCCGCCTTGGGTGGAGACGATGCGCTGCATCTCGACATACATCTCGCGGCGCTTGGTCTCGTCGAGTTCCGAGCGAGCCTGCTCCAGCAGGCTCTGGAAGTTGTCATCCTTGAACGCAGTCTCGTTCCACTCGGCGTCCTTGTCGTGGGTGGTGGTGAACATCCAGTCCTCGGTCGGACGTCCGCCCCAATAGGTGCCGGTGAAGGGCTGGACGTTCCAGATGTTGGACCAGTAGCCGTCATCCGGCTCGCGCACCACGACCAGATCGATGCCGGCGGCAGCGGCCTGCTCGCGGTAGAGCTCGGCCGCGTTGACCGCACCTGCGAACGCGGCTTCGGCGACCTGCAGATTGACCTGCAAGTTCTCCATGCCGGCCTGCTTCAGATGGAACTTCGCCTTGTCGGGATCGTAGGTCCGCTGCGGCAGCTCCTCCTCGGTCGCGAGATAGCGATTGGCCGGGCTGATCGGATGGTCGTTGCCGACCACGCCCCGGCCCTTCAGGATTTTTTGAACGAGCTCCTCGCGATCGATCGCCCACTTCAGGGCCTCGCGCACGTCGTTGTTGTCGAACGGGGCCGCATCGACGCGCATGGGGAAGCCGTAGTGCGCCGTGCCCGAAGTTTCCTCGATGTCGATGCCGGGACGACGCGCCAGAAGCTCGACGGTCTTCAGATCCGGACGGCTGATGACGTGCACCTCGCCGGTTACGAGTGCATTGCCGCGCGCGGCGGCGTCGACCACGGCGGTGTATTCGATCGTGTCGAAACAGGCGCGATCGCTTTTCCAGTAGCCGTCATGGCGCTTAAAGCGGGCGGACACGCCGGGCTCCCAGGACTCCATGACATAGGGCCCGCAGCCCACGCCGCTCTGCCAGTCGACGCTCTCGCCTTCGGCCGGTTTGATCGGGATATGGTAGTCGCTGACCAGGAACGGGAAGTCGGCATTGCCGCCGTTCAGCGTGATCACGACGACATTGTCGCCGTCTGCCTGGATGTCGGTGATCGGGCTGACGATCGGGCCTGCGGCCGATTCCGAACCTTCGCCGCGATGGTGATTGAAGGAGGCGACGATGTCGGCCGCCGTGACCGTCTTGCCGTTATGGAAAGTGACATCCTTTCGGAGCACGAAGGTCCACTGCTTGGCGTCGTCCGAACCCTCCCAGCTTTCCGCAAGTTCGCCGACCAGGCTGCCATCGGCGGCGATCTCGGTCAGGAAATTGTTGGCGGCGAAGCTGAGCTCGATGGTAAAGTCGTTCTCCCAGGTGCCCGGATCAAGTGAGTCCGTGGTCGAACCATGGGCATGGCCGATCCTGACATCGCCGCCGCTAGCTGGCTGTGCCTTGGCGCTGCCGATGAACATCGAACTCGACGCTGCAGCGCCAATGCCGATCGCTGATGCGTAGGACACGAAATCACGCCGGGAAAGATGCCCCGACATCGCCAGCTCTTTCAGATAATCCTGTTTGGTCATGGGAAGTTCCCTTGCCGCCCTGTTGATGGATAGCATTGATGTTTCCTTGCCGGTGGCTTGTGCCAATCTTATGGGCATGTCAGCGAACTGACAAATCCGGCACGAGTGGGACTGTTTGATGCAAGGGTATCCATGTGCGTAGGAAGCTGTCATTGCCAGGTTTTGGCGTTCGACAGCATGCTCGCATCCAAGAGAAGGGGCGTCGGCAAGTAACACTTGAAACCTATCTGATCTATCTCGCAGCTGTCGGCGTATTCTTCGCGTCCCCTCCCGATACGAGCCAGCTGCTCATTGTCTCCAACAGCATCAAATATGGCCTCAAGCGCAGCGCCTTCACAATTGCAGGTGATCTGACAGCCAACGGCATTCAGATGACATGTGTGGCGTTTGGATTGGCAGCGGTTATCGCGACATCAGCAAGCGCCTTTACTTGGATAAAGTGGATCGGTGTTGCCTATCTTGCGTGGATTGGCATTCAACTCTTTCGCTCGACAGAGAAGACAGTGGGTGTTGATGCCAGCGACACGGGAACGTCAGCTCGTCTATATCGGCAGGGTTTTATCACATCGATGGCCAATCCATTTGCCGTGATCTTCTTCGGTGCTCTATTTCCACAATTCATCGATCCGTCCTCGCTGGTGCTGCCGCAACTCCTCATTCTTGGGGAGACCTATATCCTTGTGGATGGCGCAATCTTGGTTCTGTGGGGCTTGTTTGGCATCCGGGCTGCATCTTTTCTCAGGCGACAGTCACTGGGGTTGGTCAACAAAGTCTGCGGTTCACTTATGATCGCGGCAGCCGCGTTACTGGCGAGCAAGGACTTCCAGCCTCAAAAATAAGAACTCGCCAGCTCTTTTATGGCTCGTTAGCGTACTCGAAATGGAAACAAGAGGCTGAGTTTCGCTGCCCGCTGACTTCGAGACGTCCTTGGCCGATAACTTACAGTACAACACCGATTGGGATGTCGCCAAGGTGGCCAAGGATTGGCCGGACATCAATTTCATCATCTATCACTCCGGCATGCGGCCGTTCCTTGAGGATCCCACCGCTGTCCTCGACGAAATCGAGGCGACGGGCGAGTTGAAATGGGCCAGTGATCTGGCGCGCATTCCCGAAGAGCACGGCGTCACGAATGTATATGGTGAGCTCGGCACCACTTTCACCAACTCCTGCGTGACGCATCCGCGTTTGGCAGCGGCCGTCCTCGGCACGCTGATCAAAGGGGGAATGCGATCTGCCTGTCCCCCGCTGCATGGAAAGAGAACATGTCGATGACCAAGCTGCCCAGCCACATCCGTCGCCTCATTGGCGTCAGCGTCGCGATTCTGACATTGGCTGGTGTGGCTCTGCTCGCTGCGACGCTGCCGATGCTGGTTGTGCCACCTCTTGGGTGAAGACTCGTCTTGCGTCTTGGCTGGCGGCGCTATTTTTCCCTTGGCATGGCCATGACGGCCATCGGCAATGTCGTCCTGACCATTACACTCATTGCCGAAAGCTGTTGGTCACTCGCCCTCCTGCAGATCAATCAGCTCAGCTAAGCCAATGAGCACCTCCTTGCCGAAGTTGAAGACTTACGCCTCAAGAGTGATTGGGTCGCACAGGTGGTCGGCTATCACCGGGGATATGCCGGAACCCGCTATGAGGTCGAGATCAGTGCGGAGGAGCAGCGGAACGAGCAGGCTCTCACCACGTGGATGAAGAACGTTCTGGCCAAGGACTTCACCGTGCCCGATCTCTCCGGCAAGGGCATGACATTTGTGGGCGGGCGGGTCTTTTTCGTGAATGGCGTGGCAACGGGGCAGTTCGCCTATCACGATGACCAGGGCAGGCTCACCGGCTTTTGCCTCACGCCCAGCGAGGAGGGCAAGGAGGACGCCTGGCGGGTCGGGAAGTAGTGGCCGCCTCAATGCCATCTATTGGCAGAAGAAAGGATTTCAGTACGTCCTGGTAGGCGATGCCGATCCCAAGGTGCTGGCCTCAATCGCGAAGGACCTCCACAAGGCCTATGGCGAGACGATCTAGTATCGCGTCAAGGATAACCTTAGGCTCGCGGCCTCCATATCTGGGGCGCGTCAAGATTGAAACGGTCCAAGATCGAGCGTTGGTCCGTATGGCCATCCATTTCTTACGATATCTCGAAGCCCTTCAATGACCGCACGGAGCCCTATTTGGGTATCCGTGCCGCCAAGCAATTTCCTTACATGTCTGGCAAACTGATGCATGTAAACGGAATTTCAAGGACGATCGTCATGTGTTGATATTCGGCACCTCACCAGCGGTTTCCAGTCTTCGACGGGGGCCAAATCGACCTCATGAATGATCAGTTTAGCTATGGTGCTTCGAGACGTCGTCACCGGGATCGGAGCTGCTGCTCACGGACAACGCCATCGCCAGCCATACTCGTTCGGCTTCAGAGACGGCTATTCAACTCATTTCCAAAAGTTGAAAGGAACATGTCAGCATGTCGGCTAAACTTCGGGCTTTGATTGCCGATGCCGCCGAGAGGGCCCTGCAACGAGATGGTCAACATTTGACCTTGCCAATCTGGATGTCTCCTCGTGATGCTGCTCAATATCTGAGCTGCACAACACAGCACCTTCAAAATCTGAGAGCACGCAGAACCGGGCCGCCCTTCGTCAGATTTGGGCGGTTGGTACGCTATGCAAGGGTAGATCTCGATGCCTATCTGTCGATAAGGAAAGTCAACACGAAGTTATCCAATGCAGATCAATAGCTGACCGGATCCTATGTAGTTGCCCTTGAGATATAGAGGATCTAGTTGTCCCTGGTGATTTCGCGTCTTCTGTCGCTGCCTTGAGGCCATCGCTTGGGCTTCGAAGAGAAGGTTTGGACACCGATAAAGAGTCCTTGCATAGCGGCTGCTCTTAATTAAATAATGTGTCGTTTCTTTAATTAGCGTGAATCGTTGATAAAATGAGCCTTCATTCTGAACCTGGTATGAACCACAGGCTAGGGCGCTATATCGAGACTGCGGTTGGCGGCGAACGGGTGCACGCATTCGTGCCACCGCCTTTACCTCCGAACCCGTCGATCGACCTTGAGGCGTTGCTTTCCCGCCTCAGTGCCGCCGATCGGGCGGTTGGCCGGCTGGACGGCGTCACCGTGCTGTTGCCGGACCATGCGCTGTTTCTCTACATGTATGTCCGAAAGGAAGCTGTCCTCTCGTCCCAGATCGAGGGGACGCAGTCGACACTTACCGATCTCCTGCGTTTCGAAATCGATCATGCCGCCGGACCCCCGATCGATGACGTTCGTGACGTCTCCAATTATGTCGATGCTCTGCTCTACGGCCTGAAGCGGCTCGAGACCCTGCCGCTGTCATTGCGTCTGATCCGTGAAATGCATGCGCACCTGCTGCAAAGTGGGCGCGGCCAGACCAAAGATCCCGGAAACTTTCGGGCCTCGCAAAATTGGATTGGCGGCACGCGTCCAGGTAATGCGCTGTTCGTCCCTCCTCCCGTACCAGAGATGCAGACCGCGCTTGGTGAACTCGAAAGGTTTATCCATCAGGAGACGCCGACGCTGCCACCACTCATCAAGGCAGGGTTGATCCATGTTCAGTTCGAGACCATCCATCCCTTCCTGGATGGCAACGGCCGGCTTGGGCGATTGTTGGTCACGCTTTTCCTCTGCATGACGGGCGTCATGCGCCAACCGCTTCTCTATCTCAGCCTTTACCTCAAAACGCGGCGTGCGGACTATTATCGATTGCTGCAGGAGGTGCGCGAGCAAGGTGCTTGGGAAGCCTGGCTGGAGTTCTTTCTCGACGGTATCATCGAAACGGCCGAGCAAGCGTTCCGCAGCGCGACTAAAATCGCCGACCTGTTCAAGGCCGATCGGTTGGCGATCGGCCAACATGGTGATCGTTCGGGATCATTGCTGCGGCTTCACGAACTGTTGCAAACCAAGCCGTTTCTGAGCGCGCCGGCCGCCCGCGATCTCACTGGCCTGACCATGCCGACGATCAACGCTGCGCTGGAGACCCTTCAGAACCTTGGTATTGTCACGGAAGTGACCGGGCGCAGGCGTGGTCGCGTTTACGCCTATCGTGAGTATCTTAGTACTCTTGGTGAGGGTACTGATAGCAATGTTTAGAATCTTGCCAAGATGACGGCCAAGCCCGCTATCATTTTCCAACAACATGCCAACCTATTCACGAAACAAAGTCTTTCAGGCTCATAACCTGAAGGTCGTAGGTTCAAATCCTACCCCCGCAACCATGTGTGGGCGGCCCTTTTGTTGCAAGGGTTTCGTTCGTTTCTCACGCCTTAAGCTTGGTGCTGCCATGTGTCCGGCCTTCTG
>JBPCVQ010000084.1:0-12372 GCA_051010395.1 Geminicoccaceae bacterium | reverse complement strand
GCACCTCCTCGACGAAGGCTTCCGGGCTAAGCCCGCGCAGCGCCTGATTGAAGGTGAGCGCGTACACGCGCTCGACGCCGAAGGACGCCAGGACCTTGATCTTGGTGCGAAAGGGGGTCAGGCGCTTCGGCGCCACTTCCGGACGGAGCAGCTGCAGCGGGTGCGGCTCGAAGGTGATGATGCCCAGCGGTGCGCCGATGGCTTTGGCCTCGGCGCGCGCGCTATCGATCAGTGCCTTATGACCCCGATGCACCCCGTCGAAATTACCAATGGCAACCACGCAGCCGCGCGCCGCGACCGGCAGGCCCTGATAGAAGCGATGAACCTTCATGCCCGCCTTATGCGTTAGGAAATCTCACCTTGTAAAGGATGGCTTTCTGCTCAGTAGGTTCCGGGATAGGCGCCGCCATCGATCAAGAAATTCTGGCCGGTGATGTAGCTTGCCTGCGTGCTGCAGATAAAAGCGCAGAGCTCGCCGAACTCGTGCGGCTGGCCGAAGCGCTTGGCCGGGATCGCGGCCATCGCGTCGGCCGCGAGATCTTCGGCTGGACGACCGGATTTCTCCGAGCCGAAAGCAAACCCGGAGCGCAGGCGATCGGTATCGAAGCGGCCGGGCAGGATGTTGTTGATGGTGACATTGTGCTCGACCGTCTCCCTTGCAATGCCGGCGACGAAGCCGGTCAAGCCGGAACGGGCTCCGTTCGAGAGGCCGAGGATCGAGATCGGCGCCTTCACCGAGGAGGAGGTGATGTTGACGATGCGCCCGAATTTCCGGCCCATCATGTCGTCGACCACCGCCTTGATCAGCTCGATCGGGGTGATCATGTTGGCGTTGCAGGCAGCCTGCCAGTCCTCTTCCGTCCAGTCCCTGAAGTTGCCGGGCGGCGGGCCACCCGCATTGTTGACGAGAATATCGAGATCGGGACAGGCGGCGAGGGCGGCCTTGCGTCCGGCCGCGGTGGTAATATCGCCAGCCACGACCGTGACGTTCACGCCGGTTTCGTCCCGGATGTCCTTGGCGGTCGCTTCGAGGGCGCTCTCGGTGCGCGCGGTGATGGTCACATCGACGCCGTTTCTGGCGAGCGACATGGCGCAGCCGCGCCCCAACCCCTTGCTCGCCGCGCAGACCAGCGCCTTCTTACCCGCAATCCCCAGATCCATCTTTTTTTAACTCCCTGTGTCAGGCTTTTCCTGCTGCAATCCGTCGTTCTCGATCCGACCGACAGTCGGTAAGGCCATACGGGCAAGCGGAATGGTTATCGGACGCTTGCGCGCCAGCGACAAGTGGTCGAGTGCCTCGACCAGCTCATGCGCAGCGGCGAAGGAGCGTTCCATGTGGATCAAGAGATAGCCGATCACCGGTTCCGGCACGACAAGCTGGCGATCGTCAGACAGCTTTAGGATCAGTGCAGCCAGCAGCTGATCATCCGGTGCACCGATGCTGACCGCCGGGGCCGCTGTGAGACGCGAGCGCAGGTCGGGCAGGTGGATCGTCCACTGCGGTACCGGTTTCGCAGCCGTCAACAATAGGTAGCCGCCATCCTCGCGCAGCCGGTTGTAGAGCTGCAGAAGCGCAACTTCATCCGCAACCGGCTCGGCCGGATCGAGCAGGTAGCACCTGCTGGCATCCAATTCGAGCGTGTTACCGAGCTGCTGCCGATCCAAAGTCAGGCCGGTGCACCTAGCCGTCCAGATGGCGGCGAGGTGGCTTTTGCCGGCGCCTGCCGGGCCATGCAGGACGAGGGCGGGTGCCGGCCAGTCGGGCCAGCGCTCCAGCCAGGCGAGTGCTTCCTGATTGCTCGCGGCCGGCATGAAATCCTCAATGCCCTTGGCCGTTCGATGGTCGAAGGTGAGCGGCAGCTGGCCGGGCGAGGTCATCCGAGCGTCCCGGTTTTCTTCTGCTCATCGCCATCGGCGAGGTCGTTCGTCGACTCATCTTCATGCCCGGCATGGCCTTCGTCGGCATGGATTGCGCTATCGTCGAAGAGCGCACTCTCTTGGTAACGCTCCAAGCCGAAACGGATCAGCACGCCCAGAACGGCGGCGAAAGGCACGGCCAGGAGTGTGCCGAGAAAGCCGAACAACGTGGTGCCGGCGAGCACGGAAAAAATCATCCAGACCGGATGAAGGTGGATGCGGCTGCCGACCAGGCGTGGGCTGATGAGGTTGCCCTCGATGAACTGACCGAGCCCGAAAATGCCGGCGATGACCAAGATCATCGAGAGGTCTTGAAACTGGAAGGCGGCGACAGACAAGCCGACCGCCATGCCGATCGCCATGCCAATGAACGGAATGAAGGAGAAAAAGCCGGTCAGGAGACCGATGATCAGCCCGTAGTCCAGCTTGGTCGCCTCTAAGCCGATGGCATAGAAGATCGCGAGAAAACCGCAGACCATGCCTTGCCCGCGGAGGAAGCCGGCTAGAACCTCGTCGACTTCCCGACCCAGCCGATCAGCCGTGGTGAGATGCTGAGGCGGCACCAGGGCCCGGATCTGTGCGACCATGTGATCCCAGTCGCGCAGAAGATAGAAGGTGACGATTGGCGTGACGAACATCAGGGCGACGAGGTTCAAAAGGGCGACGCCTGACTGCAAGAGCCCTGTTACCGAGCGCATCACCACGTTGATCGCCTGGCTCGCCTGCCCCTTTATCAGGCCTTCTGCGGAAAAATCGGTGCCGCCGCTGACACGCTCGATCAGCCCGGCGAGAAACGGTATCAGCCGTTCTCGCAGCTGGTCGACATAATTGGGGAGCTTGCTTGCTAGATCGGCCGCCTGCCTGCCAAGTTCCGGCAGGATCAAAAGCACCACCACGGTCAGGAGAAGGAAGAAGCTGCCGGTGATCAGTGCGGTTGCCGTCACTCGCGTGAACCGAAGGCGTTCCAGGCGATCTGCCGCCGGATCGAGCATGTAGGCCGCCGCCATGCCCACGAGGAACGGCAGGAGGATCTGTTTCAACAGCACGAGGCCGGTCAGCACCAGCACGACCGGCAGCAGCACGATGACACAAAGTCGGAAAGCCTGGCTCCGTTGAAAGGTCAAGTGGTCGTCTCCAGATCGGCATTGCGTAGCGCCTGCACCACGTAGCTACCACCGGAGATCAGAGTCATCAGGGTGACCAGCCAGATCATCGGCGTGAGCAGATGGCTGACATCGACGACATCGCCCCAGATTGCAAGAGCCATGGCTGCCAGAACGATCTGCGTGAAGGTGTTGAGCTTACCGGTCTTGAGGGGACGCACACGGTAAACCGGATCCCGCCTTCGGATCAGGATGACACCGAGCACGATCAGCACATCGCGTCCGACCACCAGGGCTGCGAGCCAGATTGGCAGATGCCCGGAAAGCGCAAGCGCGATGTAGACGCCATCCAGGAGTGCCTTGTCGGCGAGCGGATCGAGGATGGTGCCGACATCGGTGCGCTGATCGAAAGTCTTGGCGATGAAGCCATCCAGCGCATCGGAAATGCCGGCCGCAACGAAGACCCAGAACGCCGCCCAGACCTGATCGGACATGATCAGCCACATCAGCGGCGGCACCAGCAGCAGCCTGCCGACCGTGACCAGATTGGCGAGGTTATAGGGTGATGCGCCGGTCAGGACGAGGTCGACGTCACATTCGGCGGCTCGTCGACCCTCGGGTTTGCCGCCTTTGGCAGCAAGAGCCATCCCTCTTCCTCCCGCGACAATGTCAGGCCAAGGTCGTCCAGGGCCAACTCAAAGCCGGCCTCGTCGCCCACATAGTAGATGTGGGCTTTGACCAGGGTCTGGGCAAATGCGGCAATTTCGACTTGGCTGACGACCGGTAGATTTTCAAGGTCCCGGTTGATGTTGACCCAATCGGCCAGGCTGTTGATCGGAATATCGACGAAGATGAGGCCGCCGGTGTCCAAACGCAAGACATGCTGGCTTTTCCATTGCTCATCGAGATTGTTCTGTAGCCTGACGACAGCATTTTCGAGAACAAGCTCGAGCGGGTCGCCGGGAGCGCCTTCCAACGTGAAAGGCTGGCCGCTCCGATTGAGCTGCCCAGCCCGCTTGGCGCCAAGCCGGATCGACACCGGCTCGCCGGCGGAGGGATCGGAAAGCAGCTCGACACTTGCCACGATGCCGTCCTTGGCGCCGTAGCGGCTGGCAAGGCGCTGAATGGCCAGCTGGTCGCCGTTTGCAGCCTGATCGATCGTCACGGCGCTGACGTCTTCGAGGTCGCCGAGCGGCATGATGAGGCGGAGTGGGCGCTCGGCCTCGAGCTGCTTGGCCCAGGCAGCCCACCAGGGATTGCCCTCTGGCCAGAGCGCTGTTCCATCAAGGCTCTTGAACAGCGGCAGGACCAGCACTGGCGGCGACACCTTTTCGGAAAACGGCAGGCGCTCGGTCTCCAGCAGCTCCTGAACGCGCTTCGGATCGAAGGCGATCGTCATTCTTGCGAGGTAGCGGGTGTTGGAGAGCTGCTCGTCCTCGATCTCGAAATTCTGTACAAAGCTCTCGGCTGAAAGATTGCCCGCGACCGGAAGGCGTCCATGGTCTTCCACCGGCACCAGTCGTCTGAGCAGCCGTTGCAACCCGTCGCGCTGTCCCTCCTTGTGCGCTTGGCTGCGTGCAGCCACAGCGTTCTCGGCGGTCGCGTCGACGGCGATATCGGTGACCGTATAGAGATCGGTGGTCTGCGCTTGCGACGTTCCGCTGGCCAGCCAAACCAAACCGAGAGAAAGTATTGCTGCAGAAAAGCGTTTAGATTGAAGCATTGCAAAGCGGTCCAGATCGCCTAAGGTGTCGACACTCAACCATTTGGGTGCGCCCGATACAAGACCTAAGCGCATCCCACTGACCGTCCCGTACAATGACCGTCTCCTATAGTGACCGATCAGCCATGACCCCATCCCCCGACCGGCAGTTCGCCGCGGACCGGCAATCGGCCTCCGACCGGCAATCGGCCTCCGACCGGCAGTCGGCCACCGACCGCTATCGCGATGCCGGTGTTGATATCGATGCCGGCAACGCCTTCGTGAAGGCGATAGCCCCGCTTGCTCACGCAACCGCCCGCCCCGGCGCCAGCGGCGCGCTCGGCGGGTTTGGCGGCCTCTTCGATCTGAAAGAGGCAGGCCTTGAAGATCCCATCCTGGTCGCAGCTACCGACGGCGTCGGCACCAAGCTGCAGCTGATCGCCAAGGCGGACCAGCACAAGACGGCGGGCATCGACCTGGTCGCGATGTGCGTGAACGACCTTCTGGTCCAGGGCGCCGAACCCCTCTTCTTTCTCGACTACTTCGCAAGCAGTAAGCTCGATCCGCTCGCCGCCAAGGACGTGATCGCCGGCATTGCCGAGGGGTGCGGGCAGGCCGGCTGCGCACTGATCGGCGGCGAGACAGCGGAGATGCCAGGGCATTACAAGCCCGGCGATTTCGATCTTGCTGGCTTTGCCGTGGGTGCGGTCAGCCGCGACAAAATGCTGCCCCGGGACGATGTCAGGGTCGGCGACGTCCTCCTTGGCCTCGCCGCCTCCGGCATTCACGCTAACGGCTTTTCGCTGATCAACAAACTGCTGCGCGACAGACGTCTGGCCCTTTCCGATCCTGCCCCTTTCGATGAAAGCAAGCTGCTCGCCGATGTGCTGCTGACGCCCACCCGCATCTATGTCCAGTGCCTGAAGGACGCCATATCAGGCGGCAAGATCAAGGCGCTCGCCCACATCACCGGCGGTGGTCTGGTGGACAATGTGCCGCGGGTCCTTCCCGACGGCATGATGGCCAAGATCGACGCCCGGGCCTGGCAGGCTCCCCCCGTTTTTCGCTGGATTTACGAAGCCGCCGGCATGACGCCTGAAAGCCTGCTCCGCACCTTCAACTGCGGTATCGGCATGGTCGCCGTCACCGCCGAGGAGGACGCGCTCGCTGTCACCAAGGCACTCGAGGCCAAAGGCGAAGCCGTCTATAATCTCGGCACCCTCGTCCCTGGCGACGGCCCCCCCTGCGTCGAAATCGCAGGGGTCTGACCACGCCGTGGTCGGGGATGACCTGGGCCTCGCTAAGACAAGGACTTGCATAGCGGTTCTCGTCTCCGGGCGCGGCTCCAATCTCAAAGCCCTTATCGAGGCTGGCAAGAAACCAGACGCCCCCTTCGAGATCGCGCTCGTCATCGCCAACCGGCCCCGGGCGGGCGGCCTTGACGTGGCCGAGGCCGCGGGGATTCCGAGCCAGGTCGTTGATCACAAAGCTTATGATGGACGTGAGGCGTTTGAGCGGGCGCTGGACCGAGAACTCGACGAGGCCGGCGTTCGGCTCGTCTGCTTGGCAGGCTTCATGCGTGTCCTCAGCTCCTGGTTCGTTACCCGCTGGCAGGACCGTCTCCTCAACATTCACCCGTCATTGCTCCCCGCATTCAAGGGCTTGAAAACCCACGAGCGCGCGCTCGCGTCCGGCGTCCGCGTCCACGGCTGCACCGTCCACCTTGTCCGCCCCGAACTCGACGACGGCCCTATCCTCGTCCAGGGGACCGTGCCGGTCCTGCAGGATGATACCGAGGAAACACTCGCTGCACGTGTGCTGGAGGTGGAGCACCGCTGCTACCCGCTGGCGCTGGAGTTGGTGGCGTTGGGGCAGGTTCGGATTTTGGATGGTCGGGTGAAGATCGAGGGGGCGAGGGCGCCGATGATCGGCTGGACCAATCCGGACGCCTGAAGAGCTCTTAACGTCGCGTGACCAGCAGGAACAGGCCGCAGGTGACTGTGGCGATCCCAGCCCATTCCATTTGCGTGGGTATTTCGGAAAGAACCGGTATCGCCAGCAATGCAGCCGTCGCCGGAACCGCTGCCGAGAAGCCGGCGGTCGGTGTCGGCCCAAGATGCATGGCTGCGAGCGCGAACAGGATCACGGCTAGAAATCCGGGGCCGAAGCCCTGGAACACGGCCTGAAAGAGAACGGTGGAAAGCTCGGCATCGGCCAGACCGCTTGGCAGAAAAAAGAACCAGAGTGGCAGGAACACCAGTGCATTGGGGACATTGATGAGTGCCAATGCCTGACGAGGTGTCAGGGCCCAGCGGCGGATGCCTACGATGTAGACCGAAAGAATGGCCGATCCGGAAAGAAAGAGGACGATGCCTGTCACCACGTTGGACCCGCCGGTCGTCATGCCGCGATAGCCGAGCAACAGGCCGCCCAGGACGATGATCGTGATAGCCAGGATCTGGCGCCTGGTCGGACGCTCCCGCGCGAACAACACGGCCAGTAGCATGGTGAACATCGGCAGGGAGCCGTTCGAAAAAACCCCGCCATAGGCCGCCGATGTTTCGCTCAGGCCCAGATAGATCAACACCGAATACAGAGCGCCTGGCCCACAGAGCGACATGATGACCTGCGCCCTCAAGGGCAGATGATCGGGCCACCAGGCCCGCAAGAAGGAGAGCACCAGCAGACTGGCGGTAGCGAAGCGCAAGGCGGCGATATCAAAGGCTGTCAGGCTCGTGACAACGCCCGCCCGAGAAAAGACCATAAAGCCCGACCAGATGAAGATGATACCGATGGCGCTGGACAGACCGACCACGACATTCGGATTGGCCATGCCCTGAGTTTTCACGCCTTCGGTAGCGATAGTCTACGAAACCTTCTCGGGTGCCTCGCGGAACTGGCTGACGAAGTCCGCAAGTCCGACCTGTCGGCGCCGCTTCAATCGCTCGGCCACCAGGACGGAGCGGGCGGCGGCGATGCTGTGTTCGAGGTCATGGTTGATCATCACATAGTCGTATTCGGCCCAATGGGTGACGTCGGCGGCGACTTGGGAAAGACGTTTGGCGACGACGTCGTCGGTGTCTTCTGCGCGCTTCTTCAGGCGACGGGCGAGTTCATCCGTCGAGGGCGGCAGGATGAACATGGTGACGATGTCCTGTGACACTTGCTGGCGAAGCTGCTGGGCGCCCTGCCAGTCGATGTCGAACAGCACGTCCCGACCGCTATCCAGAGCCCCCTCTACCGCTGCCGCAGGCGTACCGTAGCCATGGCCGTAGACTTCGGCATGTTCCAGCAGTTCACCATCCTCGACCATGGCGTCATAGCGCTCGCGACTGATGAAATGATAGTGAACCCCGTCGGTTTCGCTTAAGCGCCGCGGGCGCGTCGTCACCGAGACTGAAAGCGTCAGTTCGGGCTCGACGTCCAGGATGCTGCGCGCGATTGTGGTCTTGCCGGCTCCCGACGGCGAGGACAACACCAGCATCAAGCCGCGGCGCTTGACCTTGATCGGAGCTTCGAGCGACGCGCTTGGAGACATTTTTTCGGGACCTCATCAAAACAGCGAAAGCAGCGAACGTGACCTTGGCAACGAAACAACCTAGGACAGTCCAAGCTGGACCTGCAGTCCTCGCAAGACCCACAGTCGACGCTCGACCCTCTTAGCGGAATGGTCGCGATGAGCCAATCCCGAGACCACGCTGACCTCGCAGGTCATGCTGACCCTGACACCCCGAAGACGGTCCTGATTACAGGCGCCAGCTCCGGGATCGGCAAGGCGCTTGCCCTCAACTATGCGGCCGCCGGCCGTCGGTTGTTTCTGCAGGGGCGCAATGTCGGGCGGTTGAATGAGGTCGCCTCGGTATGCACCGAAGCCGGCGCAGACGTTCATACCAAGATGCTGGATGTCACCGATCGCGCTGCCATGGCTGCCTGGATCGAGGCGGCGGACCGCCGGTCGTGCCTCGACCTGGTGATCGCCAATGCCGGCGTATCCGGGAGGTCGTCCAACGACCCCGATCCCGTCCGGACGATGTTTCGCGTCAATGTCGAGGGTGTGTTGAATACCGTCGAGCCCGTGCTGCCAGCACTGTTGGGGCGCGGTTGCGGCCATATCGCCCTGGTGAGTTCGCTCGCCGGCTTTCGCGGCATGCCGACTGCTCCTGGCTACACCGCAAGCAAAGCGGCGGTGCGCACCTATGGTGAGGGGCTACGCGGCAAGCTGATGGGCCAGGGAATTGCCGTCTCGGTGATCTGTCCGGGCTTCGTGAAAACGTCGATGACCGACGCGAACCCGTTTCCCATGCCGTTGATGATGACCCCAGAGCGGGCGGCTTCGATTATCCGGCGCGGGCTGGATCGCCGGGCTGCAAGGATAGCGTTCCCGTTTCGGCTCTACCTTGCCATGCGCCTGGTCGCAGCCCTGCCTCCGGCTTGGGTCGATCCCCTGTTGCAGCGCTTTCAGGGGAAGGAATAGTCTCGCTGGGGCCCTCTGGACGAGGTGGTGACGGCTTCACTGGCACGGCCTCTTCGCCTGCCTTGATACGTCGCCAGCGTGCGACGTTTCGGTTGTGCTCTTCCAGGGTCTCGGCAAATGCATGGCCACCGGTGCCGTCAGCGACGAAATACAGATAGTCATGCTCATCCGGGTTCATCACCGCCTCGATCGAAAGTCGGCCGGGATTGCCGATCGGGCCCGGCGTCAGGCCTTTGATGCGGTAGGTGTTGTAGGGATCGTCGAGCTTCCAGTCCTGGCGGGTAAGCTCGCGGTCGAGCGGCCCTTCACCCTTGGTAAGCCCATAGATGATGGTCGGGTCCGACTGCAGACGCATGCCGAGCCGAAGGCGATTGATGAAGACGGCGGCGACCTGTGCCCGCTCCTCCGGCACCCCGGTCTCCCTATCCACGATCGACGCCATGATCAGCGCCTCTTCGGGGGTGGCGAAAGGCAGATTGTCGGCGCGGCCTTCCCAGGCTTCGGATAGCACCCCGCGCATCGCCTTTTCCATGCGCTCGACCATTGCCGCCTTGCTGTCGCCCTTGCTGAAGAGGTAGGTCTCCGGCAGGAGCGACCCTTCTTCGGGCTTTGCCGGCAGATCACCGCTCAAGCCGTCCGCCTGATCGATCGTGCGAAAAACTTCGGCGACGGTCTGGCCTTCGATCACCGTGATGCGGCGTGCGACCGTCTTGCCTTCGGTGACGATCGCGATCACCTCGCGCGGTGTCACGTTGGCCGGAAAAGCGTACTCGCCGGCTTTCAGGGCCCGGTCATGGCCGCCGATGCGAACAGCGAGCTGAAACAGCCAAGGGTGACGGATCACGCCGGCCTCATCCAGGCGATGCACGATCGCCTGCAGCCCAGAGCCGCGCGGCAGGAGAACGATCGTCTCCTCCCCATTGGGACCGTCACCGGTGAGATAGCGATTAAAGGCCGAAACGCCGTAATTGGCCCCACCAGCAATGATCACCAGAGCGAGGAGAAGAAGCAGAAGCCGACGCATTGTCGATTAAGTCCGGATCAGTCTTCAGGCGGTCCGGCCATCACCAGCGTTGCATTCGTGCCGCCGAAGCCGAAGGAGTTGGAGAGAACGGCGCGCACCTCGCGTTCTTTGGCCTTATGCGGCACCAGGTCGAGGTCACAGCCATCGGACGGGTCGTCCAGATTGAGCGTTGGCGGCACGATCTGGTTATGGATCGCCAGGAGGGCAAAGATCGCCTCGACACCGCCGGCGGCGCCAAGCAGGTGTCCGATCGCTGATTTGGTCGAGGACATCGAAATGTTCTTGGCGGCATCGCCAAACAGCCGCTTCACCGCACCAAGCTCGATTTCATCGCCGAGCGGTGTCGACGTGCCATGGGCATTGACGTAATCGATATCGGAGGGCTCCAGCCCCGCCCGCTTCAGCGCCATGCGCATGGAACGAAAGCCGCCATCGCCATCGGGGGCAGGGGCGGTAATGTGATGAGCATCGCCGGAAAGCCCGTAGCCGATCACCTCGCCATAGATCTTGGCGTTCCTTTCACGCGCGTGTTCAAGCTCCTCCAGGACCACGACGCCGGAGCCTTCGCCCATGACGAACCCGTCACGACCTTTGTCCCACGGGCGGGACGCGCGCTCGGGCGTGTCGTTGTAGCCGGTGGAGAGCGCCTTCATCGCGGCGAAGCCCGCAATGCCGATGCGGCAGACCGCACCCTCCGCTCCGCCTGCGACCATGACATCGGCATCGTCGTACTGGATCAGCCTGGCGGCATCACCGATCGCATGCGCGCCGGTCGAGCAGGCGGTGACCGGTGCGTGATTGGGGCCCTTGAAGCCGAAGCGGATCGAGACCTGGCCGCTCACCAGGTTGATCAGGGAGGCCGGAATGAAGAACGGGCTGACTTTTCTCGGACCGCGCGTGTGCAGGTTGACTGCGGTGTCGGCGATCGTGCCGAGCCCACCGATGCCGGAGCCGATCATGACGCCGGTACGCTCGCGCGCCTCGTCGTCCTCGGGCTGCCAGCCCGAATCGCGGATCGCTTCGCCCGCAGCGGCAACGCCATAGAGGATGAAGGGATCGTTGCGCCTGACGTCCTTCGCGGCCATGACCGCATCGGCATCGAGAACGCCTTCGCCTTCCTTCGGGATCAGTCCCGCGACCTTGGACGGCAGGTCGTCGATTTCGAACCCATCGATCCTTCTCAGCCCACTCTCGCCGGCGATCAGACGCCGCCAGCTAATGTCGGCGCCGGCCCCAAGTGGCGTGACGAGGCCTATACCGGTGATCACAACGCGTCTTGTCGACATGCAGCAACCTATTCACACCCAACAGAACCAGCAAGACCGCCTGAAGGCGACCTTCGAGGAACCCAGATCACACTTGCCTGCTGTCAGGCACTCGGACCATTTTGATCAATATAGGTGATCGCATCCTTGATCGTCAGGATTTTCTCAGCCGCCTCATCAGGAATTTCGCAGCCGAATTCCTCTTCGAACGCCATGACCAGCTCGACGGTATCCAGGCTGTCTGCGCCGAGATCGTCGACGAAACTGGCATTCTCATTAACCTTGCCCTCGTCCACACCGAGATGTTCGATGACAATCTTTTTGACGCGGTCAGCAGTTTCACTCATAGGGGAGCTTCCTCGATTAGTCGGGCCTAAGACGTGCTGTTCTCGGCCCCATGGCCGACGCTATCGGGCGAAAACGCCCGAACACGCCGTGGCTAGTAACACAGTCCCGCTGGCGTTGACCAGCCTTTGAACCAGGTCGGATGTTTCCATTTAGGGACGTTCGACGATCATCACAAGCAGAGATCCGAAATCCACCTCAAATCATGGCCATGCCGCCATTAACGTGGAGCGTTTGTCCCGTTACATAGCCCGCCTCGGTGCTGGCGAGATAAGCCGCGGCAGCGGCGATGTCGTCACTGGCGCCAAGGCGACCAGTCGGGATCTGCCCGAGAAGCTTCGTCTTCTGCTCGTCGTTCAGCGCGTCGGTCATCGCGGTTTCGATGAAGCCAGGTGCTATGCAGTTGACCGTGATCCCGCGGCTTGCAACCTCTGCCGCCAGCGCTTTCGACATGCCGATCATGCCGGCCTTGGCTGCTGCGTAGTTCGCCTGGCCGGGATTCCCGGTGACCGCGACGATCGAGGTGATGTTGATCACCCGGC
>JBPCVQ010000083.1:0-13433 GCA_051010395.1 Geminicoccaceae bacterium | reverse complement strand
TGACACTTTCAGAACTGCGGCACCGTTTTCGCGCGCTGGAGGGCCGTATCACCAACATGGAGCGAACCGTCACCTCTGAAGAATTCCAGCTCCGAAGAAAGTTCCGCGATCTGGAAGGCTGAACCTGGTGTTTGGAAGGATTCCAGGAGACCGAAGATGGGCAGGCAGGCGTCAGCGGCGTGTCTCTTTTGCGACTTCTGCCTCGACGCTCAGATTTCGAGCGGGCACCTACTGAGCTAGATCGATGTCTTTCTTGATCTTGGAAGCATACGTCAGGAGTTGCTCCTTCGGATCCCGATAAGTCTGAACGCAAGGATGGCACTCTCGCGCGCAGCGACTTCAGCTATGACCTGGAGAAAGATGCTCACACCGCCCTGAAGGCAAAACCTTAAAGTCACGCTGGCGACAGGCCGGCGCCAAGCCCATGATCTCATGTCATGCCGGGCGATGCCGCCTCAACTAAAAGCGCCTCTTTCATCAAAATCGGTACTAAGCCGCCTCAGCTGGAGGTGCTTGAAGCCGACATATTTCGACATCGATGATCGTCCGCGTGCAGGCAGCTGGACTCTGACTGCTCATAATAGCAGCATCATCGAAACACCATTCGGCTGAAGCTTTTCAGCGAGGATCGGAATGATGGAAACCACGAAAATCACGCCTGCTCTCGGTGCCGAAATATCGGGGGTCGATTTCTCGCGGCCAATAAGCCAGGAAGACCATGACGCCATCTATCAAGCTTTGCTCCAACACTTGGTGATATTCTTCAGAAACACAGCGATCAGTCCGGCAGCGCATCTCGCTTTCGCTAATGCCTTTGGGCAGTTGGATGAACCACATCCGCTTTATCCCCACGTCGAAGGCTATGAGAATATCGTGCTCTTGGAGAACAACTCGGCGACGCCACCGGACACGAACAGCTGGCATACCGACCTGACATTCAAAGCTGAGCAGCCTTTCGCTTCAATCCTCGTCGCACGTCATGTGCCATGGGTGGGCGGTGATACGATGTGGTCCAGTTGCTATGCCACCTATGATCGGCTTCCCGATGGCTTAAAACGCGACCTCGAAGGGCTGGAGGCAATCCATGACCTCGGTGACTTTCGCAATAGCTTCGCTGACGCTCGAAACGGCAAGTCCGGTGTCGATCGCTTGAATGAGAGCGTGAGCCGGTTCGGGCACAACATCAGACCGCTGGTGGCCCAACACCCTGTTACGGGACGAAAGTTTCTCAATTTCAATGAAGCCTTCGTCACCCATATTGTTGGGATGACGACCAATGAGGCCAATGCGTTAAAGACGTTCCTCGCCAACCATATGAACAAGCCCGAGAATCAGATGCGCTGGCGCTGGCAATTGGGTGATCTTGCGATGTGGGACAATCGTGTGACCATGCACTACGCCGTTGCAGACTATCTGCCGGAATATCGCTGTATGAACCGAATTACGGTAGTCCATGATCGCCGCGAGACAGACGCCAAGCGAGCGGCCTAATAAAATCAATGGGTTGGGTGGAAGGCTGCAAAATGAAGAGATGGCCTTGTCGTCACCGAGAGCGATTTCGCAGAACGAGAAGACCTGTCATGATCCTGTCAATCATGATCGCCGCCTGCTTCTATTCCTCAAGCATTGGTTTCATCTCGGGCAAGCTGGCGACCGTGCGCTATTGCTGATCCGTCAAAACGGCCTGCATGTGACGCTGACGCTAAAGGTAGAACAAGTATAGCAGGAAGTATTCAGGTCGCGACGTCACCGATAGTGATGACTTTGGGCTCAAGCCCTGAATTCCATTCGATCTTTCCAGGTTCGAGTTCCATGCCGACTTGTTTCAAGGCGTCGGCGACAGCTGCGCGCGCATGTGTCGACGCCATCACGGTTGCTTCGTCCGGTTCAACAATATTCCAGCCGACGATGTTGCGCACCGCTTGATCGAGACAAAGTGCAGATCCCGCAAGTCCCGTTCCACCAGGGACGGTCACTCTGCCCTTGTCGTTGGACATCACTTCCATGCCGGCAAAGCAGAAAGCACCTGGCCCGGCACCAGCTGCAAGCACGGCATCCGTGACAAGAATGCATTTGTCCGGGCCCTTTAATCTGACGAGCCCCATGAGCGCATTGGGCGAGAGATGATGGCCATCGGCAATCAGGCAGGCTTTGAGGCGCGGTTCCGCCAACTGGGCCAGCAGGGTATTCTCCAGCTTGTGAAGATTGGCCGGCAATCCATTTCCAAGATGTGTCGACAAGGACATTCCGGCATCGGCCGCCAGGTGGAGATCCGAGTAGGTGGCTGCGGAATGGCCGACAGCGACGGCCTTGCCGGCCTTCACGAGCGCTCGCACAAATTCCACGCCGCCAGTGCGCTCCGGCGCAAGTGTAACCAAAAGGATCGGGCGGTCGATCCTGGCATCCAATCTTTCGATCAAGCCCATGTCGGGATCCGACATGGCAGCGGCCGGATGGCACCCATGATAGCCGGGACGATCGTTCAGGAACGGGCCTTCCAAATGATATCCCGGCACCATCCTCGGGCCCAAGCTACTGGCGTTCACGGCCGAATCGAGGGCTCGAAATCGCTCCATGAGTTCGTCCGGATGAGCCGTGATGATCGTTGGCAGGCACCCCGTAACTCCATCCGCAAGCATCGCTTCCAGGGCAAGGTCGACGGCTTTCGATGTGATCGACGGATCATTGAAATCGACGCCTGCATATCCGTTCACCTGAAGATCGAAGAGCCCGTCCGTCATCATCGCGCTATCTCATCCGCTCGGCGCTGAGCTTTTTCGCGGCGGCTAGATCGAGATGAAGGCTGCAATCGTCATGCTTTTGAATGATGGATGCTGGGTGCGCATTAGTAACCATGCCTTCGACAGCATCCGATACGGCCTGCGCTTTCCGTGCATCCGGCACGGACAGAATCAATTTGCGCGCCTTCATGATCTGGCGAATGGACATCGAGATGGCGCGTGCCGGCACATCATCCATGGTTTCGAACCATCCCTCACCCATTTGCTGGCGGCGGCAGGCTGCATCGAGTTCGACCACGATATACGGCTCGTCCACATCGAAATCTGCAGGCGGATCGTTGAAAGCGAGATGACAGTTTTCACCAATACCAGCAAAACAGACATCAACCGCCTCGCCAGCGATCCGTCGGTTGAGGCGGTTTAACTCAGCGTCAAGATCCGGTGCCATGCCATCAATGGCCACAAACTCGCCTGGTCCGCTCACATGCTGGACAAGCCGTTCTTCCAGGTAGCGGCGAAAGCTTGCTGGATGGTCAATGCCTACGCCCACATACTCATCCAGATGGAAAACAACGACCTTTGACCAGTCAATTTCCTCACGAACCAGGGCATTCAGCATTTCGAACTGGCTGGCACCTGTGGCAACAATGATCGTTGCGCCGCCATTGGCTTCAATCGCAGCTCGAATGACATCAGCGCCTTCGCGTGCCGCGACATTGCCCAGCGCCGTCTTGTTGTCGTGAATGCTCAAACGCATTGTTGCACTCCGCGTCGTTTAGCTCGAGGAAGCTGAAGTTCGGCCAATAACGGCCAGGAGCCAGCCCAAGTGCATCTTCAATTGCGGATAGGACCCATGAAACAGCAATCGATGCCCCATGACCTTAAGACAAATCTCCTTCCGCTAGCTCCTGTAGGTGCTCTAAATTCTTGATCGCCACTTCATGGCCGTCCACCTGCACGCCGTGGTTTCGAAGTCGTGCCAACGCCCGGGAGAAGGTTTCCGGCTGCATGCCGAGGCGGCCGGCGATCAGCACCTTGTCGACCGGCAGATGTAGCCGAATGGGCGGCGTCGCTCCTCGCGCCAGGCCAGCCAGAAAGCCGGCGACCCGCTCCGCCGATGTGCGGGACGTCAATTGCTCGATTTGCTGCACGAGCTGTCGCATATGTTTGGACATGGAGCCGAGCAGTTTGAACGTCAGTTCCGGCCGTTCACTCAGACGGCGCCTGAACGATCCCGCCGGTATGACCAGGAGGCGCGAGTCGTCGATGGCCGTGCCATCTACCGGGAACAACTCGCTTTCGAACATCGCCGCCTCAGCGAAGGATTCGCCTTTACTGAAAAGGCCGATGACACTCTCATGACCGTCGCGAGTTTCACGCGATAGCTTGACCCACCCCTCCAGCACCAGAAAGAAGCGGTCGGCAGGCTCCTCCTGAGCGAACAACACCGTGCCGCAGGCATATTTGCGTACCGTGGCGTCGGCCAGCAGGTCGAAAATTTCCTCGCTCTCAAGGCCGCCGAAAAGGGTAAGGCGATGAAGCTGAGCAAGCTCGCCCTCTCTTAGTCCGGTTCGCGAGAGAAAGCTTGCTGCATTCTTCGCCTGTTCCATCAGTCTCTTTGCACCCGTATCGTTTTATTATAGGGGGAAACCCGCAACGTCTTGATGGACAGGAGAAAAAGAACTCTCTCCAACAGAGCAACTTTCTGATGATCAAAGTGAGGTTAGCTTGTTGCGCCGGCTTTGGCCACGGCGGCATCGCGTTTCTCACGACGTTTTCGGCGTTCGATCAGTGCCGGACAGACATGGTCGTCCTGATAGTTGACCTGACAGGCAAGGCAGTAGATGCACTCGCTCGGGTTGATCTGGCCTTCGGGATGTATTGCCTGCACTGGGCAGCCGACGGCGCAGATCTGGCACTGTCGTCCACACTGCCAGCGGCGCTTTAGCCATTCAAACTGGCGAAGCTTGGAGGGAATGGCGAAGGCTGCGCCCAGCGGGCAGAGATAACGGCAGAAGAAACGTTCGACGAACAAGCCGGCAACCAGGAGCGCCACGGCATAGACTACATAGGGCCATGCACGATCAAAGCGTAGCACGACTGCTGTCTTGAAGGGCTCGACTTCGGAGAGCTGCAACGCCCAGGCCATCGGTCCGAGCGAAAGGGCGAACAGCACCAGAAAGATCACGAACTTGATCGGCCAGAGACGTTCATGCAGGCCGAAAGGCAGGCGGACCTGCGGCACGCGCAGATAACGCGCTGCGTGGTGGGGCAGTTCCTGCAAGGCGCCGAACGGGCAAAGCCAGCCGCAAAAGACGCCGCGCCCCCAGAACAGCAGCGCCACCGCGACATAGGCCCAGAGAATGAAGATCAACGGCTCGAGCAGGAAAAACTCCCAGTCAAAACCGGTCAGCAAGGCATGGGCGAAGGTCAACACGTTCAGCACCGAAAGCTGGGCGCCTGCATACCAGCCGAGCCAAAGGAGAACGAAGGTGAGAAAACCGAGACGCAGCCAGCGATGCCAACGGGGTCGGGCGGCTATGGCGCCTTGAAACACCAAGATCGCGGTCAGGATCGTCAGCGCTGTGGCCAGAATTCCGATGTCGACGAGCCTTGCCTGCCAGACCGTTTGCCAAAGGGGCAACGGCTCGGGTGTGGCGGATTCTACGGCGAGATAGCGCAAAGGAAGATCGTAGGGCAGCATGAAGCTCGCTTGCGGCCCATCCTGCTTGCCGAGCGGGGTGACCAGCAGCTCCAGGGTCCAGGGCTCGGTCACCGCCAAGGCTGTTTCGGCCCCGAGCTTGAAGATCGCGATCTCCCGCAGTTCGTGGTCGCCCTCGATCTCCAGCTCGTCGATCCTGACGTGATCGTCATTTTCAAAGGCGATGCTGCGCGAGCCCTGCAGCAGACGGAAGCGGTCGAACGTGCCCTCCTTGACGTAGCGCGTTCCTTTGAAGGAATACGCGCCGGCCGCGGCGATGAAGATCAGCTGTCCGCCGACATCCATCTCATTGATCAAGCGATTGTAGAGTTTTGCGCCGAACAGGCTCTTGCCGACCCGGGAGGGGGTGGCAAGTCCGGTATAGAGTTCGATGAACGGTGCATCCTCAGGTGGTGCTGCGCCCGGCGGATAGAGCTTGCCGCCGAACGCATCGATTGCATCTGTGGCCTGTTTGACGTCGACGCTGAGCCGCCGGATCGAACCCTCATCCATGAGGGCCTGCCAGCTATCAGTTCCGCCCTCCTCGAAGTTCACGGCCTTGGCGGCATCGCCGAGCAACCCGCGGCTGCCGGCAACCGCCCTTGCGGCCCGTAAGATCACATCGCCGATCACCACCGAGCTTATCGTCGCCCCACTGACCGCGTCGATGTCGCCGTCTCGCTCTGCGTCCCGGGTAACCTGAATGGCGTCTCGGAGGTCGAGGCCGGCGAAACGACTGACGAAGGCTTCGAGATCTTCCGGGCGAACGCCGGTCTCGAGGATCGGCTCGTGCTGCTCGATCAGTCTGGCGCCAACCAGCCGTGCCTCCAGATCGATGCCGATCATGATATCCAGAACACCACCGGCGTAACCCTTGGCGCCGATCGCGTCCTTGGTGGAGATGACGTAGCCGACCAGTTCGCCGTTCTCGAAGGCCGGCATGGCAGACGGTGATCCCTCGGCCGGACCGACAGCGGTCGCATCCGGAAGGACGGCACGCCAGCCATCTTCATCAGCAACGAGTGTCTCGCTTGCGACGAGCAGCATGCCTGGCCCGATCATCAGGGCGAGCGCGACGCCGATTCGGGGGAGCAACTTGCCGTGCATGCGGATCCTCGATCGACGCCCCGCCGCCTCTTGGCCGGTCGCGTCAAAGGGGGGCGACGCCGCCTGATGCGGGCCGTCGTGATCAACAGAATTTAGCGCAAACGACGTCAACCCTGCTTGACGATCGTCAAGGATGCTGTGCCCCGCCGCGCCAACACTGTCGGCAAGGGGTTCATCTGGGCAAGGGGATTGACGATGGCGCTGTTCGGGAAATCAATGCTGAAGGCCGGTGTGGCGAGCTTTGCTCTGGCTTTGGCATTCACGGCTCAGGCGGGCGCGCAAGAGCCGGAGCAGGAGGATCTCTCCAAGCACGAAACCAGTCCGGGCGATCAGTATCAGCCGAGCCTAGATGTGCTTCCCGAAGGCGATGTCGAAGCGCCGGGCGCCAAGGAAGGCGTGCCGACGATGACCGACGAGGAGTTTAATCGGGCGAAGGACATCTATTTTCAGCGCTGCGCCGGATGCCATGGCGTGCTCAGGAACGGCGCCACCGGCAAGGCGCTGACCACCGACATCACCCGCGAGCTCGGTTACGACTATCTGAACGCATTCATCACCTACGGTTCGCCCGCGGGCATGCCGAACTGGGGAACCTCGGGCGACATGACCGAGGACGACATCGACCTGATGTCCCGCTACCTCCTGAACGAGCCGCCGACACCGCCGGAATTCGGCATGCCGCAGATGCAGGAGACCTGGACCGTCCATGTCGCACCTGAGGACCGGCCGAAGGAGAAGATGAACGATCTCGACCTCGACAATCTGTTTTCCGTCACGCTTCGTGACAGCGGCGAGGTTGCCCTGATCGACGGCGGCACCTACGAGATCGTCACCATCCTCAAGACCGGCTATGCCGTGCACATCTCCAGGATGTCAGCCTCAGGTCGCTATATCTTTGCCATCGGCCGGGACGCCAAGATCGATCTGATCGATCTCTGGATGGCGACGCCGGAAGTGGTCGCCGAAATCAAGGTCGGCATCGAGGCGCGTTCGATCGAGACCTCGAAGATGGAAGGCTTCGAGGATAAATATGCGATCGCAGGCGCTTACTGGCCGCCGCAATATGTGATCATGGATGGCGACACCCTGGAACCGCTCAAGGTGGTTTCGACCCGCGGCATGATCTACGACACCCAGGAATATCACCCCGAGCCGCGCGTCGCGGCGATCGTCGCGTCGCACAAGCACCCCGAATTCGTGGTCAACGTGAAGGAAACCGGCAAGATCCTCATGGTGAACTATGAGGACATCAAGAACCTCAAGGTCACCACCATCGAGGCCGAGCGCTTCCTGCATGATGGCGGTTTCGACGGGACAGGACGCTACTTCATGGTGGCCGCCAATGCCCGGAACAAGATTGCCGTGGTCGACACCGAGACCAATCAATTGGTCAAGGTGCTGGAGACCGGCGGTGCCACGCCGCACCCCGGCCGCGGCGCCAATTTCGAGCATCCCGAGTTCGGTCCGGTCTGGGCGACCAGCCATCTCGGTGACGAGGTCGTCTCGCTGATCGGCACCGACCCGGAAGGCCATCCGGACCAGGCCTGGAACGTCGTTCAGACACTGGAAGGGCAGGGGGGCGGCTCGCTCTTTATCAAGACCCACCCGAATTCGAAAAACCTCTGGGTTGACACGCCGCTCAATCCGGAAGCCGAGCTCGCTTCGTCGGTCGCGGTCTTCAATCTCGATGACCTTGATGCCGGCTACGAGACCATTCCCATCGGCGAGCTGTCCGGCATCACCGAGGGCGTGCGCCGGGTCGTTCAGGGCGAGTACAACAAGGAGGGAACCGAAATCTGGTTCTCAGTCTGGAACGCCAAGGATCAGGAAAGCGCGATCGTGGTGATTGACGACGCCACCCGCGAGGTGAAGCACGTGATCAAGGACGAGCGCCTAATCACGCCGACCGGCAAGTTCAACGTCTACAACACGAGGAACGATGTTTACTAGAGCACCGGCGCGATATTAGCCGGACCCGCCGGGACGGCGGCCTCCCCAGCAAGTTCTGCTGCCGTCCCGACATTTAATCGGTCGCTTCAAGCCAACGAACCGCGGGAGTGTGACCCTGATGCCCAAGGTCTATCTGGTCGGTGCCGGCCCCGGTGATCCTGAACTCCTGACCGTCAAGGCGACACGCCTTCTCCAAAATGCGGATGCCGTAGTCTACGACCGTCTGGTCGGCGACGGCATCATGGATCTCGTTCCCCAAGGTGCAGCCCGCATCTATGTTGGCAAGGAACCGGGTCGCCATCACATGGCGCAGGGCGAGATCAACGAGCTGCTGTTTCGCACCGCGCGTCCTGGCCGCACGGTCGTGCGTCTCAAAGGCGGTGATCCCTTCATCTTCGGACGCGGCAGCGAAGAGACCCTCTATCTCCGGACGCGCGGCGTCGCCGTCGACATCGTGCCGGGCATAACGGCGGCTTCCGGCTGCTGCAGCGCGGTCGGCGTGCCGCTCACCCATCGCGGCTACGCCACCGGCTTTCGCATCATCACCGGCCATTGCGGCGGCGACCTGCCGCTGGACTACGACTGGCATTGCCTGGCCGACCCCAAGACCACGCTGGTGGTCTATATGGGCCTTTCGAACCTGCCGGGGATCGCCCATCAGCTGATGGCCCATGGTCTGCCCGGATCGACACCGGCTGCTGCGATCGCCAGCGGCACGCTGCCGGAACAGCAGATCTGCCGCGGCACGCTCAAAGACCTGCATCGACGTCTCGAAACCGCTGGCCTCCCGTCGCCGGTCCTGATCGTGATCGGCAAGGTCGTGGCGCTGATGGACGAACTGGCGCCCGCCGAGTTCTACGAGCTTGCTCTGGAGCACGCCGGCCATGCCTGATGGAGTGTCCGCCGCATGGATTTTCGACAGGGGCCAGGCCCGACGGTATGCGGTTTCGTTCTCGGCCGCGCTGAGCTTTGGGGGGCTCATAGCCCTCATCCCGGCACACGCCGGAGCGGACGAGCCGGACACTCGCCGTCAAAAGGAGATCATGTATCTCCTGAAGCATGACTGCGGCTCCTGCCATGGCATGAGCCTGAAGGGCGGGCTCGGTCCCTCGCTCCGCCCCGATGTGATCACGGCTCATGACGACGATCTGCTGGTCGAAACCATTTTGAACGGACGCCCGGGGACTCCGATGGCGCCCTGGCGGATCAGCCTTAGCGAGGGCGAAGCACGCTGGCTGGTTACGAGATTGAAGGAGGGTATCGATGGCGCTGAGTAAAGGGTTTCTGGCGTTTCTTGCCGTTCTGTTCTTTTTGATGTTCGGAGCACTGAACGCCAAGGCTGGAGAGCTTCGCGGCACCGGTGATCTCGGCCTGGTCATCGAGCGCGAGGCGGGCAAAGTCGCGATCATCGACACCACCGGCCAGAAGGTGCTCGGCAAGGTCGACGGCCTCGGCGATCTCTCTCATGCCTCCGCCGTATTCGATCGTAGTGGCCGATTCGCCTACATCTTCGGCCGAGACGGCGGCCTCACCAAGGTCGACCTCCTGGAGCGCAAGATTGCCGAGCGCATCGTCCAGGCCGGCAATTCCATCGGCGGCGCCATCTCCCAGGACGGCAAGCTGATCGCCGTCTCCAACTACGAACCCGGCGGCGTCAAGATCTTCGACCCGAGCCTCGGGCTGGTTGTCGACATTCCCGCGACCTATGGCGATGACGGCTCCACCTCCAAGGTCGTCGGGCTGGTGGATGCCCCCGGCCAGCAGTTTCTGTTCAGCCTCTACGACGCCGGCGAGATCTGGAGTGCTGATCTCTCCGATCCATCCAATCCCGACATCACCAAGTTCGAGGGCATCGGAACTCAACCTTATGATGGACTGATCACGCCGGATGGCCGTCACTATCTCGCCGGTCTGTTCGGTGAGGACGGCCTTTCGCTGCTCGATCTCTGGAACGAGGGCAGGGGACCGACCCGCATTCTCGATGGTTACGGCAAGGGCGAGGAGCCGCTTCCGGTCTACAAAATGCCCCATCTCGAAGGCTGGGCCGCCGCCGGCGATTTTCTCTTTCTACCTGCCGTCGGTCGACACGAGCTGCTGGTGGTCGATCGCCGGACTTTCGACGAAAAGGGGCGCATTGAGGTCCACGGCCAGCCGATCTTCGCCGTTGCCCGCCCTGATGGCCGTCAGGTCTGGGTGAACTTCGCCCATCCGGACAACGACACCATCCAGGTGATCGACGTGCCGAGCCTGTCTATCGTCAAGAGCTTCCAACCTGGCAAGGCCGCTCTGCACATGGAGTTCACGCCGCGCGGTGAGGCGGTCTGGATCTCGGTTCGCGATGAGGACCGTGTGGACGTCTACAACACCGCAAGTTTTGACCGCATCGCCACGTTGGCGATCGACAAACCGAGCGGGATTTTCTTTACCGCCCGCGCCAACCGGATCGGCCTTTGATGACTGAGGCCTTGCTCAACGATCCGATCAACCGAGCGCTGCTCGATCGCTACCAGCGGGATTTTCCGCTGATGGCCGTGCCATACGCCGTGATCGGTGATGCGCTCGGTCTCGACGAAAGCGAGGTGATCGCGCGTCTCGACGCGCTGAAGCGCAACGGCATGATCACGCGCATCGGCGCCGTCGTAGCACCTCACCGCGCCGGCTGGAGTACGCTGGCCGCTATCGCGGCCCCGGCCGCCAGGCTGGAGGAGGTCGCCGATCTGGTCTCGGCCTTTCCCGAGGTCAACCACAATTACGAGCGGGAGCACGACTTCAATCTCTGGTTTGTGGTCACTGGCAAGGACCAGGGTCATGTCGCCCATGTGCTTGCCGTGATCGCCGAGAAGACCGAACTGGACGTTCTCGACTTGCCGCTCGAGCAGGCCTTCCACATCGATCTCGGGTTTCCGATCCGATGGTCATGACCGACCAGGACAAGGCCCTGCTCGCCGCCATCGAGGACGGCCTGCCGATCAATCCCCGACCCTATGCCGGGATCGCCGACCGGCTCGGTTGGGAAGAGGGCGACGTTATCCAGCGGCTGCAATGCCTCGCTGCCGACGGCACCATCAAACGCTTCGGCGTGGTCGTCCGCCACCGGGAGCTTGGTTATCGCGCCAACGCCATGACCGTTTTCGACATCGAGGACGGGCGATTGACAGCCGCGGGCGAGACGTTGGCCGCTTTGCCTTACGTGACGCTTTGCTACCACCGGCCGCGTCGGCCACCGACCTGGCCGTACAACCTCTTCTGCATGATTCACGGGCGCAACGAGGACGAGGTTCGAACCCAAGTCAACGAAGCGGCCGTTGCCGCAGGGATCGAAGATGTTTCGCGTGCGATTTTGTTCAGTCGGCGCTGTTTCAAGCAGCGGGGTGCGCGTTATCACCGGGAGGCTGCCGCATGATCGACGCTGTCGACAAAAAGCTGATCGATCGTCTGCAGGCCGGCTTGCCGATCACGGAGGCTCCGTTTCTGGCGATTGCCGACGAACTCGGTCTCGACGAGGACGACGTGATCCAACGGGTGCAGCAACTGCTCGACAAGAAAATTCTTTCTCGCTTCGGCCCGATGTACGACGCGGTTCGCCTCGGCGGTGGCCTGACGCTCGCCGCGATGGCCGTGCCTGAAGAACGCTTTGCCGAGGTCACCGAGCTGGTCAACGCCCATGCAGAAGTTGCCCACAACTACCGGCGAGATCACCACCTTAATATGTGGTTCGTCCTGGCCACCGAGCGACCCGAGCAAATCGAGACGGTACTGAAGGAAATCCAGTCCGAGAGCGGAATTCCGGTCCTCAACTTCCCGAAGCTCGAAGAGTATTTTTTGGATCTGAGGCTGAAGGCATGAGCGACGACCCCCTCCATCTCGACGACGCCGATCGAGCGCTGATCAAGGCGACCCAGGCGGGTCTGCTGCTTACGAGAAAGCCGTTCGCCGAAATCGGTAAGCGCCTCGATTTGAGCGAGCGCGAGGTGATGGACCGGCTGGAACGGATGCAGGCCGCGGGCGCGATCCGGCGGATCGCGGCGGTACCCAATCACTATGCGCTTGGCTACGGCGCCAACGGCATGTCGGTCTGGGATGTCGATGATGAGGCCGTCGACCGCCTCGGCCGCAAAGTCGGAGCACTCCCGTTCGTAAGCCATTGTTATCGGAGGCCGCGCCGGCCGCCGGACTGGCGCTACAACCTGTTCGCCATGGTCCACGGCAAATCGCGCGGCGACGTCGAGAAGGAAGTCGCCGAGATCGCAGCGCTTCTGGGTGAGGCTGCCTGCAGCCATGAAATTCTATACAGCACCGAAATACTGAAAAAGACCGGCCTCCGTCTGGCCAACTCGTCAGGGAAATCACATGTTCCGTCTTAGCCAATACATGCAGGAACTGATCCAACCAACGCCCCTGCGCGCTCGCAAGCCGCCGGGGCCAGTGGTCATCTGGAATCTGATTCGGCGTTGCAATCTCAATTGCATCCATTGCTATTCGCTCTCCGCCGACGTCGATTTTCCAGGCGAGCTCTCAAGCCAGCAGATCTACGACGTCATGGATGACCTCCGTGCCTTCGGCGTGCCGGTTCTGATCCTCTCCGGCGGCGAACCGCTGCTTCGTCCCGATATTTTCGAGATTTCGAAACGGGCGAAAGACAAAGGCTTCTACACCGGCCTGTCCTCGAACGGCGCGTTGATCGACGAGCCCATCGCCGATCGGATCGCCGAGATCGGTTACGACTATGTCGGCGTCAGCCTCGATGGCATCGGTGAGGTCCATGACCGCTTCCGCCGTCAGGAAGGGTCGTTCGACGCGGCGCTTCGGGGCATGAGTCTCTGCAAGGCCAGAGACATCAAGGTCGGCCTCCGCTTCACCATGACCGAGCGCAATGTCGAGAGCTTGCCTGCGATGCTCGACCTGATGGACCGGGAGGCGATCGACAAGTTCTA